>DASPPQ010000262.1:0-119428 GCA_035625415.1 Thermodesulfobacteriota bacterium
CCCAATTCATGATAGAGTCCTTCGTTGCTCTCGTTGGGTTCTCTCTTCTCTCTGGGAGAACTCCGATGAACTCATAGCCTTTTTTCTTATTGAATGTGTATAGCTCGTAAGCCAACATAAGCGAATGCAAGGTTAATGCAGTTTTAGCCTAAATTCACTTCTTAAGCTTTTCTTGCATTTTCGATGCCGAGTCTCGCCTATCATGATAAGCTCTCATAACCACTCTTTCTTTCTCAAGCTTCTATATTTTAAGGGAAGTCAAGAATGGAAGATTTTTTCACAAAAGTCCTGAATTATTCCATCAATGAAGTGCGAAAGACTCTTTCTACTCCTTATTGATTTCGTACGCTTCCCTTTACGAATACCTCTAAACCCTTAACGGTTCCCCCGCCAAACTGGGCCATAGTCTCCGCAGCAATGGTCAATCCTTCCTTGAGATAGATCCCATCAATACCCGGGATAGCATAGGAATAGAAAAGAACATTACGTGTATCATCCTTCACTCTTGTTTTTTCATCCGCTCCCTGGCAAAGAACACAGATGATGTCCTTTTCGTCCCGGAGCACGATCTCCCCTTCTTTTATTGTGAATTGGCGGCCTCCCATTCCAACGGCCGTCTCCCCTCCCCGGGCCACATCGAGCGTTAGCATACCTTCGATCCGATCATAATCAGTGACAGCTACAAGGATCCCGGCGCACATCTCCGCCATAAAGTGGGCATCCACCATGAGGTTGTACCTTGGAAATCCGCTGTGGATGGTTCTCTTAAGATGCTGGGGCAGGGGGCACTCAAATCCGAAGCTCTGGAAAAACCGGTCGTACATGTAGATGCGCTGGGAGATCTCAGTAAGGATTTCCCGCTTTCTCATCTTCCGCAGGAGCTTTCGCTTGTATTGATCAAACCCTGCGCAGTCGGTTAAGGGCTTACACCCTGAAATGAGTGTCAACCCAAACGCCACACCCGGGTACTTGACTTCATAGGTTGACGAGATCGAAAACTCTATCCATGTTGCCATCTTCTTTTTCCCACTTCAAGTCCCAGCATCAAAAGCGTTTTGCAACATTTTTTCTTCTCACCATCCCCTCAGGCGTCATGCCCAATGATGCTGCCCCCAGAATGGCAACTCCGCTTTTCAGGAAGTCTCTCCTTTTGATCTCTGTACATTCCCTCCTTTCCACTTTAGGTTGCGGCAAAACACTCTCTTTAGCAAGAGAAAATTCTACTCGAATTGTTGAAATGACTTTATCAGAGATAGCCATTTTGTCAACGCTAGAAGTACGGGGGGTTAAAACTATCTTTTTTGTGATTAACTTCAAATCTTCAATTCAGTTACGAATGCTGGATTTACAGTTTCAGGAACGGAGAGGTAAAAAGCGGATTGATAATTTAAAGAGCAAATAATTATGGTTAGCCTCCATTGGCAGGACCGTTTACAGGACGATCGGAACATGGAGGCTGACAGCGCAATAATAGAATAAATTTTCTGTTTCTTGCCGGCTGCACCAAAAGAAAGCTAACCGAATGGTTAGCTTTCCTGTTCTTTGTCGGAAGCCCGCTTTTTCAGGAGAGGCTTTTTGTCTCTCCCTTTGATCAGAGTTTCCTCTCGGAAACTCCAGCGGGTCTCTAAAAATCTTGGGGGGATCGGCCTTCGCCTACCCCCCTATCTAGAGGGAACTTCCATCTTTCAATTTGTTTGTATATTAACACGATATTTATCTTTATTCTCCTTTCTCAATTTTATTATAACTTATTTCTTTTCAGACCAACAGACAGATGGCGAGGGAACAGCCAATAGAGGATAAAAAAAGCCACCTGCAATGATCGCGGGTGGCTTCTTCAGATCTTAGCAACGTTCCACATCGCGAATCGCCGAACGTGCCTTGTCTTTAAATTCTTGTGTGAACTCGCTCATAGTGTGTACCTTTCGGGCATGCTCTTTGGCTTTCTTAAAGATTTCATCCTCTGTTTTGCCGCAGATGACAAAATCGCAGTCAGAGCCCACGTCCTTGCAGCTAAGGCTTTTTTTCATTTCGAGCACCTCCTTTTGCCCCGTTAGAGTGCCCCAACATTTGCGCCGGAACAAGAAGCATTAGTTCCTTTTTTGTCCAGAACAGAGCTAAGACCCTGCGTTTTCTAACGGAGCTTACTTGACTATCCTTAATAAAATAATAACCATTCCTCATCCAGCAGACAAGCTTTCCGCTTCCTATAAAATTGTAAAGGCCGGGTTCTCTGAACCGGACCTTATCAATAAGTGAGATTGCTAACATCCGGAAGTGGAGGAGTACAACATTTATTTTTATTTCCTCGCTGCTTTGGCGATCCTGATAGGATTGAAAAGGAGCGTACTCTGTGTTATTCAAAAAAAGAGTATTCCCAATCCCTCCCAAGCGTTTCTCCTAAGGCAGTGATCTCGTAGCTTTCCCAAAGATCATTCCTGAGATTCGTGCGAAGTTTTCCGGAGCAGGCTTGCCTCTCAAAAATCAAATGGGAGGTCTCGTTGGATGGAAGGAGAAAGACGATGAAACTCGGTCTGGTGGGTTTTCCTCAGGTTGGTAAGCGAACACTCTTTCGACTCTTGACCGGTAAAGAACCCAACTCAGAAAGCAAAAAAGGAAATGGTTTAGGGTTGGCGAAGGTGAGAGACGCGCGCTTCGATCGCCTCGTCGAGCTTTATGCTCCCCGTCAGGAGACCCCTGCCCATATTGAATTTTCTCTTCTCCCTGACTTAGACCAGCAGGCCTCTCGCAATGATCAGATCCTGCGGGGGCTGGAGCAGGTGGACGTGATCTGCCACCTTGTTCGAGCTTTTCAGGACGATACGGTCTTCCACATCCACGGAACGGTCGATCCTCGTCGGGATATCCTGCTCTTCAACGAAGAGCTGCAACTGAATGATCTTCTTTTTATTGAAAAGCGGCTCGAGCGGCTCGAAAAAGAACATAACAAGAAGAGAGATGTTCAAAGGACAGCCTTGGAGGCGGGTCTTCTTACGCGCATGAAAGGCCGTCTCGAAGCTGGCCTTTTTTTGAGAAATTTGTCCTTAACCGAGTCCGAAGAAAAGTTTATTGCCAGCTACCCATTGCTGACCCGTAAAGCGTTGATCATTATCCTTAATGTGGGAGAGGAGAAGCTGGGCGATCAGAATCCGATTAGCAAATTGAAGGAAGATTTCCGTGACCAGGGCTTCCAGTGGATTGCTGTTTCCGCCAAGATGGAACAGGAACTCTGCCAGCTCGATGCGGCAGAGCGCGAGACCTTTCATGAGGAATTTCAGCTCGATCAGCCGGCCATCGACAGGCTGACGATGCTTTGTTACAAAACGCTTGGCCTCATCTCGTTTTTCACTGTCGGTCCGGACGAGGTACGGGCCTGGACAAACCGACAGGGAGCCCTTGCCCCCCAGGCCGCGGGTGTCATTCATTCTGACATTGAGCGCGGGTTCATCCGAGCAGAGGTGATGAAATATCAGGACTTGATTAAACTGGGAAGTGAGCAAAAGGTTAAAGAGGTAGGGAAATATATGCAGAAGGGCAGGGACTATGTCGTTGAAGACGGAGATATCATCAATTTTCTGTTCAATGTTTGAAAAATTCTAACGATTCATTACACCTCATCTCATCCAACCCCTGTCAGGCTCTCACCGGGAAGCTGCCTTTTCTTGAAAGACGGAGGCCAGAATTTTGTCTCGAAGGCACGTGTACTGGTATGCAGCCTCAATCGCCCGGGCAGCTCTCTGCGGACCCGGGAAGATCGGGATTCCTCGTTCTACGAGCTTTCTCACCAGTTGATCCTTTAGACTCAGAAACGTATAGCCGACAAAAGGTTTGTCGTGGGTTTCAAGCAGGCGGATGATGGAATTGGACTGCACATTGACCATCTCGGCGGCCTTTTCTGCAATCTGGTCCGGGGGGATACCCAGTTGCCTTATCGTGCGCTCGATCGTTCCCCCGGACATCGAAAAATAGTAAAGGAGGACGTCTGCGTTCTTCTCCTCCAGCAACACCTTCGGGATTTCCCAGTAGTAGTCCGTGATGTTCCTGCCAAAGGTGAAATCTAGGGGGTTACTGATGCTCCCTGTGTGGGGGACAAAGGGACTTAGTCTCTTGATCGTCTCCGGTGAAAGCGACGGTAACTCAAGACCTGCCCTTCCGCAGGCATCCGCTGCCTCAGCTCCGGGCCCCCCGGAGTGGGTCTGAATCATCACACGTCTTCCCGTGATTCTGGGAAAGGAGCCCAGCATCCAGCAGAGATCAAACAGTTCCGTCATCGACCGTGCCCGGATAATTCCGCCCTGACGGAATATGCCTTCGTAGAGCTTATCCGGTCCTGCCATTGCCCCCGTGTGTGAGAGGCCTGCCCGGCTTCCCGTTTCCGACCCACCGATATAGAAAGCGACAATGGGCTTTTTCGGAACGATCGATCTCGCCATTTCCACAAACGCCCGACCCCTCCGAATGCCCTCGATATAGAGCGCAATCACCTTTGTATCGGGACAGGCGCCAAGGTATTCCATACAGTCGACGATATCGATATTGGCTTCATTTCCCACACTGAATGCCGTACTGAAGCCTATGACATAACAGGAAAGATAGCTGAACATCTGGGTCACAAAACTCCCGCTCTGAGAAGCCATACCGATAAAGCCGGGAGCGCCTTCAAAGACCATGAAAGTCGTGTTCACCTTGTAACCGGGATTTGCCACGCCGATACAGTTCGGGCCCAAAAAGCGTATGCCATATTTATTGGCCGCAGCAACAAGGTCTCTTTCAAGGCTTACCCCATCGCCGCCCACTTCTTTAAAACCGCCCGAAATCACGATGGCGTGCTTGATGCCCTTCCTTCCGCATGCGTCCATCGCCTCGGACACGATACGCGTGGGGAGCACGATCAGCGCCAGGTCAGGCACCTTGGGCAGATCCAGGACGCTTCGGTAGGCCTCGAGATTGAGCACCCGATCCTCTTTGGGGTGAATAGGATAGATCTCGCCTTTAAATCCCAGGCCCAGAAGCGAGCCGAGGAGGCCAGTTCCCATTGAAGTGGCATTATTGGAGGCTCCGAAGATGGCGATGCTCTTCGGGTTGGCAATAGGGTATAGGGGGCTGGATTTAATGGATTCTATCATTTTGGGTTTCTTTTCAGTATAACGAGCGCATCCACAGCCACCAGGCGACCTTCTGGAGTGATGATCAAAGGGTTGATGTCGAGCTCGGATACCGTTTCAAGCTCTAATCCAATCTGCCCAACCGCTATGAGGGTCCGGCAAAGGATCTCCATATCCACGGGTTTTTGGCCGCGGAAGGCACCAAGAATTGTTTTGAAGCGAAGTTCTTCGGTCATGTCCTTCGCCTCGATCATGTCGAAGGGGGCCATGCGGAAGACCGTATCCTGAAACACCTCGGTCATGATCCCGCCCATCCCCAGCATCACACAGGGACCAAACTGGGTATCACGGCTCAAGCCGACGACCAGCTCGCGTTGTCCCGGCACCATTTCCTGAACCAGCACTCCCTCAAGCTGCAGGTCAACACTCCGGATGATGCGTTCATAGGCTCTACGGACATCACCCTCACTCCTGATATTCAGTTCGATGCCTCCCCGTTCGCTTTTGTGCATGAGTTCGGCTGAACAGGCCTTAAGCGCTACCGGAAACCCCAGGCCGTCTGCAGCAGATACAGCTTCGTCGGCGCTGCGGGACAATTTTTCTCTCGTGACGGGGATGCCGTAAAGGCTGAGCAGCTTTTTGGACTCGTATTCGGATAGTGCTTTTTGCCCCCTGTTCAGGCCAGATTGTATCAGATCATCTGCGCGCATCTTTTTTCTCGGGTCGCAACTTGACTAAATTTCTTGCGAACTTTCTGCAAATCCTTCCAATTCCGTTAAGGGGCAACCAGGATCTTGATCTCTTCTTTCTCTCTTTTTGTCAGGACTTCAAAGCCTTCAGCGGATATTTGCTCAAGCCGAATGATCTTCGTGATGATCAGTTCGGGCCGGATCCCCTTGGACTCGATCCACGACATCGCCAGAGCAGGATTGGCCGAGTTCGTGCCAATCATGGTGGTTTCCCGAGTCACAAATCCGAGCATATGTATGGGGACGCGGTCAGTAAAGATTCCCTGGACAATCACTTTGCCTTGGAAGCGGACAGAAGCTAAACAATCTTTCAGGGTGGCTTCGATTCCCACTGCCTCGACTGCCACATCCACTCCTCTGCCGGCAGAAAGCTCTTTGATCCTAACAGAGATTTTTTCTGCCTCAGGATTCAAAACCAAAGTGGCGCCCAGCTCTTCCGCTTTTTTTCTTCTTCTTTCCGAAATGTCCGTTACGAAAATCTCTTCCACCCCAATCGCTTTAAGGCCAAGCAAGACCATGAGTCCCACCGGCCCGGCACCCGCGACCAGGACTGTGTCGCTAGACTGGACACCCCCCTTTTCGATCGCATAAGCGGCACCGGAGAGAGGTTCGACCACGGCCGCCCTTTCCCAACTCATATTCCTCGGCTTTTTAATCATCCTTTCCTGTGGACATACCAAGCATTCGGCGTAAGCCCCTTTTTGGATAGCAATAACCTGGTCCCCAGCTTCAAATTCCTTGACTTCGCGGCCGACTTCCACGACTTCGCCGCAAGCTTCATGGCCGAAGGAGCTCAGAGGAAATAGACCGTGAACGTACTCGTGTAGATCCGACCCGCAGATACCACAATACTTAATCCTTATTTTCGCCTCCCGGGGTCCGGGCCTGGGATCGGCAACCTCTTGAACTCTCAGGTCGCGGATGCCATGGAAAATAACTGCTTTCATAAGAGCTTGATAGCCTTTCTAAATAATCTCTAACTTGCCTGGTAGAGCTTTTTTTCACAAAGTCTAACAGATATAACTGGAAAATGTCAACGCAGAATGATCTCCGCCATATATCGGTGTACAAGTCCCTGTCAGGCGAGTCATAACGGGCTTGCGCATACACATTGACGTTGTCGTCCTAATTTAGTAAGTTCTCATTGATAGGAGAGAAAAGAGGTCATCGCCATTCTTTTTGGAAAAGAGGATGAAAGTTCTCATCGACTGAGGGCGGCTGAGGAGGGTTGATATGAAGGGGGAAGAAGCTATCAGAATCTTAATCACCGGCGGGACAATTGACAAGGAATATGATCCGCTCACGGGTGAATTGACTTTCGCAAAGTCCCATTTGTCTAATATATTAAGCCAGGTCAGATGCAGGGCAAGGTTTGCCCTGGAAGAAGTGATGCTCAAAGATAGCCTCCAGATGCGGAGTGAGGACAGGGAGGAAGTTTTGAAGAAATGCGCCGATTGCCAGGAGAATAAAATTATCGTAACGCACGGAACGGATACGATGGTCGAAACGGCCCGGCTTCTCGGCAGTCATGTCAAGGGTAAAACGATTGTTCTGGTGGGGGCGATGATTCCCTATGCGTTTGGCGCCTCCGACGCGTTGTTCAATCTTGGTTGTGCGTTTGCTGCGGTTCAGGCTGTCGCGCAGGGGGTTTATATCACAATGAATGGAAAGATTTTCTCCTGGAATAACGTGAGAAAGAATAAGGAATTAGGCGAATTTGAGAAATTGAAAGATTGAGGGCGACCCCGATTCTTTCTTAGTATTCCCTTCGCCAAAGATCTTAAGAAAAAGGAGAAGTCAATGCTTGATCGAATCGACATCAACTGTGATATGGGAGAAAGTTTCGGCGCTTATAAACTCGGTCGGGATGAGGAGGTCATGAAATATATTTCTTCAGCGAATATTGCCTGCGGCTGGCATGCCGGTGATCCGATGGTCATGGAACAAACCGTTCGTTTGGCCAAGCAGAACGGCGTTGCGGTAGGAGCCCATCCCGGGTATCCGGACCTGATGGGATTCGGAAGAAGGCGCATGGGCCTTACCCTCAATGAAATCGAAAATTATATCCTTTACCAGATCGGAGCCCTCTATTCTTTCACCAAAGCCCACGGCGTGCTTTTACAGCATGTCAAGGTCCACGGAGCCCTTGGAAACTTGGCCTTTGTGGACGTGGAAGTTTCCGAAGCCATTGCCCGGGCAACACTCCGTTTCGGCAAGGAGCTTATCTTAGTGGTCTATTCCGGAACAATTATGGTTCAGGCCGCTGTGGAGACGGCGATTCGTTTTGTGGAAGAGGTTTATGCCGACCGGGTTTACAACCCCGATGGAACACTGCAATCCCGTACAATCGCCGGATCAGTGATTCATGACCCGGAAAGGGCCGCTAGTCAGGCTCTGACCATGGTTCGAGAGGGATATGTGGTAGCCCACGACGGTACGAGAGTCAAAGTTAAACCGGAGACATTATGCGTCCACGGGGACACGCCCAGTGCTGTCGCCATCCTACAAAAAATAAGGGACGAACTCAAGAAGGCTTCCATATCAGTTAAACCGATGGGACAGTGAATAGGGGAACGGAAGCCCCGGATTCGTCCCACTGGCGAAATGGGAACTATTAGGCGCTCGTAATCCCGGCTGCCCGTTTGGCCATCTCTCTGTATTTTCTCAAGGGCGACTCGGCCAGGATCATCATTTTCTGGGCTGCCATGGACCCTTCAGCATGAACGGTGGTCACCTCATGAAATGCGGCTTCGTGGGAACAGAGCATGCGTTGAGCCGCGTGGATCATCCTCAGCCGGTCCTCGGTGCTAAACTTGGCTGAACCTCCAAGGTAATGCTCCAGATAATCATGGATCTCGGGGTTTTCCCAGTCTTTTCGGTCCGGGGATGTGGCCAAAATACCGCCGCAAATATCCTGAATCCATTTTACAAATTCGTGATATTCGCTCGAAAAATGGAGCTTGGCCATGTTGGCGATGAGGGGGTTGGGGACCGCGATGTTCCCGTACATCACCGGGGCTTTGGCGGCGGCATTGGTCAGCGCCCGAAGCGTCTCCACATAACCGGCAATATCGGCCAATTTGTCCCGGACGTGGCCCACTTTCTCCAGGCCATTATATTCTGCCATCGCCACCGCACAACCAGCCATCGCCTCCACGGAGGGAACCTTGTAGCTGATGGCCGTAAAACGGTGAAAGGTTGCGAAGGTGTAGGCCAGGAGCATGGAGAATTGCCATTCCCCGCACATAAAAACTCTCTCCCAGGGCACAAAGACATTGTCAAAGATGATCATAGCCTCGGTCAGTTCCCGGACCGGATAGTCGGGATGAAACTCGTGGGCGGTCCACTGGCCCCGGCCCGCCCGACAGATAAAAACAATCCCTTTGGAATTAGCCGGAATAGCAAAGCTCACGGCATAGTCGGCTTCGCTCTCCCGCATCTGGCGCGTAGGGACCACGATGATTTCGTTGGAAACCGGCGCGCTGGTGATATGAATCTTGGCCCCCTTGACCACAATCCCGTCTTTGTTCTTGTCCACCACATGCAAATAATAATCAGGATGCTTTTGCTGAGAAGGCTCTTTGGATCGGTCGCCCTTGACACAGGTCACTGCCCCGCACATGGCCAAATCATGTTTCTGCACATGCTCCAGAAAATTCATCGCATTCTTCTGGTATTGCTCTTTGCCCATCTGCCCAGCAACGACAAAAGCGGCATTAAGGCAGTCCGTGCCGATATCCTTGCCGAAAGGAAGACCCCCGGTCAGTTCTATCGACCGCTGAATCATTTTTGTGCGGAGCGTTAGATCTTCAGCGTTGCGTGGAGTAACGAAATAACGGTTGATGGGTTCTCCGGTTTTGGGGTGAGGGACCACAAATAAATTTCTCACCTCCGGATCCTCTGAGGCCGTCAGCGCGAACCCCTGGGCGACGGTATCGACCGAGACGCCGAGTGTTGGGTGGGTCGTAATGTCTTCTACCTTTTCGCCGCGGATATAGACACGTCGTCCGTCCTTCAAGCTCTGTTTGTATTGTTCGACTGTCCGAATTCCCATTGGTTCCTCCTTTGCCTGAATTTAATGTGGCAGGGGCACTCCGTAGGACCCCTCACAACCCAATATTTAACACCTTTCATTCATGATCGTAAGATCCCGAGCAATATATTATTTGCTTTTGAGATTGTCAAAAAATTGGATGGCGCGCTCGTCAGCCCTATCACCCTTGAATCCTAGAAAGCGATCATTATCCTTATAGTAAGAAAGGGGGCTTTATAATATGGGCAGAATGATCAGCTGGAATGATTTGGGGTCTGAGTGCACCTTTGCGGTTTGTGCGGAGACAGAAACCGGACTCTTTGAGAAAGTCCTGGAACATGGCCGGACGGTTCACGGCATGAAAGAATTCTCGCTGGATTTTTATAATAAAGTCCGGGCGTCGATTCGAGACGGATACTGCGATCTGGAAGATGAACTGTGCCAATACGGGGAATGCTGCTAAGGCCGCTGTTCCGGAGGTGGGATACTTTGCCATATGTCTTAATTCAGAGAATAGCGCTTTTGGCATCTGGGAAGACAATAAGAGCGCCAAATAAGACAAGTTTAAAAGCCACTGAACCTGACGAGGACAGACTCCTTTGCTCACAGAATTGCTCCCAATTTTCAGTTGACGTCCTTACTCTCAAATTTGGACAATTTTTTACCATTTGTCCGAATTGGGGCGCAAAATTTTGCACACTAGCCCACTCTATTTCGGAAAAACTATTAAAAAACAAAAGCTTGTAAGTGTTGAAAACTTGGTATAATATATGCTAATTAAGCTTCCAGGAATTCTCAAGGGAGCGATTGTATCTTAATGGGGCGGAAAAAACCAGATCCATCGGGCAATGGTGTAGGAGGCCTCACCAGTATCATTTTGAAGAGAGCTCTTCGCCCATAACTTGTTGATCTTTCACAATGCCATGATTTCCATCTTCGCCGGAAAGAATGAGTCTAAAATTCGTCAGAACATCCTCCGTGGTGTATATGAACAAAACCTTTTTATGCTCTCTAAGGACCGCCCAGCCCGGTCGCCACGGAGACCCTTCCCCCTGAAGAGAATTTTCCTGCTCGCGGTCCTTTGCCTCTTTGCAGTCTTTATTCCAGACCAGTACATGGAAAGTTCCTTCGCGCCCGCAGAACCAACCGCGAATACGAGGATACTCCTTGCTTCCCTTCCTGAGCCGGCAGAACCGACCGTTGACACGAGCGCACTCTCAACTCCTCGCCCTGCGACGGTTGCTTTGACAGACCTAACCCCGGATAGGATTCCATACCCCCTTTTTCCTTCGGCAGACGTTTCTTCGGAAGGCGTAGTTAACACTTCCGAGTTCAGCGCTTTTCTGAACAATCGCAATGTCTTTTTCAGGCGCATGCTCGGCCTGAGAATTAAAACGATCATGATCGATCCCGGCCACGGCGGGACCGCCTCCGGCACGATCGGCAAGATGGGAACGATGGAAAAGGATATTACACTGGATATCGCTAAGAGATTGAAGACCCATCTCGTCAAAAGCGGTCGCTACCGTGTACTCATGACGAGGGAGGACGATTCGACCGTACCTCTTGAAAGACGGGTGACCCTAGCCCAGGAAGCGAAAGCTGACCTCTTCATCTCGATTCATCTCAATTACTTGCCGCGCAAGCCCACGAACATCGTTGAAACATATTATTTTGGACCTTCCAATGACGAGAAGACGCTCAAGCTCGCCGAGCAAGAAAACGCCGGGTCGGAATACGGGCTGAGCGATTTCAGGGAAATCATGGAAAGGCTTGGCAAGACCATGAAGCTTCAGGAGTCGAAAGAGTTCGCGGAATCCATCCAGGCGAACCTGTTCCTGAACAGCAGGAAACATAGCGAAGACATACAAAACCATGGCGTCAAGAGGGCACCCTTCGTGGTCCTTCTTGGCGTGGACGTACCCGCCGTGCTGGCGGAGGTTTCGTGTCTCAGCAATCGCGAAGAAGAACGGGAACTCAATTCCGAAAGTCACAGAGAGAATATTGCCAGGTATCTTGCAGCCGGCATTTTCGATTATCTGAATAAAGGAGCCCTTACCCATGAAGCCAAGAGATGAACAGAAGCAAGGCAATATCTTGTTTGTTGGTATCGACCTCGGAACATCGCGGAGCGCGATCTCTTCAAGTAGTGGCAACCGGGAATGGATTGAGAGTTACGTCGGCTGGCCGAAGGACTTTATCGCAGAACAAGTCGTCGGCAAACCGGTACTCTTCGGAGCCGAAGCCCTGCAGCACCGGCTTTCCCTCGATGTCTGCAGGCCCCTTGAGCGAGGCATTATTAAGGAAGGGATTGAAAGCAGCGAGAGAGCGGTCAAAGAAATCATCAGGCATCTGATCAATCTTGCAAAGCCTGAGCCCAGCCAGAGGATCCATGCGGTGGTTGGGGTGCCCGCCGAATCGCTGAAAGTCAACAAGCTTGCCATCCGGAAGGCGGTTGAGGAATATGTGCATACCCTCATGGTGGTATCGGAACCCTTTGCGATCGCTTACGGGATGAACCTGCTGAACGACGCGCTCATCATTGACATCGGAGCCGGCACCATCGATTTTTGCATCATGCATGGGACCATCCCTTCAGAAGAAGACCAGAGGACCATTCTCACGGCGGGCGACTATATCGACGAGCAGCTCTTCAATTATCTTATAGAGAAATATCCAAGCTCAAAGTTCAACAAGAACATGGTGCGGCAGTTTAAGGAGAAATTCAGTTTTGTCCGGGACATTAATGAACAGGTTCGCGTGGAGCTGCCGGTGAACGGCAAACCGGTCATGCATGACATCAAGGACGAGATCCGGCGAGCATGCGAAAGTATGCTGCCACCGCTCGTCGAGACCACGACCGAGATGATCGCCCGGTTTGATCCCGAATTCCAGACGAAGATAAAGAACAATATCGTTCTTGCGGGTGGAGGGAGTCTGATCAGAGGCATTGCTGAGTACCTGCAGGATTCCTTGAAGGAATACGGCACGTGCAAAGTCACCCGCGTTTCAGACCCCCTTTTTGCGGGCGCGGACGGAGCGCTCAAGCTTGCCCAGGACATGCCTTCCAAATATTGGGAAACCCTTTAAACCTGTGCCGGCGTTTGAAGGCATCGAGCGCCGGCCCTTCGCATACCCCTGAGAGAAACGATGGCAGGTGAAACGATACTCGTCATAAACGCGGGCCAGGACATTGATCAGAGAATGATCACCACGCTCGAGACAGAAAGGCTGCCAAAAAACTGGCAGTAGAAATTCAGTCAAAGGAAAGGGTCGAAACCACTCTATACGGCGAATGATCGGCAGGATGTAACTTGTAGGTTTTTCAAAATTCATGGGCTCCATGGTTTCCTTGGCTCAGACCCACACAATTATCGTTATCCTTATTGTGCTTGGACTTATCATCTTTTTGGTCCGGAAGCCAAAACTGTTTTTCAGCCTTATTGGCCTCGGTCTCTTGTTGACAGGATTAGTCTATTTGATCTTAACCATTTCCGGTTCGGGCTCAGAGCAAAAAGAGAAAATGCTTCACGAAGAGGAGAATCAGCTCGATACTGAGCGCTGATCCCTCCCTGGGTTGGTTTTCCTATCGTTATCTGGAATGCTTGCCTAAAACCTTTTTCCATAGCTTGTGGCCTTCTTTGCTTGACATACATATCCATTTTTCGTACATTCAACCCATCCAAAAGCGAGTTCATATCATTTATGTCCTTTCGACCCCCAGGGTGATCAGCCTAATGGAATCAATAGCGAATGAAGGTGACCATGAAGGTGACTGCGAGGACAAACTGCTCAAAGCAGACGGGCGCAAGCCGCTGTTTGAAATGTGCGTCACGCAGGAGGACAAGGTGATCGAAGAAGGACTCCACCGCAAGACCATCATCCAAGGGGCAGGGGAAATCGAATGGGCGAGTTCTGGGCGCAAGCAGCTGCACTGGTTTGGGGGCCTGTTACGGTTGCCCTACTGATGGGCACTGGTATCTACCTCTCCTCCAAGTTGAAGTTTACCCACCTCAGCCATTTCAGACTGGGCTGGCGATTCGCCGCACCGGGGATGGCCGTCCCGGCCCGAACCCAAGGGGAAGCCTCCGCACCTCCAGGGGACATCTCGCCCTGGCAGTCGATGATGACAATGCTTGCGGGAGCCATCGGAAACGGCAACATCGCTGGCGTGGCCACTGCCATTGCCATCGGCGGGCCGGGGGCAATTTTCTGGATGTGGGCCAGCGGCTTGTTCGCCATGGCAACGAAATACAGCGAGGCGGTCCTGGGATTGAAGTTTCGGGAGCAGTTGCCGGATGGCAGCGTCGCTGGCGGTCCAATGTACTACCTCAGAAACGGTGTCCGATCACCGGTGCTCGCCTGGATGTTTGCTTTCCTGGCCGGGATGGCGGCCATGACGACGGGCCCCCTGGCTCAAACCAACTCGATGGCGCTGGTGCTTAACAGCGAGTTTCACATTCCAAAGTGGCTCACAGGAGCCGGCGTCGCTATCGGTGCCTGGCTGGTCATCATCGGAGGGATCAAGAGCATAGCCCGTCTTGCGGAAAAGCTCGTTCCGCTGAAGGTGATCGTGTACGTCGGCGGCTCGCTCTACGTCATCCTCGCCCACATTCAGTTGCTGCCGCAAACCATCGCCCTCATCCTGAAGAGCGCCTTCACCCCGACCGCCATGATCGGGGGATTTGGCGGCGCCTCCGTGCTTCTCGCTGCCCGTCTCGGCGCAGCGCGCGGGCTCTACGCGAATGAGGCAGGACTCGGGACGGCAGGGATGGCATACGGAGCGGCCCGGAGCCGTGACCCTGTTCGGCAGGGCCTCATTGCGACCGTGGACGTGTTCATCATCACGTTCGTCACGTGCACCATGACGGCGCTCGTGGTAACCATCACAGGAAAGTGGACAAGCGGAACCATGAGCACTGCCCTGGTGGCTTCCGCTTTCAACACCAGCATTCCAGTGGTCGGAGGCTGGATGGTGGCGGTGAGCTCGTTCCTGTTCGGCTACTCGAATCTGGTAGGATGGTCCTATTACGGTGAGCTCTGCTTCGGATATATCTTCCGGTCTCGTGTCCTCAAGATCTACGCCTGGATCTATTGCGGTTTGATCTTCGTTGGTGCTATCACCGAGGTGAAGACCGTATGGGACTATGCTGACACTATGAACGGTCTCCAGATCTTTCCGAATCTGATCGCCCTGATTGTTCTGGCACCCCTGGTGGTTGCAGCCACGCGCAGCTACTTCAACCCCGCTTCTTCAAAATGATCCCAAGGGAAAAAACCGCCGGACCTGTTGCACCTAATTCTGATGCTTTGAAAGGTCTTGAAAACGTATATCCATAAGATCAAACTGCATCCACTTTCCATCATCATAATGCCACCATTCCTCGGGTAAAGGAATGAATCCCGCCTTCTCCATCACGCTTTTGAGAAGCTCCCGATTCTTGATCGCCTGATCCGGAAGGTCTTGATAATGGTGATCCGCCCTGGGGCTAAAATCGTCGAACCCTGTCGGCATCTGAAGTTCCCTTCCCTGGGAATCGACGAGTGTCACGTCGACTGCGGATGCCCGGTTGTGACGTGAACCTGTTTCCGGATTCGCCACATATCGCTCATCTGGAAGAATGGCCCAGAGGATGCGCTGGGCAGCCAGTGGCCTGTAACAGTCCCATACCTTTAGACCGAGATTCATTCTCTCCAGTTCCTTCTGAACTGCATCTAGTTTGCCGGCGGTAGACTTCCTCAGAAAACAAGAGTTAGAATCGTAGAGCCTCTTCTTTGTGAAATTATCTTCCGTCGCATATTTCATATCCACAATAATGCGAGGGCTCACTTCCTTGAGATCAACAATATCAGCCACCTTTTGAGATGGGTCCGCTGACGCCTCGGGTTTCGTATCACGCCAGGAGGCCCCAAATCTCATTGCACGGATTTCGGATTCTGTCCCCATGATGATCAAGGGTTTCTTGACGGGATCGAGCCATCCGAGAATACTTAAAATCATCTCCTCAGACGTCGAGACACAGCCAAGGGTTGACTCCCCGGGTTTCCATACGTGCAAAAAGATCGCACTCCCCTTTTCTTTGACAATTGGGTGCATATTGTATTCGATCACTACCCCATACTTGTACTGGTCATCGTCTCTCTTCATCCTTTCCCAAGACGCTGCTTTGGGTTCGCCCTTGACCCATTGGTTGTAATCTTCTGAATTGACATCATCCACCCAGAAGTCGTCGTTTGTCGCCTGTCGATAAGGCATCTTTGTCTCAACCGAAGGATCGTACCCGAAAGCTGTCCCCAGAGGGAAAACGCCGCTCGGAGATTTGCCGTCTCCTTCCCTCTTTTCATCAACAGCAGCAAACCCTTTCTCCCCAATCGATCCCGTAAATCCGGGGAAAACGAGGTGCCAGATACCGTTTTCTTTCTCTACAGCGTGAATGGTGACGAGAAACGATGAGGAGTCTCTACTAGTTGCGAAGATCAACTGCTCGGACTCCCCTATTTGTGCGGCATGGCGTGCGATGAATTTCTTGATAAAGCGGTTTACGCTGGCCGACGGAACACTTTCTTTGGCGCTGTAGGCTGCGCATGAGAATAAGATGAGGAGGATCGCCATTATGAACACGAAGAGTATAGGCTTTACCTTGAAACGACCTAACTTCAACATTTTTCTCCTTCCACGGTTTCTTTTTTAGAATAACAGTTAGGAAATCTGAAAGTCCAGAATTTTCGAAAACTCCTTTAAGGGCGGGTCAAATGACAACTCTCATTTGAATTCAGACCTGGGCTCGTGGAAAAAGAAGAAGTTCTATCCGGCATAAAAAAACCTTTTACAACCTCACGACTTCTTCCGAGACTGTCGAAAAACCCTCCAGCATAGTTAATGGGTGATTTTCCGGGGTCTCATGACCCCTCGCAATTATGAGATCGTTGATTGTGGTGCATTCTGTGAGGTCATTTTTTTCTGCATCTCACCCAAAAATCTGCCTGGGGACTTTTTCGACAGTCTCTCCAGGATTCACAATATTCTACAGTCAACAATCGAGTCTCACCCCAGCGGCCTTTTTGCAAGAGATCACGATCGACACGATAATTTTCACAATCCCGTCTTATTTGTTGACAAGAGACATTTCAGTGACCATCTATCTATAAAAGGGCAGGGCAAGAAAAACCCTGTCCACCCAAATAAGACGGAAAAAAGAGAACTGTTTCACGCAACGGGAATAAATAGCCGAACGAGCCTGTTGGCTGTGGCGAGCGTAGTTGAAGCCAGAGTTTACAGGGAACGCGGGGAGCGGTTTTAGCCTGATTCCGTCCCGCGAGGCAGCGAGCTAAGTTTTACAGGCATGTCGGCGAAGAGGAGGGGTTTTAATCCTAAGCAGATTGTTACGCAGCGGTGACTCATACATATTCAAGTCACTTCGGTTTAATGAGAACTTAAGATTTTGGCGTTCTTGAAATAGCTTATATGTCTTACCTTATAAACAATTATCCATACACAGGAATTTCTCTTACTCTCATCCTTGGGGGTATTGGATTACCATTTCCAGAAGGTACCACCCTCATAATGAGCGGGTTTCTAATTGCCAACGGCACGATCAAACTGATCCCGACGTTTTTGGTCGTATTTCCTCTTCTGTTGATCACAGATTTCTTCGTCTATTTTGTTGGCAAAAAATACGGAAGGGTGTTGGTTCAACATCAGAGATTCCGCAAGTTGATCTCTCCAGAAAGGCTTTTGAAACTTGAGGAGAAATTTAAGAGAAGAGGATCTTTGGTGGTTCTTTTTGGGAGACACATTTTAGGATTAAAAACACAATTACTCCTTTTAGCGGGAGTAATGAAAATGTCTGTAACAAAGTTTCTTATCGTGGATGGAGCCACAGCATTGTTAACCGTTGCCCTATTTTGGGGGGGAATAGGTCTTTTAGGTGAAGAACGTATCCAGATGTTCAAGGCAGAGGCGACAAAAATCGGGCATATTGCAATGGTTATATTTTTTATATTGCTTGCGGGTTGGATCTGTTACAAGCTCCAGAAAAAGAGAATCAAAAAAATAATTCCTTGCTAAATCAAAAACGGGAGGATCGTTTATGAGATCATTCGCTATCGTCTTACTGTTGGCCACCCTAAGCCTTTTCCCCCAGTCGATTCTTGCTGCTTCCGGGGACAAGGCCGGTCATCTTTTCACCATTGAGCGAAGTAAGAACAAGAACCTTGTCCAGTATGACATCCGCCTCACGGAGAATCGGAATCTTCCTGATGCAAGGCCCGTGAATGCTTACTGGATTTTGGAAAATGGCAGGCGTGAGGAACTGAATTCGATTGAGAGAAACTATGCTTATGGAGTTGTTCGCCAAGAGAAACTTGACAAGGACAAGTTCAAGGTCATTCTGGCCGCTTTTAAAGGTTGGGAGATCATCGTGGAAAGAATCAACGATTCTTTTAAGGCAGTGATCTCCATCAATGGCAGGGAGAGTATCCTCCAAAAAATCTACATAAAATCCGAAGAAACAAGGGCCGCATTTCCCAGGGTTCTTTATGTCGAGCTTTTCGGCCGGATTAAAGAAACTGGACTTCCCATCAAAGAACGGATTGTTCCTAAATAACTCCTCAAGATGGACGAAAGCTATCAAGAGACGACCGTAAGACGGACGGTAACCACGAGAAGTAATAGAGAACGTAGCTGAAAAAATCACACTTTCCGCCCTTGCTTCGTTAAAACCAAGTCGGAGAGATGAGGGGATGGGAAGTGACGCGGGGTTGGGCGAAATGGACCATTTTAATAAGCGGTTTGGCTATCTCTGGGGAAGTGGCAAACTTTCTTTCTTACCCTCGGATTTTACCCCATGACACCACTCTCTTGCGTTTTGAAACATTTGAATCCATGGGGATTCCTTTACCCCATCCTTCATGTAACCGGGTAACCATGGCCATTGCCACTTCAGAAACGATCGCTCCGGATGCGGCATCATGGCCAAATGTTTTCCGTCGGGCGTACAAAGTCCTGCCATGCCGAAAGGTGACCCGTTTGGATTAAAGGGATAGCTTTTTGAAACCTTCCCATCCCTCCGGCCCTCATCGTCGACGAAGGCGACCGGAACAAGTTTTCGGTCGACAACCTGATCCATCAGGGCTGGGTCGGGGAAGTGAAGCCTACCTTCGCCGTGAGCGACCCAGATCCCGAGAATTGAATCGGTCATGCCTTTAAACATGATCGCCGGACTTTCTAAGATCTTAACGGTCACCCAGCGAGATTCAAAACGGCCGGAGGTATTTTGAATGAACCTGGGCTGCTGATGATCGGCGATCCCCTGCCACGGTACCCATCCGAGGAGTGCGAACAGCTGGCAGCCGTTGCACACACCTAAAGAAAATGTATCCGACCGGCGATAGAAATCGTCGAACATTTTCCTCAACCTTTCGTTAAACCGGGTGGCTGCAGCCCATCCTTTTGCGCTTTCTGGAACATCGGCGTAAGAGAATCCTCCAACCGAAACAAGCCCTCTGAAGCGGTCCAATGTGATTCGTCCGCTGATCAGGTCGGTCATCGTGACGTCCCAAGGGCTGAACCCCGCCTGATAAAAAGCAGAAGTCATCTCACGGTCACCATTACTTCCTTCTTCCCGGAGAATGGCCACTTCCGGTTTGTTTTTGCTTTCGAGAATAGGGCGTGGTGTCGGTTTAGGCTTAAAAGGGATCACATAGCTTGGCCCTTTCCGGTCGAAGATATTCTTTCGCTCCTGATCGGCACATTGGGAATTCATCTGAAGACGCTCGATTTGATAGGAAGTTTCTTCCCACCATTCGCGGATGACGCGCATATCAGCTTCGAGAATCTTTTGCGAATGGTAGGTCACGAGAATCTTCTTTTCCTCTCTCGTCTCTCCGATAATGCTCGGGCTAAGATGAAAGGAATAAAGAATCTCCAAAACCTTCCGAACGTCCCTCACATGACACTCGACGACGGCCCCCAATTCTTCAGCAAAAAGCCTTTCCAGGGGGCTCCACGGACCATCCATTCGGATTCTCAAGCCGCAGTTTCCTGCAAAGGCCATTTCCAGAAGCGTCGTGATGATGCCCCCGTCGCTGATGTCGTGTCCTGCGAGAATTAAATTCTCTGAGATCAACTTCTGGATGGCATGGAAGGCACGTTTGAGCATTTCGGGATCATCCACGTCAGGAGATTCGTTCCCGACTTGTCCATAAGCCTGCGCCAGAGCCGAACCTCCAAGCCGGGCCTGTTGCTTGGCGATGTCAATGAAAATGAGCTGGCTGTGGCCTGGGTTTTTGATATCCGGGGTCACAATCTTCGTGATATCGGGCATCGTCGCGTAAGCAGAAATCACTAGCTCGCGGGGAGATTTCACGATGTCGTCTCCAACGCGAGTCGCCATGGAAAGACTGTCTTTCCCGCCATCCACCGCAATCCCTAACTGGATCATCAGATCCCGCATCGCACAAGCCGCATCATAAAGGGCTGCTCCTTCGCCGGGAAGTTTCGGTGCCCACATCCAATTGGCCGAACACTTGATATCCTGTAAACGACTGATTTGGGCCCACACGATATTGGTCAGCGCCTCTCCAACGGCCATCCGGGCACCTGCCTTGGGATCGACGAGCATTTTAATCGGTTGCTCGCCGATCGAAGTCACTGCTCCGGTCAATCCGAAATGGCTTTGGGCGATCACTGCCAAATCGCCAACCGTGAGCTGAAGCGGACCGCAACATTGCTGTCGGGCAATCAATCCCGTAACACTACGGTCCACCTTATTGGTAAGGAATCTCTTTGAACCGACGGCAAGGTTGCGAAGCACACGGGACAACGCCTCTTCCACCGACAAACCAGCCGGCAATTCAAGAGGTTTGAGTGAATGTTCACTCCTCTCATCCTTGAAGGTCTTCTGGGGCATATTGCCCAGAACCTTTGCCAGATTGAGATTGACAGGCGTTGAATCATCTTTCCCATCGTGCACAACGAACCGGCCATTCCCTGTCACTTCTCCGAGGATTTCGCAATTGACCTTTTCCCTTTCGCAGATGGATTTGAATTCCTCCATTCTCCCAAGGTGGATCAAGAAACCGCATCGCTCCTGGTATTCGGCAATCCAAATTTTGAGGACGGATAAGGTCGGATCGCCAAGTTTGATGTGCCTCAGTCCGATTTTGCCTCCAGCATTTTCGACCAGCTCTTTTAGAACATTGGCAGGTCCGCCGGCTCCCTGATCGTGGACACTGACAATAGGATTATGATCACCCATTTCGATGCAAGCTCTGATGACGCGGTTCATCTTCTGTTCCATCTCCGCATCGCCGCGCTGGACAGCATTAAAGTCAAGCTCTTCTTCATTCTCGCCCTGCAATTTGCTGGAGGCCGAACCTCCGCTGACACCAATACCGTAAGCGGGACCACCCACCTGAACGATCAGCAATCCTCTTTTTGCCTCGCCCTTTTCAGTATGCCTATCATCAATTTGTCCGATGCCCCCTGTGAACATGATCGGCTTAATCCAAGCCCAGCGTTCGCCGCCGGGAAACTTTTGGTCAAAGGATCTTGTAAAACCAACAATGACGGGCTCTCCGAACTTGTTACCGTAATCGCTCGCCCCGTCGCTTGCCCTGATTTCGATGGTGAGAGGAGAAGCCAGGTTCGACAGGTAGACAGAATTTTTATCCTCCCAGGGTAGATCGTAGCCTGGGATCAGCAAGTTGGCGACACAGTAAGCCGCCGTTCCGGCAACCACCAGCCCCCCTTGTCCCGTCGCCTGGACATCGCGGATTCGTCCGCCCGTGCCTGTTTCAGCGCCGGGGAAAGGAGCCACCCCCGTCGGAAAATTATGCGTCTCCGCAGTAAAAATAATATGGTACTGCACCTTCTGCTTCTTGAAGGGCGTGGGTTTTCCGGGTTGCTCGGGGAGAATCGTCCAGCAGTCATATCCCTTAATCCCACTCGAATTGTCCTTGAAGGCGATGATGCTGTTGGATGGATTCGCTTTCAAAGTCGACTTGACGATATCCAAAAGCGTTTCCGGCATCACGACACCGTCGATCACCTGCTTCCCCTTGAAATACCCATGCCGCGAGTGCTCGCTGTTCGCGTTATCCAGGTCCCTTATCTCAACGATCGTAGGATTTCTTCCCTCTTTCTTGACAAAGTAGTCATAGTAGAGATTTCTGTCCCACTCATCCATCGCAAGACCCGGTATTTCCATAAGAGCGTTCGGCCCCTTTTCCAGCATCGGAATCTCGAAAACAGGCTCCGGCAGGATTCCGGTTTCGAAGGTCTGCAGGGGTTGATCATACAAGCATTCGGTCATCCGATCATGATGCTCCCGAATGAAACGACTCAGGTCAACCCCCGGAGCGAGGCGATAGCGCCGGGAGCGTTCGATGCGAGTCACCTTATCGAGACCGCAGGTCTGGCAGATGGCGACGATATTGGTTGAATAGGCTGTCGCAAAATTCATCCGCGGACCGAGCTCCACTACCTCTCCCCCTGCCGGGCTATTCGGATTCTCAGAGACAGTCTCCGATATAAAGCCGTCGGCCAAGAGCTGTCTTAGAATCGAAAGCTCATTCGAATTCAGCGGTGTGGAAGCTTCTACATTGAAGCAGTATTGGAGTGTCTCACTTTTGCCCAGGAAGAAGTGCAACATTTTTACTCCCGTGTGATAGTGTTAGTGTGTGTTAGCCCCCTTCACCCTTTCCCTCTCCCCGCTGGGGAGAGGGCGGGGTGAGGGGTGTAACCAAACCCTTAGTAAAAAAGTCTTCTAGGCACATCCTCCTTGTAAACGACCCGCCCATCCTTGAGGTGAATATGCCGGTGGACGACCAAGTTCAAAATATAACTTTGCCAGGCGCGCTCCTTTTCGTTCACTCTTTTTGCCAGTGACTCGGCATTATCGTCCGGCCTGATCAGCACCGGCATTTGAAAGATAACCGGACCATGATCATAGGCCTTCTCGTCAACAAAATGCATAGTCACCGCGCTCTGAGTGATCTCCCCTCGATGATAGGCTGCCATGACGGCTTCGTGGACATAGTGCCCGTACATCCCTGATCCGCCAAACCGTGGCAGCGGCCCCGGGTGTATATTTACCGTTCTAGCAGGATCGAGTCCTTTTACGAACTTCAACCACCCGGAGCACATGACAAAGTCAGCCTGATATTTTTCAACGAATGCGCGGTAACTTTCGGCATCAAAGGATCCGGACCAATACTCAAAAGGGATATGAAGTGCGTCCGCCCTTCTACGAACCCCTCCATTTTCGTGGTGAGAAATGACCCCGATGATTTGGGCGTCAAGGACGGGCGGATTCGTTCGGGAGAATTCGACCAATTCCTGGAACCCGGAGCCTCCCCCCTTGAGATCGCCACTCGCAAAGACCAAAACCCTAATGGCCCCGCTGTCCAACTCCATAAACCCCCCGTATCAGGAATGTGGATCTCGCCGGTCAGCTATCCACATATGCAGAATAAATCATTTGTAGAAAAAGTCAACCCATTCGCCAGCCTTGCTTTTCCCCAGTTTTTCCCCCACGGACAAGAAGATCTCAGAAAAGGCATCGACCCAGAGAGGAAATTTTATGTCTGGAGGTCCTGACCTATGGGATCCCTTGAAGAGGCTTCGCCGGCGAGACCGCTTAGGAGTTTGAGGACGCAGGTGATGGCCTTATCGAAGTTCCTGCTCTGAATGCATCTTTGTCCCATTCCTATTAGAGATGGGCCTTATGAAGGCTCGGAGAGGGATTCCACAGGTCGGGGCAAAAATGAGCGGAGGGCAAAGCGAACATTTTGCTTGACATCTTTGAATGAAATAGCGAAGGTGTCTCTATGTCTTCATTCCTCATCCGTGGTGCGTTGACAATCGATGGTTCCGGAGGAGAGCCCTTTCGAGGGGATATCGCCGTTGAGAACGGATTGATCACAGAGGTCTCACCGGCGATCAAAGGCGGAGAAAAAGCGGTTATCGAAGCAGATGGGCTCGTGGCGGCTCCGGGTTTTATCGATATCCACTCCCATACCGACCTCACCATCTTTAAGCACCCTCTTGCCGAAAGCAAGGTATTGCAGGGAGTGACAACCGAGGTGATCGGGAATTGTGGAATTGGTGCCTTTCCCGTGAATGATGAGCGAAGGGCTGTTCTTCTTGACTACCTGAGAATGCATGATTTCCATCTCCCTTCCGATGGATTAGGCTGGAATGATTTCAGCCAATATGCAGACCAATTGGACCATATCGGTCTCGCACTCAATTTAGCTCCTTTAGCGGCCCATGGGGCACTCCGCATCGCCATTTTAGGGGCGGAGGATCGCATCCCCAGTAATGATGAACTTGAAAGGATGAAGAACCTCTTGACTGATTCCCTCGAACAGGGGGCCTGGGGACTTTCCACAGGCTTGATCTATCCACCGGGAAGTTATGCGAAGACAGAAGAGCTGGTGGCCCTCGCCAAAATCGTAGCCCGTTATGGAGTCCTCTACACCAGTCACATCCGGGGTGAAGGGGCCACACTCATGCAAGCCTTGGACGAAGCCATCCTCATTGGGAAAAAGAGCGGTGCCAGAGTAGAAGTCTCTCATCTAAAAGCCATAGGCAAAGACAATTGGGGCCGGGGCAAGCAAGTCCTTTTAGAATTAGAAAAAGCGCGTCGGAACGGGGTGGATATTGCAGCCGATCAATATCCCTATGAGGCAACAAGCACCTCTTTGACCGCTCTAATCCCCTCGTGGGCACATGCAGGGGGCGTCAGCGAGCTTTTGAAGAGGCTCGCTTCGCCTGAGACGGCAGAACGAGTTAAGGCGGAGATGCTTCGTGAAATGAACCAACGGGGCGGTCCAAATCGGATCGTCATTGCTGAAATAGGTTGCGTAAAGAATATGAATCTCTCCGGAAAAAATGTTAGCCAGATCGCTGAGCTTTGGCATTGTACACCGGAAACGGCAGTGATGAGACTTCTCTTAGAGGAGAGGGCAGCCGTGGGAGCGGTCTATTTCTCATTATCGATTGATGATGTGGCTACCATTCTGTCCAGCGATCAGGTGTCGATCGGTTCGGATGGAATGGGAATGAAGGCGGAGGAAGATTTTGGAAAATTAACCCATCCCCGCTCCTATGGGACATTTCCCAGAATACTGGGGGTCTATGCACGGGAAAGGGGAACCCTTTCTCTGGCCAAAGCCATTCATAAAATGACAGGACTAGTTGCCAGCCGAGTGGGTTTAAGAAACCGCGGCTTGATTAAGCCAGGGTTCATCGCTGACCTGGTATTGTTCGATCCTCTCACGATCCAAGACCGATCGACCTTTGATCATCCCCATCAATACGCGACCGGCGTGGTCTATACATGGGTGGACGGTTGCGCTACCGTTCGAGAGGGAATCATAACAGGGAATACCCCGGGAAGGGTTTTACGAAAAAGAGAGGCTTCGTCCCACTCATACTAATGAGTCGATAATTGGTTAGACATATTCTTCCAAAAATCTCCCTTCTCCTCGGTCGGAGGGGAGGTGTGAAAAAACTAAGAAACCGAAAAAAATAGAACATGGCCCGCAAGGATGGTTTTCTTGAAGAACTTTAGAGCGGAACCTCTTGCCGATAACTATTTAGCGGTCTAATCGTAGTGTCTTCATGTGCTTATTCCCACAAAGGGTTGCCCACCTATGATGCCGCGCATTCTAAAGTTCGGAAAGAGAACCATCCTGAAAGGGCCAAGCACAAAAGAGGAACAATTTTTTCACACCTTCATATCGACCGATTAGCAAAACCTTTTCTGCCGGAAGGAGGATGACCCGATGGGAACAGAAGGCGCATTCAACGTATGGTGGGGCTTACTGGGTCTTCTGCCCCTGGTGGTATACGTCGTCCTCGTTTTCTGCGATGTGGACCCCCTTCCGGCCACAGCGATTTGTGTCCTGATCGGAGCCATCTTAACGCACCAGAGCCTAATCTCTTTTGGCGAGGTCTTGGCAAAGGCAACGGGTTCTTTTCTGGCATTGGTCGGTTTGATTATCATGCTTGGTCGCGGGTTGGGAGAGGTACTGACCGAAACCAAGGTGAGTCACACCATTGTCCATAAGATTATTTTCGGAATCGGGATCGACACAGAAAAAAAGGCCATGCTAGGAATCATGTTGGCTTGCATGGTGGTCATTGGTCTCCTGGGGACAATGGCAGGAGGCAATGCGATTCTTGCTCCGATCATCTTGCCCATTGCCGCTTCCGTCGGGTTGTCGCGGAGTACAGTAGCTGTTATTTTCCAAGCCGTTGGAGAGGAGGCTTTGATCCTCGGACCTTTTACACCCCCAGTGGTTACCCTTCTCGGGTTAACCAAAATTGGCTATGGGGAGATGATATTATTTGCTGCCGGGCCTATTGCTCTGATCACATTGACTGCAACCTGGCTCATGCTCCAGAGGATCCAACGGCGAACGAAAGAAATCAATCCCTATGAACGTTTAGAGGACGTAGAACGGTTTGCCCCAACCCGCCAGAGCAAGAGAGCGACCGCCACCTTTGTCGCTCTCTTCCTTGCAGCGGTCATTTACGGGATTATCGCCAAAGCCGAAACCTCTTATGTGATTATCGTCATGCTTGGACTTGCCGTGATTACCGGTTTGGTCAGTGGATTGAAGTTTGGTCATATTCTTAAACTGATTGTCAGGGGGATGGCCGGAAATGTTGGGCTTTTTTTTCTCTTCCTAATCCTTGACCCCTTCATCAATTTTATAGAACTGGCCGGAGGATTTAAAGCCCTGACGATTATTCTCAAACCTTTGGTTGATCTCGGCGGAAAGAGAGCCGTCGTTATCCTGGGGGGCCTCCTTGGGGCTTTCGGTATTTCGGGAGGCACGGTGGCAACACTCAAAATGCTCCACTCCATGTTTAATCCGTTGCTGAACAAGCTAGGCGTTTCCATGCTGGCCTGGTCCGTGGCATTGATCATCGCGACAAGAGTAAGCAATTTCGTCTACCCGGGTGCCAACATGTTCAGTTCCCTGGGATTTGCTGAGTCGAAAGACATCAAATCCATGTTAAAAAACGGTTGGGTCGTCACTGCTTGCCAAATCCTTTTCCTGGTCATCTACAGCCTGCTTTTTGCATAAATAGGTGAAAAAAAAGCAGGAGCGGAAAGCCCCTGCTTTAGTTAGACGATCAAGAGTGCCCTCTCCCGCCATGACGACCACCGTGGTGACCACCATCAAAACGACCGCTAAACTGACGACCACCAAGGCCACCGTCATGATGGAAATGATGAAACTCATTGAAATCATGATGGAGCGAAAAGTAGCCATAAGGGTAATACCCGTAATCGGAATAATAGGGATACTCGGGATGCCCATAGGTGGCGTACCCTACACAACCCGAAAATGCTAAAGCGAATAGGAGCATAAGCCCTATGAGCATTGTTTTGATATTCATAACATCACGTCCTTTCTATTCCCTTTGACTTTCGTCGTCATCAAGAATCTAGTGCCATCTAAACTACCCTCCTTGAATACAAATTTAAAACATTTGTTTGAATAAGTCAAACGCTTGTTTTAAACCTCGCTTTGCTTTTTCATGTTAAGCCTTTTCGATCGGCAGAGAGAAGGAAGCGACCCCGGCAAAGCTATTGACCATGCCTTCCTTATGGGATAAACAATAGAACGCCGGAATTTCTCACCAGGAATGTTTCAAGGAGTGAATCTTATGTTAGTGGATAACCTTCGGAATTTTTTTGAACCGAAAGGCGTTGTGATTGTGGGAGCGCGAAGGTCTTTCGGCTTCGGTTATGGCATCCCCCCCTTTTTACAGAATCACGGCTGGGGAAATCGTCTCCAACTTGTCAATCCTGTGGGCGGGGAGCTACACGGCCAGAAAGTTTACAAACGAGTTCAGGATGTCCCTGAACCTCTTGATCTGGCCATCGTGATCGTTCCCGCTGAGGCCGTTCCCGGTGTGATGGAAGAGATCGGAGAGCGAGGGGTCAAACATACCATCATCGAGACCGCCGGTTTTGCTGAAACGGGTGAGAAGGGCCTCGCGCTGCAGCAAAAGGTGAAAGCCGTTGCCATGCAGTACGGGATGCGGGTCATCGGACCGAACTGCGTGGGCGTGATCAACACGGAAAACAAATTTGCCTCAGTGGAATTGATTGAAGAGGCCCTTACTCCGGGATCTGTCTCGGTCATCGCGCAGAGCGGGGTTTTCGGAAATATCCTGCTCGATCATCTTCCCCAGTATGATCTATTCGTCTCAAAAGCGGTCACGCTGGGCAATCGTGTGGACGTCGATGAATCGGAGTTGCTGGAATATTTCAGTGAAGATCGCTCCACGCGAGTGGTCATGGTCTATCTTGAAGGAGCTGCAAACGGTCCTCGTTTAGTGAAGTCCCTCGCCAAGGTGACTCAGCACAAGCCCGTTGTGATATTAAAAAGCGGCAGGACTCAGACCGGCAAAGAGGCGACGGCCTCCCATACCGGGTCCATGTCAGGACAGGATCATATCTATGATGCCGTATTCGCTCAGACCGGCGCGATTCGAGCAGAAAGCCTCTCCGGGCTGATCGATCTGGTTCGGGTATTCGCCACCCAACCTTTGCCCAAGGGCAATCGCCTTGGCGTCATCACGACAAGCGGAAGCCTGGGAGCTTTAGCCACGGACGTCGCCGTCTCCTGCGGACTCACCGTGCCTCCCCTTTCTCTCTTCACAGTGAATCAGGCACGAGATATAGCGCCGGACTGGATGAATGTGAGAAACCCCCTCGATCTTGGCCCCTCGCAGAACTTCAATCGACTATTGCCGATGCTATTGTTTGATTCACAAATTGATATGGTACTTGCGATTATGGTCATCCCCTACGCCGCTATCAGGAATCTCAGGAGCGCCGGGGTCACCGTAAGAGATTTGTTTGGAGATATCGCGGCGGTTCGCGAGCAACACCCGGAGAAGCCTCTGGTCGGTGTGGTTATCGGGCACCCCGGGTTTGTAGAGGATATGGCCTCCCTTTGCGGCCCGTCCGTACCCATTTTTGATTCACCGGAACCTGCAGCAAAAGCTCTCGCGGCGATTTGGCGTTATACAAGAACACACCTGTAGGATTCAGAAGACCCCTCCGTTACCTTACCAAGGGATCATTTCCCTCAGAGTATCATTCACAATATGCCCGTGGAGAGAGCTTTTTCTTAACTGATTATTTTTACGTTGGTGGCTTGGGGACCTTTGGGGCCCTGGGTCACTTCAAATTCAACTTCGTCACCCTCTTTAAGAGATTTGAAGCCCTCCCCTTGAATAGCGGAGTGGTGTACAAACACGTCCTTCTGGCCCTCAACTTCGATAAATCCAAAGCCCTTTCGATCGTTGAACCATTTCACTCTTCCTGTCATTGGAACCTCCGTTAAGTTAAAATACCACAGATCTAGCGAGACGTAAAGATATCCGCCTTTTTTGGACGATACTTTAGAAAAACGACAATTTTCGTCTTCGACGGATATCTGAAGGAGACAAAATCAGTATAGGTTATACCCTCCTTTAGGCACACAAAACGCATCCTGAACAGCTGCCCGCGCCCGCAGCCAGTCTTTTCCTGAAACGTCTTTCAAGCCGTGATGGCTTGAGCATGATCCCTGCGTCTCAAAAGTTTCTCCGTGGCAGCCTTCTTTCTGCTCCCCGACAGCCGCAAGCCTCATTTTTCAGTCTAAAATTAATCATTCCTTCTCCCGAAGACAAGGTTTAAAAAGAAACAAGGGAGGGAAGTTTTGAGCGCACGGAACGGAAACAATACCCAAATCATGATCGCCTCTGCCTCTTACGGCGGGAAATGGCAGGCGACCTGATGGCTGCCGCCGATGTCCGTCAACCGCGGTTCGGAGGCGGCGTCCGTACAGAGCATCGGTTTTCCCATAGACTCATACACCGGACACCGCGGAGCAAAGCGGCAGCCGGCAGCTGGCCCCTCGAAATCGAACACACCCCACCGACCTGCCTGGACGTTTTTGGCCTTCTGCACGGTCTCCTTGCTCTGCTTCTCGACAAGAGAGGACCAGAGGATTTGGGTGTAGGGATGACTCGCTCTGTTCGAGATGCGGTCGGAAAGGCCTATCTCTACAATCTTGCCCAGATACATCACCGCCACCTTGTGGCTAATGAGCTCCACCACCCGAAGGTCGTGAGAGATGAAGAGATAAGAGAGCCCCAGCTGTTTCTGAAGTTGCCGAAGCAGGTTCACGACCTGTGCCTGGATGGACACGTCGAGTGCGCTTGTGGGTTCGTCGGCAACAATGAACTTTGCGCCGACAGAGAGTACTCGCGCGAGACTGACTCGCCGCTTTTCACCGCCCGAGAGCTCGTGCGGGAAGCTGGAAAGCTTGCTCTTTTTGAGTTTCACCTGTTCAAGCAGATCGCCGATCCGGTTGTCCACTTCGGTATCGCTGATCCGATGATGCACAGTGATTGCTTCGGAGAGAATATCGCGGACGTCCATCTTTGGATTGAGCGCCGCATCCAAATCCTGAAAAATCATCTGCATCTGGCTTCGAAACTGTCGGAGCTCATCGGTCGGGATGCTGGTGATATCCTTTCCGTCAAAGATGATTTTGCCGGATGACGGTTTTTCGAGCCTCAGAATCGTCCTGCCGATGGTTGTCTTGCCGCAGCCGGATTCGCCCACGAGCCCCAACGTTTCGTTCTCCTTGAGGTTGAAACTCACGCCGTCCACTGCGGGGATGGACTGCCGCTGTTGCTTGAAGAAGGAAAAGAGCCCCCGCCGGTCGATAAAATGTTTTTTAAGGTCTATGACTTCGAGGATCGTCTTTGGCATAAGAGCCTTTAATCAAAATACAACCAGCACCTTACCTTGTGTCCTGATTCTATCTGTCGGAGATCAGGCTCCTGACGCGCACACTTCTCACGAATTTTCTCCGTCACCTGGTTGCATCGGCTGTAGAACCGGCACCCCTCGGGGATATTGATGGTGTCGAGGACATCTCCCTCGATGGCCGGGAGATATCCCTTCTCCCTGATATTCTGTGCGCTCGGAATAGATGCGAGAAGGGCCGATGTGTAAGGATGTTTTGACTCGAACCCTGCTGACAGGATGTGCTTTGCCGGTCCGTATTCGAACACGGTGCCGCCGTACATGACGGCAACGCTCTCGGAGAGTCGCGAGATGATGCTGATGTCGTGGCTGATCAGCATGGTTGTGATGCCAAGCTCGGACTTGAGCTCCACAAGCAGGTCCACGATCTTTGACTGGATTGTGGCGTCGAGGCCTGTGGTCGGCTCGTCCGCAATCAGGAGCGATGGCTCGGATGCCAGCGCCACCGCGATCATGGCCCGCTGGCACATACCGCCCGAGAGGCCGTAGGGATAATTGTCGAACCTGAGGCGCGGCGAGTCGATCTTCACCCGGTCGAGCCACGTGAGGGCGCGCTCCTTTGCCTCCCGCTCAATTTTCATGGCAGTGTGGAGTCGGATTGCCTCGGTGATCTGCTTTCCGACGGAGGTGAAGGGGTTGAGCGAGGACTTGGGGTTCTGGAAGGTCATAGCGATCTCCTTGCCCCGCACCTTGCTCATGACACGCTCCGTGTTCCGCTCCCACCCAACAACATCCTTGGTCACCTCCATGACCTTTCCCGCCCTCGTCGTGAGCTTGACGAAGTCTCCCAGGTCCTGGAGTAGGTCCTTCTGGATCCGGTCGGAGTGGAACCCGATCTTCCCGCTGATCACACCCGGCCCCACGCTGATGAGCCCCAGGATCGACAGAGCAGTGACGCTCTTGCCGCTGCCGCTCTCGCCGACAACGCCAAGCGTCTCCCCTTTCGCGATCTCGAGACTAACTCCATCTACGGAGCGGATGAAGGCTTGTTTGCTGCGAGAGTAGAAATAGGTCCGGAGGTCCTCTATCTTCAGGATCGGCGCTGTCGTCATGTGCTCCTCTTGTCCTCAAGGATATTATTCAGCCCATCACCGAGCAGGTGGAACGCGAGGATCGTGAACAGGATCGCAAGAGCCGGCGCGGTGGAAGGCCAGAACTTTCCCTGCATGAAGTAGTTGGCGCCTGACTGGACCATGTTGCCCCAGGATGGTGTAGGCTCCTGCACACCGAACCCGAGATAGCTAAGCGACGTCTCTATCAGGATGGCCTCTGCCATGCCAAGCGTTGCCTGAATGATCAGGAGCGACCTGCAGTGGTGCCACAGGATATGCCTAAAAATAATAATCCTCGTAGGCAAACCCAGGGCGATGTCAGCCTCGATGAAATTCTTCTGTTTGAGAAACTGGATTTTGCCCTTGACGAGCGACGCAACGACCGGGACATTCGTAAGACCGACGACGAGCATGATGTAGTAGATATCGGGCTTGAAGGCTGCAATCACAAGCAGGATGAGGACGAGGCGTGGGAAGGAATCAACAAGGTTCGTGAAGTAGGTAATGCCTGTATCGAACTTTTCACTTCGGTAGCCGACAAGCACGCCGAATCCGGTGCCGAAGCAGAGGGCGATGAGGATTGCCAGCAGCCCTGGCAGAAAGTAGGCCTGGATGCCTACGATCAGTCGCGAGAGGATGTCCCGGCCCATGAAGTCAGTGCCGAGCAGGCGCCCCGCGGTCCCCGGCGGGGCCATTATGAGCTGGAGGTCGATATCCTGTGGATCACGAGGCAACAGATTGACAGATCCGAGGATGTAGGAAACAACGACTAATGCGACGATTAGCAATCCATAGCCAACGTAAACCAGGTCGACAACGTCCGCCTTTTTCCAGAACGGCAGGTCAGAGAACTCGCTGATCTGGCCGGATATTTGGTAATACTTTTTCATAAGGTTATTCTTTGGAAGCCCTCGGGTTCACCGCTACATAGACCACTCTCTGGAACAGGCTCCCCATGCGCACAAAGACAGCGGCGAGGATTGCGATGCCCATGATCACAGGATAATCTCGGTCCTGCGCCGCCTGCCACGCCATCCTGCCCATGCCGGGCCAATTGAACACCTGCTCAACAATCACGGCGCCGCCGAGGATGAACGGTATCTTGGAAGCGATGATCTCGGTCACGGGTATGAGCAAACCTTCCTTGAACGCATGTTTCCAGACCGAGGCGCCCTTGGCCCGAGCCGTGCGGATGTAGTCCTCTGCCATCACCCTGCCCATCTCCTGGCGAAGATAGCGGATCACCTCGCTGATCGTTCCGTTCCCCACACCCAGTACGAAGATCGGCAGGAGTTGATAAAGCCAGCGATATTTCTGTCCTGCGCTCGAAAACCCGAAGGCAATGGGGAAAAGGCCGAGTTTGTGCGTGAAGAAATAGATGACGATGTACCCGAGCCAGAAGACCGGTAGGGCAGAGATAACGTAGGAAGACATGGTCAGGGGCCACGATATCTTGTTTGTCCCGCGGAGGGCGGAATAGAGTGCGATGGGTACTGCGATCAGAAGGGTAATAATGAGCGACCCGATGGTCAGGATGAGGGTGCTAAACCCAACGCGCAGCACTTCGGGGAGGACCGGTAGACCCATCCGGATCGAAGTGCCGAAGTTACCCGACAGCATGCCTGCGAGCCATGCCAGGTACTGGACATACCACGATCGGGGCACGCCCATGGCGTCGCGCAGGCCTGCTTTAGCCTCCGCGGTGGACAGTTGTCCCTCAAGGAGCACGCTGAAGGGGTCTCCCGGCGACGCGAAGAGGATAATGAAAACCACGAAGCTTACGCCCAGGAGCAGGAGCACCGTGATAACCAGCTCCCTCGAAAGCACCAGGGCAATGGGCCGAATCGCTGAAAACTTCATTGACAGACAATCGCTTTGAACTTATTTCTGGTCCTTCTCCTCCATGAACCAATCATCCGCATACGAGAAGAACTTGTAGGGATGGATGGCGACTCGCCTCACCTTCTTGTGGTATGCTGCATAGTTGGTGAGCGTCCAAAGGAAGGTATAGGGATTCTCTTCTGCCAGGATCACATGGAGCTTCCGGTTGATCGTCCGCCGCTTCTCGTGATCGAGCGTGAGTTTGCTCTCATTGATCAGACCATCCACCTCCGGATTGGAGTATCCGCCGAAATTGTTCTTCCACGCACCGATCTCACCCGAGTGGAAGAGGGATGAGATATCCGCGGAATCGTCAAAGACCCAGATCGCGAAAATGATGTCGAAGTCATGCTCGAAGAAAACATCTTCCTTCCAGGACTGCCACTCTTTGAATTCGACGTTGATGTCCGCACCGATATTCTTGAGGTAGTTCTTGAACGCAAGCACCACGCGCTTCACGGCCTCACTCTCCTTCTCAATCGGGACCTTGAGGGAAAAAGCGAGCCGCTTGCCGTCCTTCTGCATGAAGCCGTCAACGCCACGACTGAAACCTGCTTCCTGCAGAAGGGCCCTCGCCTTTTCAGGATCGAAGGAGAGCGGCTGCACGTCGAGGTTATAAGCCCAGCTGCCGGGCGCAAAGGGCCCGGAAATGATCGTGCCCTGGCCGTTGAAGAACGAATCGAGCATCTCCTGCCGGTTCACGGCATGGGTAAAAGCTTTGCGCACGCGCTTGTCCGCGAGGAGCGGGTTCCGTACGTTGTACCCAAAGAAGGAATATGAAAGCGCGTTGTACGGCTGGAGGATGAAGCGCTTGTCGCCCTGGATCTCGGGGAGGTCGCGCGGGTTCACGAGCACGATCATATCGATCGCATTGAACATAAGCCCCTGCGTCATGATGTTCTGGTCTGCAAATGGCTTGGCGATGAGCTTGTCGATGTGCGGTCTGCCCTTGAAGTAGTTATCGTTTGCATTGAGGATGATCTCGCGCTCGGCAGTGATATTCTTCAATATATAAGGGCCGGTGCCGATGGGGTTCTGTACAAAAGGGTCGTCCCGGCTGAGGTAAAGCGGGTTTCTCGGTCCGTGCTTCGGGATCACCTTGAAACTGAACTTTGCCAGAGCGTTCAGGATCGGCCGCTTCAGCGTGAACTTGACGGCGTAATCATCAAGCTTTTCGACCGCCGAGATGAACTCGTACCGCACCTTGAGCGGGGTAATGGTCTTGGGATGCATCATGATTTTATAGGTGAAAACCACGTCTTCGGCCGTGAAGGGCTTGGGCTCCTCGCCTTCTCGCGGATGCCACGTGACATCCTTCCGGAGAAAAAAGGTATAGGTGCGGCCGTCGGCGGAGCAATCCCATCTTTCTGCAAGCTCGGGGACGATCTCTTGCTTCTCGTTGATCCCTACCAGGCCGTTGAAGATAAGCTCCGTAATCCTCAGCGAGATCATCTCATTGCTTGTGATAGGGTCGAGAGTCGCCGGCCTGCCGTACTCGCCGTAGCTCAGACTGCCTCCATCCGGCTTGTTGTCCTTTTTTCGGCCTGCCGCGGCAGTTATCGATGCAGCTACGATTGTCGCAACAATAAGAAGTAAAACCACCAGTATCCGTTTCATAATGACCTCCTCATCGAAATTTGGAATTCGGAATGCCGTACGCAGAAAAAATAAGAATCAGGAGTCTGGCTTGGTTCCTTCCATATTCCGAATTCCGCATTTTCTCTCATTAGTTGATCTTTACGTCCCCTGCACTCTTGTGCTCCATGGCGTAAACGCCCTGTATGGCCTCCTGGATTTGGCGTACCTCGGGGAACTGCTTGCTCATCTCGAAATAGATCTCGAGGGCCTCGGAAAATTTCTTCGTTCGATAGTAGGCCTGAGCGAGATTTACGAGCAGGATGGGGTCGTTCGATTCGATCTTGTTCTTATTGCCCTTGTCGCGTCCAGCCTCAAGGTACGAGATGGCTTTTGCATAATCGGATCTGCCGAGATAGTACTTGCCGATAGCGGCGTTCAGCACGGAAAACCTCTTGCCCTCTCCGGCCTCGACCATGCCAGCGGCTTTGTGGAGCGCCTTTGGATATTCCATTTTTATCCTGCTACATGCACAGAGGATCTCCGCAATTAGGTCGGGGTCCTCCGGTTTCTTCTGCACGATCTCATCCCAAACGGCCGCCGCATCGATATGGCGGTTTTTCACATGCAGGTTGGCGCCTTGCCATACCCTGATGCGGTCCTTGTATTGCTGCGGCATCTCTGCGGTGGCGATGAATGAGGCTACGATCTTCGAAGACTCTTCGATCGAACCGAACAGCGCGCACGCTTGAGCGAGATAGAAGTCTGCTACGTCCTTCACCTTCGGGTCGGCCATGGCCTTCTCCAGGTATGCCAAGCTCGCCTGACCATAGAGGGTCGCCATGTCATTGAGCAGCGAAAGGTCATAGAAATGAATGACCTTGGACTTTCCCAGGGTCTCCCGGTAAGAGAACGTCTCCAGATCAGAACGCTTGAGCAGATCCAGGCCCTTCTCGGTGAGCCCGGGCCCCCGGGCATAGATGGCAACAAGGTTTTTCACCATCCGCATTGAAAGCGGTTTGCTGGACCTTTTCATCTCTGAGAGAGTTCCTTCTGCCATAACAAATGGGTTCTTACCCACGAGTCCGGCCTTGCTGAACGCGGCGGCAAGCTCGGCCTTCACTTCGGGGTCGGAGACATCGGTCCCCTCCCAGAGCCGCGTTCCTTTTGAGGCTTCGTTGTTCTGGCAATAGCCCAGTCCGAGGCTGATCTTAGCGATCGCCCGGTACCGCGGCTCTACCCCGTTACCCTCTGAAAATCTTTTCAGATAGACCGGTGCGTCACCCGATTTGCCCGACTCGACCAACGCTTGACCGAAGTAGAGGTCCACGAACCGACTCCGGTCCTTGCCCTGTGCTGCGGAGAGCTTCTTCAGGTAGTCATGCGACGTCGCGACCGCCGCCTGGTAAAGCTCGCGATGGAGCACAGCGTTCTTCAAATAGATCATGCCGAGGGCAAGGTTCGCGGCACCCTTCCTACCTTGCTCAACGGAGACACTGTCCTCGCGGAGTACACTCGCTCCCTCAACGTAATGCCGCTTTTCACACAATTTCATCGCGCGCGTCACCACGTCGTCAGCAGCGAAGGCCTGCGCCACGGTAATCAGAATGATCGATGAAAGGAATAAGCCGAGGCGTCTCATTTTTGAGTCTGATCGGCGTGATCGGGGATCAGGCCGTGCAACGTTGTAATTGAAAAAAATATATTCGAATTCGTCAATTCTTCAGTTTCATAATATGGATCTGGTCCCACTGGTCAACCTGAGCGCGGAACGCGATCCCTCCGTCCACAGAGCACGCCACATCATGGTTCATCTTGGTGTCTGTTTTGACGGGCATGGTCGTCTTCTCTTTGAGATCTGCCACATAGATCGGATTATATTCATGCCGGTCATTCTTCACAAAGACGATCCGGCTGCTGTCCGGCATCCACGCAGGGCCCACCTCGACGTCCGGGATGACGTCCATCGCCACAACCTTCGCCGCAAGCCCTTCTCCATCAGTGGGGTCTGACCCGTCTGCCGCGATCACAACGATCGACCATATCATTGGATCATTGGCCAGGTTGTAGTTGGAGTAAAAGGCGATTTTTTCTCCATCCGGAGACCAGATCGGCCGCACGTTATCATAGGGCCACGTCGTAAGTATTTTTAAAGACTCCATGGGCTTCGTCACATCGTTGATCAAGGTGATGTGATGGTTCTCGTTGCTGCCGTGCATCATCACGAGCCGCTTGCCGTCGGGAGACCATTGAGGATAGAGATAAGACTTGCCCCCCTGCGTCAACCGCCTCAGCAGGCGGGTCCTGAGGTCCAGGAGATAGATGTCGCCGTTGCCGGTGCGACCGGATACGAAGACGAGGTGGTCGGCAACCGGAGACCAGTGGGCCTGTCCATCCTTTTCCTTGTGGTCTGTCAGCCGGAGAGAATCGCCGACGGCGAGGTCTTGCAAGTAAATGTCATAGTTGCCTTCCCCGCCGTTGCTCATGTATACAAACCGGTATTCGTCGGGCGACCACGTGATCTCCGCGTTGTAGCTCGTCTCCTCGGACACGCCGGGAAAAAAGAAATTCGTTTCTTTCCCGTTATCGGAAAGCATGAAATAAACGGTCTGGATCAGCGTGCCGTCACGAAGCGTGATGTGGATCTCCTTCTTATCCCCGACGCTCCGCTCGAACGCAATGAACGTGCCGCGTGGAGACCAGACAGGATTTGAGTCATTCCGGCCGGATTCGATCTTGACAAGGGGTCTAACAAACAGGGGCTCAACCTGTTCAGGCTTCTTATCCGCGACCGTTCCGTCGGATGCCGGACCAGCAGCCCCTGCGGGCGCAAAGAACGAAAGAAACAGGACAGCCCATGCCTGAACAATGTAACCCTTGCCAACCCTCACCCAGCCATCCTCCTGAAGCCTCAGAGGTTCTTGATCTGATCCCAGTATTTCTGTGCCGATTCCTTGTTCTGCTCAAAGGTTTTGTCTCCCTCGAACTTTTTGGGGAAGAAATCGAAGTACTCTCGCCACGCGAAGTTAGCACTATTCAGAATGTTGTTCTTCCGTGTGATCAGATAGAGTTTCTGGTATGAGAGTGCCGTATAGTAGTAGGTATCGTGCACGGCCTCGTCGTAGTGCACGTTTGGGAAGAACCGCGTGTTCTGCTTCGCGACCTGCAAGTTCTGGACTGCTTTCGCGAAATTCTGTGCAGCTGCATCCTTATCTTTTTGTACGAGCGCATTGCCTTTCTCATAATAGGCATGCCCCAGGTTCATGAAGGCCACTGAAAACTGCTTGTATACGAGCTGCTGGTTCTCGGGCAGCGAGAGGACGTTCTCGAATTCCTTGATGGCACTGTCATAGTCGCCCTTCTCGTCGAGGTAGATCCGCGCCAGTCGGTGGTGCGCCTCGGAATAGTCCGGGTGTCCCTTTTCGGCGCTCCTGTATGCCTGGATCGCTCCGTCGACATCCCCCTTCTGCTCAGCCTGCTGACCGATCTTTAGGAAGTCCTTGGGCAGGAAGATCTTCCGGTCGCCGGTGCGATTCTCCTCTTTCTTGGAGAATTCCACTACCTCTTCCCAGTCGCGGAAGTCGCCGCCGACGGAAACCTTAACCGTATGGAACCCGAGGGTCACCGGCTTCCCGTCAAGGATTGGCGTCCGTCCGATCTTGTCGCCATCCAAGAACACATCGGCCGAGGATGGCTCGGAGTCGATCTTAAAGACAGCGTTGTTCACGGCGAGAACAAACTCCCTCGTTTCTCTGTTCTTTTCAACCTTGACCTTCTCCGTCACCTGCTGGTAGCCATGCCGGTAGAGCATGAGAGTAAAGCTCCTGTTGACGCGTACGGGAACCTCGGCCCTGCCATCGGGCCCGGTCGATCCCAGCCACTCATCGTTCATGTAAATGTTAACAGCCCCAAGCGGCGATGCATCGGGAGCGAGGCCCCCTTTTGCGAGGATGATAAGATAGTTACGGCTGGCCTCCTCTTCGCCTTCGCGGTAAATGCGCCGAACCACGCGGTCGCCGACCGTGATCTTTTCGTTCTTCTTTAGTTCCTCGACCTCGGTCCACGAGCCGCTCTCTTCAGTCTTCTTGACCCTGAGCCTGCCCGTCTCGCGGTACCCCGACACCTTACCCGACTCGCCGAGACGGGGGGCCATGAGCAGGAAATCTGTCCCTTTGGCGATGCGATATCCAGATTTGCCAAGGTTGATCCGGTATCGTTCGCCTTCGGAGGAGACCACCGTGCCCTCAAAGGGGAAGTGTTCAAGCACGGCATTCGCAATCTCCTTTGCCGCACCGCTGATGTCGCTGGCGCCCTTGGCCCGCGTGATCTGGCTCAGGATAAGCTTACCCCCCGAGGTATAAAACTTCGTCTCGAGCAAAAGCCCCTTCTCATCCTTGGCAACGCTGCCCAGAATGATCATGTCGGCAGTCTTTTTGAGGGGCGTCTCGCGCCACCCGTTTGCGGTGATCTTTTCAATACTTAATTTCGCCGCCTTCATATCCGCCCGGAGCGTTTCGGACGGCACCTCGCGGAAGCAGGAGTATTTGAAGAGCTGCGCCGCCACCGATGCCTCGGCCTGGCTGAGTACCTCTTTCAAGTCCACGTTCGGTGTATTGCTCACGAACCGGTAGATCCCGGTACGAATCGGTCTGGGGACAGTAGGGTAGAAATAGCGCTGGAGGTATACCTCCCCCTGCAGGACGATTGAGGTCTTCCAGGTCTCTGGGATATAACCGGTGGCCGAGAGCGTAAGTGCCACCTTCTTGCCCGGCTCGCCGTCATAATTGTAGATAAAGACACCCTTGGTATCGGTCTTGCCCACTTCCTTATCGTTGATGTTCACGGCGATGCCCGGGATGCCGCTCGACTGACCGTACTCTTCCATGAGTGTGCTGATCGTGACCACCGCGCGCTTACTGAGTGTGGCTTCAAGCTTCTGCCCGGGCTCTGCCCGGCCGCTCTTCCGCCACGTTGCATAGCCGGGCTTAGTCACCGTAAGGTCCACGCCGGACTTGGGCAAGTCCTTAAAATCGTACTCGAACACTCCCTGGGCGTCCGTCTTACCCATCTCTTTTCCCGCGGCCTTCACTACGGCGTCCGCGACCGGCGCACCCCTTTCGGTAGCCGTGATCGTGATGAACTTCGTTGCCACAAGGTCGGCATCGAATGCGTACGTATCAACCGTGCCGGACTTGGGCAGCTTCATGACGAAGGTACTCTTCCAGGGATTGATCCGGTATCCTGGCATCTCCTTGGAGACGATGATCTCTACGTCGACCCCCGGTTTCCTTCTCAGGATCTTTGAAAAGAGGCCATCCGCACCGGTGACACCCTGCACCTCGTTGTCCACGATAACCTTAGCCTGTGAGGCTGGCTGACCGTCCATGCGGGCTTTCACGTTGAGTTCCAGCTTCTCACCCGAACAGGCGAAGAATAGAAAGGCTGCAAACATTATGAGACCGATCCTTATAGCGCGCTTCATCATATGAGACCTCCTGAAAGAACTACTTGTTGAAAAACAAAGAGCGACCCATCCGTGAAGGTCACCATCTACCGTACCTCTGACTCCGCAGTGAGGCCGGGATCTTACGACCTCATCACAGCGTGGGCGGCTGGATGTTGACCTCGCCCGGGTTAACGATCTTGTCTTCGTCCGACTTAGACCCTTCAATGCTCTTGCGCTTACCCTCAGGAATTTTCTTGAGCTTAAACTCCACTTTCTTTCCCCCGAACTTGCTAATCTTGACCGTCTGAGTATCCGTCATGTAGCCGATCCTGTTCGCCTCCACTTTATACAGCCCCGGAATGATATAGTCTTTAGCAGATTTGAACTTACCCTCGGGATCCGTTGTAACGGCCTGGGACGCCTTCTCCAGGGTCGTGGTCGTATTGATCATGTTCACTACGGTCCCCTGTGGGTTTTCCTTGGAAGGCAAAATGGGCTGCAGTTGTGCATCTACAAGTTGGACCGTACCGTAGATCTTAGGCGAGCAAGCCCCCACTGCGAGCATAATCAGAGCAAACAGAGCGGTCTTCGCATAGTTCATGTCTTTTCCTCCTAAAGTATGAGATTGTTACTGTGAAATGCAGGTGTGTTCCATAAATATGGCGTCTAACGGATTTAACGGGATTAAAGCCGCTGCATTTTCTGTGCCATCCTTTCCCAAGCCATTTCTTAGACAAGTCATTGTATTTATAGAGGTATGTAGAAATAGCCGGAGTACAACTATGAGTTTAACTGCAAATAGGGACGTTTTTTGTTAATTTTCTTGCAATTTTGTCCTGCGTAGTAATTAGGCGCGAACCCGATCGGACGCCGTTCTCGAATTCTGAAAAGTCAACGCCTCCGGTTTTCTGGTCAATTCGCCGTGGGGCGCAAGAATCGCGTATGGTAATGATCATTTAAGATAGATTCATTAAGGAGGGTGCACTGCTATATACAAATATTGAAGCGATGAGAAAAGGGGGCACTGCTGAACAGAAGGCAAGCTGATCGAAGGGGCGACGAGATTACTCTCATGTGTCTCAGGAAAAAATCCTCAGGCCACCCTCGTCGCCATTAAGGAGGTGAATACGGATCCTTCTTCTCATCTCCGACCGGCGGCCAAGACTTCAACAGAAAGCGCGAATAAAAGAATGGATCCTAACTCAGCGTAACCCGTCAGTCGGAAAACAGATCGGGCGCCATTTCAACTGTCAATCCATCGTTATGCATCAAGCGGGGTACCAGACCATGAATCTTTGGAAGCTCATACTCAAAGAAAAAACGGAAGGCAAAAAATTTACCGTTATAAAAATCGGGGTCTGCCCCGGCCGGGCCATTTCTCAGGGCCTTCACTACCGCGGTGGCCTGGAGAAGCCATTGCCACGCAACAGAGATGATTCCAAAGAATTCCAGGTAGAGCGTGGCGTCAGCTAAGAAAAGCTCAGGGGTCTTCTTTTTCTGCACATCCATCAGATAGGCGGTGACCCGTTGAAGCAATGCAAGCGACTGACCGAGCTTCTCCGCATAGGGTTCGAGTTCCACAATTCTTTCCGCTTCATGAATTGTTTTTTGTACTTCCTCCAGATAGAGTTTGTAGGCCTTGCCGCCCTTCATCATGACATTTCGACCCAGAAGGGTTAGTCCATGTATCCCAGTGGTGCCCTCATGGATCGGATGAATCCGTGCGTCCCGGTAAAATTGTTCTAAAGGGTAGTCGTCGCAGTAACCCGACCCGCCCAGACATTGTACCCCCTGGCTGATCGAGAGGATACCCATTTCTGATGGATAACTTTTGGCAACCGGAGTCAGGAGATCTAACAAAAGCTCGTTCTTTTCCTTTTCTTCTCCGGTGAGAATGATGGCAAGATCCGCGTATTTCGCGGTTTGCATCAATAAAGAGAGAGCACCTTCTATCACCGAACGTTGAAAGAGCAGCATGCGCTTCACATCCGGGTGTTCGATGAGAGGAATTTGAGGCAGGGTGGGATCCTTGGTTGACAATTTTCTGCCCTGAAGTCGCGTTTTGGTATATTCTAAGGCCGCATAATAGGCGGCCGAAGCAATGGCCGCAGCCCCTGCACCGACTCCGATTCGCGCCTCGTTCATCATCTGAAACATGAGAAGAAGTCCCTGATGGGGTTCACCCACCAGGTAGCCGCGACAGTCGTCGCTGTCTCCCATACTGAGCTGGGCGATGGGACACCCTCGATAACCTAACTTGTGAAAAACACCGGAGGTGGCCACATCATTTGAAACCAATTTGCCTTTTTCGTCCATCCGCTTTTTGGGTACGACGAAAAGTGAAATGCCTTTTACCCCGGCAGGGGCCCCTATGATCTTTGCCAACATGAGATGGATGATATTTTCGACGCCATCGTGGTCTCCAGCCGATATAAATATCTTTTGCCCTTTGATTTTATAATAGCCGTGATCCGTGGGTTCAGCCACCGTTGTAATATCTGCGAGCGAACTTCCTGCCTCCGGTTCGGTTAAGGCCATGGTTCCCTGCCACTTTCCTGAAAGCATGCTGGGAAGATAGGTTTTCTTTAGGTTCTCTGTTCCAAAGTTCAAAATGAGACGGGCGGCCCCTGTCGTCAACCCGCTATAGGCCGCAGCGGAATAATTCGCCGCGCAAAAAATGAATCTGGACGCCATGGTGATCATTTGAGGAAGCTGCTGCCCTCCCCACTCGAAAGGGATGTCGTCGCCGATCCAGCCCCCTGTGCCGCATTCCTCTAGAAGCTTTCTCACCGAGGAGTGAACCTTAATCTGATCACCCACCAGTTCCGGCGGATTCTTGTCCATTTCCTGGCAGACAGGCCAAAAAAGTCCGGTGGCCAGTTCCATCGCTGCCTTTAAGACCATATTGAGCATTTTCCCATCGTACTCTTTGTAGTAGTCGTATTGGGTCAGCGACGCCACATCAAAAACCTCATAAAGCAAAAACTTCAAATTCCTTTCACTGATAAACCTCGATGCCATGTCCGTATCCTCCTGGCAAAAATCATGAAAATGAAGAACGGTTTAAATCGAACAAACCTTTGGGGGAGCGAAGTATTTTCCCTTTTGAGAACGTTTATACCTTCTAACCTTACCAGGAGTTATTATCAAGACCCTCTTCATACAAGGCTAAGCAGTAGGAATCATGGCAAACGATCATTCTTCGGACCTTCCTTCTGTCATAAGGAAGGAATACCCCGCTTGTGCGTGCGTTGAGCTCATCCTTCAGAATCATACCGGCTTGAATGCCTGCAGGCCTTCGAGAAAGTCGAGCATCTTCAGATAAAGAAGATCCCTTTTTCTAAGAATCTCTTCTTCACTTCGTCCGCCATAGTCATAAATGCCTTTAGAGGTACTGGCGCCCAGATGTCCCTGTCTCACCTTTTCTTCGATCAGAGGATTCTCCGCTTCCGTACCCTTCGTCATATCATGGATCAAATTGAGTCCGGTAAAATCCAGGCTCTGTACGACGCCCACGATAGGCAGGCGTATTCCGAGACTGGTCTTCACAGCTAAATCGATCTGCTCAGGAGTTGCCCAGCCGTTCGTGACCATCTCCAAGGCGGTACGGACAATGGCATTCTGAATCCGGTTGACAATGAAGCGCTGAATGAATTGTTTCATCACCAAGGGTTTTTTACCGATCCTCTCCATCAATTCTGCGGCAAATTGGAGAACACCGGGAGCTGTCGACGGCCCGGGAACCACCTCCACGAGAGGAATGATATGGGGGGGAGCAAACCAGTGGGTGACCACAACACGGGAAGGGTTTTTGACCTCTATGATTTTGAAGATCTCCAGACCCGAGGTGTTACTGGCCAAGACCATGTCTTCAGGGCACGCGGCTTCCAATTGGGCAAAAACTCTTTTCTTGACCTCAGGGATTTCGACCACTGCTTCCAGAACGAAATCAACTCTCTTGACGCCGTCCGCCAGGTCTGTCGTGGGACGGATGCGGTCCAGAATTGCCGGAATCGCCTGGGGATTCACCCGTCCGCAATCGGCCAGGGTCTGCAGATTCGACTCTACCAACTTCAGCGCATGGGCCAGAAGGTCCTTCTTTAAATCAACCAAATTTACCAGAATGCCGGCTTGGGCGAAGACCTGGGCGATGGAATGACCCATCACTCCAGCCCCGATCACAGCGACCCGTTTCACATTTTGGGGATTCATTGATCGCCTCCTAAGTTTTTTTGTCCTTCCGGACGCGCGCCTGGGGTGAGCAGGAAAGGACGAGAGAAGCGTTAGACAACAAGGCTCCTTATCACCTTCATATTTTTCAGGTCTTCAACGGTATCCTTCCTCGGAGTCTCCATAATTCCGGGGAGGTGCCTTAATGACGGATGGTTGACCAGATGTCTGAATCCCTCAAGCCCGATATGCCCCTCACCAATGTGCCAATGCCGATCTTTTCTCGACCCCAAGGGAGTCTTTGAATCATTGAGATGGAGGAGATGGAGTCGTCTCAGGCCAATTGTTTGATCGAATTTTTCCAGGGTCCTATCAATTTCATTCTTATCAGAGAGATCATACCCTGCTTCGAAAGTGTGGGCGGTGTCGAGGCAGACCCCCATTCTTTGATGGTCATGAACTCCCTCGATGATTTTTTTGATCTGATCAAAGGTATAGCCAACCTCCGTCCCTTGTCCTGCTGTGTTCTCCACGAGGAGAATGATAGCATTTCTCACCTTTTCAAAGGCCTGATCAATCCCTTGTGAGACAGCCTCAATGGCCTGATCCTCCGAGGATTCCATCCGGTGGCCGATATGGATGATCAGATATTGGGCTCCCAATTGCTCTGCCCTTTTAAGGTCTGTGGCAATCGAATGGATTGACCGCTTGTAGAATGTTGATTTTGAGGACGCAATATTGGGTAGATAGGGCATGTGGAGAAAGATAGGGAAGAGGACAGGAGGTTGAAGAGATGACCTGAATGATTTCACCTCCTTTTTATTCAGAGGGGAATATTTCCATCCCCTCGGGTTTCGGGAGAAGAATTGGATGGTTTCGCAGTTCCTGACACGGGCTCTCTCAACTACCTTTGAAAACCCTCCGGCGATAGAAATATGGAAACCGAATCGCATCCGTAGAACCCTTGCGCAAGGAGTGATTAGAAGTTAGAATATAAGGGACCATGAGTTGTTGTCAATCATAATCTAATCCTCCTTAAGCCTCCTGAAGATTCGCGGAAAGGGTCGGTCATTTTTCACTTGACAAAAGAGGAGGGCTATTTTAGGAAGGAGACAACGATTCCTTTCCGAATTTTTTACAATCATCAATCAAAATAACCGAAAAATTTTTAGAAAGAGGTTCGTTCCGTCTAAGCGACCGATATCCTTGTAGATGGAGGAGGTGGGAAGATTGGCCAAAGTTGAAAAAAAGGCAAAGGGAACGAAAAATGCGATACGGTCATCAGAGTTAGACCCCAAGTTTAAGCATGAAGTGGCGAGTCACCCCGGAGGAGAAAAACTGAAGGTCTGCTATGCCTGCGGAGTTTGTACCGCAGGGTGCCCTGTGAGTGAGGTATCCGAAGACTTCGATCCGAGGAAGATTGTTCGGATGGTCCTGATGGGCATGAAGGAACGGGTGCTTTCCTCTGATTTTATCTGGTACTGTACCCAATGCTTCACTTGTAGCGGACACTGCCCACAAAATGTGAAATTTACCGATATTATGCGGGTGCTGAGGGATATGGCAGTAAAGGATGGATATGTTGATTCATCTTTTCTTCAAAAGGCAAAGGAACTGGATCGATTCTCTCAAAGGGTGAGACATCGCCTGATGAAGTCGATTGTGGCCAAGAAGGGAAAGTCTTTTACCCTTAACCCACGGGAATTATTGCATAAAGTTGCCAAAGAATTGGCATAGAGCATTGTTAGAAGAAGAGCGTCAGAATCCGAATTAGCTGAATGGCAATATCAAATGTCAAAGCTCAAGGTTCAAATAATATCCAAAGCTCAAATGACAAAATTTAATAAGAGAAAAAGGGTTGACGTTGATTCATTTTGACATTCTTTTGGCATTTGAGTTTTGACATTTGGGCTTTTCATGTCTTTACGGTTGAAGGGGAATGGGAGCCATGAATGAAAAGATAGGTTCCGTACTGGTCATAGGCGCCGGGGTTGCCGGAATTCAGGCCTCACTCGATCTGGCCGAATCAGGGTACCATGTGAATCTCGTAGAGAGAAAGGGCAATTTGATGGGTGCGGCAGCAAACAACTGTTGCAAAGGGGTCGAGGAGTGCAACAGGTGCATGCTGTGCCAGGTGAGCGAGAAGGCCTTCCAGGTCATCACTCACCCCCAGATCACGCTGTTTCGCCATGGGGAGGTCGTGAAGGTAGAAGGAGAACCGGGTCACTTTACTGCAACGGTCCAGCGTTTTCCCGAAACGAACGAGCGAGGCTGCCCCATCTGCGACAAGCTTCCTCTTTACGCTGTGCCCGTCAAGTCCGATCCGGAGGAGATTAAACTGGACGTGGCAGGCGTGATTATGGCCATCGGATTTAAGCTCTTTGACCCGACCCCCTTGCCTCAGTTCGGCTACGGAAAGTACAAAGATGTCGTCACAGCCGTTGAGTTTGAAAAGATGATCCATGAACGGACAGGCCTCTTTTGCTCCGATGGCAGAATACCTCGCCGCATCGCCTTTATTCAATGCGTGGGCTCCAGAGATCCCAGAATTGGGAACCCCTGGTGCTCTGCAGCTTGCTGTTCCTTCACGCTCAAAGAGGCTATTGTCGCCAAGGAGTACGTGAAGGATCTCGAGCCCACCATCTTCTTTATGGATCAAAGGCCTTACGGCAAGGATTCAGAACGGTATCTCAGCCGGGCAAAGGAGCAGTACGGCGTAAAATATATTCGCAGCGGCGTTTCCAAAATCGAAGCAGCAGGAGATGGAAAAGGCCTTGTGGTCACCTATACCAGCGAAACGGGCGGGGTGTCGACCGCTCAGTTCGATATGGTAGCCCTATCCATCGGCCTCGAATGTGCGGTCACCGCTAAGAAATTGAGCCGGGAATTCGGCATCGAGCTCAACCCGTATGGCTTCTGCTGGGCATCGCCATTTTCTCCGCTGGAGACCTCGAGACAGGGCTTCCTTGTTTGCGGGACTTTTGGTGGCCCCAACGACATGACCGAGTCTGCAATGCAGGCCAGTGGGGCGGCCGCAGACACCTTGGGAATCTTGGCAAAAGCCAGATTCGGTCAGGTTCCTCAAAAAAGCTATCCTCCAGAGAGGGATATATCCGGAGAGGCACCGAAGGTGGGAGTCTTTCTCTGCCAATGCGGGGATTATATCGGAAAGACGGTCGACGTTGCTTCGTTAGAACAGTTTGCCGGCGGACTTCCAGGAGTCGCGTACTGCGATCAAAGGCAATACGTTTGCTCAGAGGAGTTCCGGGACGAGATGAAGGATGCTATAAAAGCTCATGGGCTGAACCGGGTGGTCGTCGGATCTTGTTCCTTTTTCACTCACGGGTCTCTCTTTCAGGAAACGTTGCGGGAAGCCGGCCTGAACCCCTATCTTATGGAGATGATCAACCTCAGGGATCAGTGTGCTCGTGTTCACAGTCGTGACCCTGAAGAGGCCACGATGAAAGCAAAGGACCTGATTAGGATGGAAGTGGCCAAGGCACGGTTCCTGGAGCCGCTGCATCGCGTCTCGAAGACGATGGATCCTTCTGCCCTGGTGGTGGGCGGAGGGATTACAGGAATGGTGAGCGCTATCAGCCTGGCCGATAAGGGGTTTGATGTGCATTTAGTGGAGAAGATGCCTCAATTGGGCGGCCATGCCCTGAGGATTCAACACACTCTGGAGGGAGGAAACGTTCAGGCTTACCTTTCGGATCTCATCGGAAAGGTAACCGGAAATTCCAAGATCCATATCTATAAGAATTCTGAATTGACCGCCTATCAAGGCCGAGTGGGGAATTATACAAGCCGGATCAAGACCGCCCCAGGAGAAGAAAGGGAGATCAAGCATGGAGTGACGATCATCGCCGCAGGAGGCCGGGAGTATAAACCCGACGAATATCTCTACGGCCAGGACCCCAGGGTCCTGATCTCAGTGGAGCTGGAGGAAGAGATCGATCGGAGAAGCGAAAGGGTAGCCCAAAGTCAAACGATCGTAATGATTCAGTGCGTGGGATCCCGAAACGAGGTGAGGCCTTATTGCAGCAGACTGTGCTGCGCCAAATCGGTCAAGAACGCCATCAGCCTCAAGACGCTCAACCCGAAGATGAATGTTTACATCCTCTATCGGGACATGAGGACCTTTGGGTTTCGAGAATCCTACTATCAGGAGGCGAGGGAAAAGGGAATTATTTTCATCCGCTTTGACTTGGATCGAATGCCCGAGGTGAAGGCGGCTGGAGATCTCTTGAGAGTGACTGTCCATGACATCATCCTCGGCGAACGTCTGGAGATCGATGCAGACCTCCTGGTGCTCGCCTCAGCCATCTTGCCGCCGGAGGACAACCACATCCTTGCCAGGTTACTTCGTGTTCCTCTGAACGAGGATGGTTTCTTTAAGGAAGCCTACGAGAAATTGAGTACGGTCGATTTCATGCAAGAGGGGATTTTTGTGGCAGGGATGGCCCGAAGCCCTATCTCTATTGTGGAAAGCATCTATCAGGGTAAGGCCGCAGCCTCACGGGCCATGACCTTTTTAACCCGTGAATCCCTATTTACAGATGGAATTGTCTCTACAGTGAAGGAATCGGTCTGTTGTGGCTGCAGGGTTTGCGAAGCCCTCTGCCCCTACGGCGCCATTGCTGTTGTCCCGGAGGAGAACGTGGCCAGGGTCGATCCACTCGCCTGTAAAGGCTGTGGAACCTGCTGCGGTGCCTGCCCAACGGGCGCGGCGCAACTCAACGGGTTTAAGAAACAACAGATGATGGCCATGGTGAGTGCGTATCTTGGGGGAGAGAGCTAAAATGAAAACGTCAAATGTCAAAGCTCGAATGACAAATTAAATCCAAAGGCCAAATGTCAAAGTTTCCGATTCACGATTCTGCGGATAGGGACGGTTTGTCATTGTGAGTCCCCCATAAGGTGCGGAAGAAAGTGCTTTTTCATTTGACATTAATTTGACGTTTGCATGCCTGCCGGTAGGCAGGGACTTTGACATTTGGATCTTAAAGGGTTTATCTCGGGGGTCGTCGATGGATAATTTTGAGCCAAAGATTATTGGATTTTATTGCAACTGGAGTTCCCAGATGGGGATAGACTCAGCCGGGGTTGAAGGCGCTTCGTATCCCTCGAACCTCCGGCTCATTCGGGTGATGTGTTCCGGCGCTGTCGATCCAGAGGTGATCATTGAGGCCTTCAAGAAAGGGGCGGATGGCGTTGTGATCCTGGGATGTCACCTGGGAAACTGTCACTACCGAAACGGAAACTACAACGCCCTGAGGCGCTACCGGTTGCTTCAGAAGACGCTAGAGCAGTTTGGTCTGGAAAAGGAAAGACTAAGATTGGAGTGGGTCTCTGTGGCGGAGGGGAAGCGTTTTGCCGGCCTGGTGGGCGAGATGACAGAAGAACTCCGAAGATTAGGCCCCCTCAGACAATTTTCCTGAGGGCAGGAAGGGAAAGGATTATGGGGAAATTGAAGTTTGCCATTTATTGGGGTGCAGCCTGCGGAGGTTGTGATGTGGCGGTGGTGGACACCCATGAGAAGTTGCTGGATATCGCCGCTGCCGCGGATATCCTCTTTTGGCCTGTTGCCATGGATTTCAAATATCGCGACGTGGAGGAGATGGCCGACAAAAGCATCGACGTTTGCCTCTTCAGCGGCGCTGTTCGAAATTCGGAGAATGAACATATTTCTCAACTGCTTCGTGGAAAATCGAAGGTGATGGTAGCCTTTGGGGCCTGCGCCCAGTTGGGCGGAATCCCGGGGCTCGCCAATGAGAAGAGAAGACAGGATATTCTGGATTTTGTCTATCACGGATCTCCTTCTACAGCTTCCCAGAAGGGAATCTACCCTCAGGAGATCACCTCCGTCCCGGAGGGAAAACTGAAATTGCCCAAATTTTATGATGCGGTGATGGCCTTGGATCAGGCGGTGGAAGTGGACTATTACATTCCGGGATGTCCTCCGGAGCCTGCCCGAATATTAGATGTGGTGGATGCGATTGTAAAGGGAAATTTACCTCCCAAGGGGGCGGTAGTGGGTGCGCTGGATAAAGCCCTTTGCGATTCCTGCCCGAGAAAGAGGGAGGAAAAAAGGGTAAAGGCTTTTTATCGGCCCCATGAGATTTTATTCGATCCCGAACGCTGCTTTTTGGAACAAGGGCTCATCTGTCTTGGCCCGGCGACTCGGGGCGGGTGCAGCGACCCGCCTCGGTGCATTCGGTCCAACATGCCCTGCCGGGGGTGCTATGGGCCTCCTCCGGACATAACGGATCAGGGTGCCAAGATGCTAAGCGCGGTGGGTTCCATCATCGATTCTCAGGACCCGGAGGAGATCGAAAAGATCATCGACGGAATCGCCGATCCCCTGGGGACGTTTTATCGCTTCGGCTTACCCGCCTCGGCCTTAAGGAAGAAGAGGTTTTCATGAAAACGATATCGATTGATCCGATCACGCGATTAGAAGGACACGGCAAGATCGAGATTTTTTTGAACGACCAGGGGAGCGTGGAGAACGCTTACTTTCAGGTCCCTGAACTGAGAGGATTCGAAGTCTTCTGTTTGGGAAGACCGGTGGAGGAACTTCCACGAATCGTCCCACGGATCTGCGGCGTCTGACCCGCGGCGCACCATCTGGCCTCGGGTAAGGCCGTAGATGCTGTTTACAAGACAGATCCTCCTCGGGCAGCGAAAAAGCTTCGAGAGCTTCTCTATTCTGCTCATTATGTCCACAGCCACGCCCTCCATTTTTACGCTTTGGCAGCTCCCGATTTCGTGCTGGGTCCTGATGCAAAGCCCGCCGAGCGGAATATCCTGGGCCTAATCAATAAGGTTGGCTTGGAGATCGGAAAAGAAGTCATCAAGAACAGGGCCTATGCCCAGAAGACCCAGATCATGATTGCAGGACGGGCAACCCATATGGTCTGGAGCCTTCCCGGAGGGGTGAGCAAGGGTATCACTGAAGAGGAACGGAAACAGATTCTGGAGATGGCCAGGGTCAACCTGGAGTTCGCAAAATTCACGCTCAAACTCTTTGAGGACGTGGTCCTGAAAAATCAGGCCTATGTGGACCTTATTTTGAGCGATGCTTATCAGACAGTGACTAACTACATGGGGCTGGTGGACCGGAACAACAAGGTCAACTTCTACGATGGCATGGTAAGGGTCGTTGACACGGAAGCCAAGGAGATCGTTAAGTTTAAACCGGCGGACTACCTCCATCATATCAAGGAGCATGTGGAGCCCTGGTCCTACTTAAAGTTTCCCTTCCTTAAGAAGATTGGATGGAAAGGATTTGTGGAGGGTCCAAAGAGCGGAGTCTACCGGGCAGCACCACTGGCGCGGCTCAATGTGGCGGACGGAATGGCCACCCCCCTCGCTCAGGAGGCTTATGAAAAATATTTCGATACCCTGGGAGGGAAGCCAGTTCACTCAACGTTAGCGATGCATTGGGCCAGATTGGTAGAACTCGTCTATGCCGCAGAAAGGCAAGTGGAGCTCGTTCAAGATATCGAGATCACTGATCCGAAGGTAAGGGTTATTCCGAATAAGACTCCCGATGAAGGGGTTGGAGTTGTAGAAGCACCGAGAGGAACCTTGTACCACCATTATAAGGCTGATGAGAAGGGGATGGTTACCAAAGCGAATCTCATTGTCGGGACGACCAATAACAACGCTCCGATCTGTATGTCCATCCGGAAGGCCGCACAAGGCCTGATCAAGGCGGGTACCATTGTCACAGAGGGTTTGCTCAACAGGATCGAAATGGCCTTTCGCGCCTATGACCCGTGCCTCAGTTGTGCAACTCATTCGCTTCCGGGACAGATGCCGTTCCAGGTGGTCATCAAGAACCCCCAGGGGGAGATTTTGAGAACTATTTCGAGGAGCTAAGATGGCGGGAACCCTCTTATTAGGACTAGGCAATCCGATACTGAAAGATGACTCTGTTGGCCTGAAGGTTGTGAGGGAGCTCGGGGAAAAGATGGCTAAGGAGGATATCGATATCGAGGAGGCGAGCCTTGCTAACATCGATCTACTGGAATCGATCGGCTCCTATGATCAATTGATCATTGTGGACAGCATCAAGACCAAGGAGGGAAACCCAGGAGAGCTCTACCAGTTGAGTCTTGATGACTTCCGATCAACCCTGCATTTGAGCTCGCCTCACGACATCAACTTGGCCACTGCTTTGGAGTTAGGGAAACGCCTGGGGATGCATGTTCCCGGAGAGATTCGAATTTACGCGATCGAGGTCGAGGACAATCAGACTTTCTCTGAGACTTGCACCCCATCCGTGGAACGTGCGATTCCACGAATCGTGAAGGAGATCGCACAGCGAGAACATTTCATATTTGTAGAAAAAAGTAGCAAACAAATTTTAGATCGCAGATTGCAGATTTCGGTTTTTCAATCTGAAATCTAAAATCTCACTTTCCCCTCACCCTTCCCCTCTCCCCAGCGGGGATAGGGAGGAGGTGATGGGGATAACTTAGGAGAATCTATGGATCGGGTTACATTGCCGACAAAGAATGACAAGGTTGGAGCTGTCATGGTGGTGGGAGGAGGCATTGCCGGAATTCAAGCCTCACTCGATCTGGCCGAATCGGGTTATTTCGTCTATGTGGTGGAGAGGGCTCCAGGCATCGGCGGAGTCATGGCCCAGCTGGATAAGACCTTTCCCACTCACGATTGTGCCATGTGAATCCTCTCTCCCAAGCTCGTGGAGCTTGGTCGCCATCTGAACGTAAAAATCTTGTCCTATACCGAGCTATTGGAGGTAAAGGGTGAACCGGGTCGGTACCGGGTGCGTGTGAAGGAGCACTCCAGATTTATTGACCCGCTGAAGTGCACCGGTTGCGGCGAATGTCCTCGGGTTTGTCCGGTTGAACTGCCCAGTGAATATCAGGGGGGTCTGGCCAAGAGGAAGGCCACCTACATTCCTTATGCACAGTCCATTCCCAATGTCTATGCTATCCAAAAGGCGGAGAGGCCTCCGTGTGTGATGGCATGTCCTGCCGGTGTAAATGTCCAGGGTTATGTCGCCCTCACTTCTCAGGGGAGGTTTGAGGATGCTTTGGAGGTGATCAAGAGAGACCTTCCCTTTCCTGGAATATTGGGTCGCATCTGTCCTCACCCTTGCGAGGAGGTATGCAATCGTGAGTTGGTGGATGAACCTGTCGCGATTTGCGGCCTCAAGCGTTATGTTGCAGATCGGGTGAAGTCAGGCAACGGTGGTGCGAAGCCTACGGTTGCTGAGCGAAGGCCTGAACGAGTGGCCGTTGTGGGTTCTGGCCCAGCCGGGCTAACGTGTGCTTACTATCTGGCATTGCGCGGTTACGGGGTAACGGTCTTTGAGGCGTTGCCCGTGGTGGGCGGAATGCTTTCCGTGGCGATTCCCGAGTATCGATTGCCAAGGGATATATTAGCCGAAGAAGTGAAGACCGTAACAGATCTCGGGGTAGAGATCAGGGTGAACACCCCCATTGGCGGAGACTTGACGGTGGATGGCCTTTTCGAAGAGGGGTACAAGGCGGTCTTTCTGGCAGTGGGGGCTCATGGAAATTTACCCCTCAACATCAGAGGCGAGGGTGCCAAGGAAGTTGTCTCCGGTGTGAAATTTCTGCGGGATTTTAATCTTGGCAGGAAGATGGAGATTGGCCAGAAGGTTGTGGTAGTCGGGGGTGGAAACGTCGCCATCGACGGAGCTCGATCGGCTTTAAGGCTGGGGGCGAAAGAGGTAACCATTCTTTATCGGAGGTCGAGGCAGGAGATGCCGGCCAGTGATGAAGAGATAGAGGCCGCCGTTTCTGAAGGGGTGACCATTACCTTTCTTGCTGCTCCGATCGAGGTACTGGTAGAGGAAGAGGGGAAGGTTAGAGGCCTACGGTGTATCCGGATGCGTTTGGGTCCTCTTGATGCCAGCGGCAGGAGCCGGCCTGTACCCATCGAGGGATCTGAGTTTTATGTCGCTGCGGATATGGTGGTCGTGGCTATCGGCCAGGTTCCTGAGGCGGGTTTCTTGGAATCGAGCGGAGTGAAGGTAACCAAGGCTGGGATGGTAGATGTCGATCCTCTCACGTTGGCTACGAGCAAACAGGGCGTCTTCGCAGGCGGTGATGCTCAGACGGGTCCGTGGATCGCCATTGGCGCGGTGGAGGCCGGGAAGCGCGGAGCAGAGTCGATAGACCGTTATCTGCGCGGTGAGAATTTGGGGCAAGGGCGACAGTTACGTGAGAAGGCCAAACAATGGGACCTCAGCGGAATTCCTCTCGGTCAAGAGACAAGACCCCGGCAGCGGATGCAGCATCTTTCCGCGGCAAGGAGGAAAACTGGTTTTGAAGAGGTGGAGCTCGGGTTTTCAGAAAAGCAGGCCCTTGAGGAAGGGAAGAGGTGTCTCAACTGCGGCATCTGTTGTGAGTGCTTGATGTGCGTGGCAGCCTGTAAGGCTCAGGCCATCGATCACAAACGGGGTGACACGATCTCGGAATTCGAGGTGGGAGCCGTCATCGTCAGCACAGGCTTCGAGGAATATGATCCCACTCCTCTCTATGAGCTGGGTTACGGAAGATTGCCAAACGTGGTGACCTCGACGGAGTTCGAGCGGATATTGAGCGCCTCGGGTCCGTTTGAAGGCCATTTACGAAGGCCCTCCGATGGGAAAGCGCCCCGGAGGGTTGCCTGGATCCAGTGCGTGGGATCGAGGGATCCGGCGAATGGGTACGGGTTCTGTAGCTCTGTCTGCTGCATGTTTGCGATCAAGGAAGCTGAAATAGCCAGAGAGCATAGCGAGCAGCCTCTCGATTCGACCATCTTCTTCATGGACATGAGAACCTACGGGAAGGACTTTGATCGATACTATGAACAGGCGAAAAAAGTGCATGGGGTAAAGTTCGTCCGTTCCAAGGTCTATGGCATCGAAGAACTTGATGGAACAGGCGAGCTCTCTGTTCGATTTACCACCGAAGACGGGAAGACCCGGCGAGAGCCCTTCGATCTGGTGGTCCTCTCTGCAGGCCTTCATCCGCCTAAGGAGAGCAAGGAACTGGCTGAGAAGCTCGGAATCGAGCTCGATCAATACGGGTTCTGCAACCCACGAGAGTTTATGGCGGTGGATACTTCGAGAGAGGGAGTATTTTCGTGCGGAGCCTTCAACGGTCCTAAAGATATTCCGGAAACCGTAATGCAATCGAGTGGAGCTGCCGCGAGGGCTTCGGCATTACTCGCCTCAGCGAGGCATACTCTTACGAGGAAGAAGGAGTATCCTCCGGAAAAGGACGTTGCAGGAGAGGAGCCCAGGGTCGGGGTCTTCGTCTGCAAGTGCGGAATTAACATTGCGGGTGTGGTCAACGTTCCGGAGGTCACCGAGTACGCAAAGGCCCTTCCCAACGTGGTCTTTACGGATAACAATCTGTATACCTGTAGCCAGGATACTCAGGAGATCATCAAACAAAAAATCTTGGAAAATCGGCTCAACCGTGTGGTGGTGGCCTCTTGTAGTCCAAGGACACACGAACCTCTCTTCAGAGAGACCCTGAAAGAAGGCGGGCTCAATCAGTACCTCTTTGAGATGGCGAACATCCGGGATCAATGCTCCTGGGTCCATGCGCAAGATCCGAAGGGGGCCACGGAGAAGGCAAAAGACCTGGTCCGCATGGCCGTGGCTAAGGCGAGATTGATCGAGCCGTTAAAGCGGATGGCGGTTGATCTCACTCCGAGTGCTCTCGTGATCGGAGGAGGGATGGCAGGGATGACGAGCGCCCTGAACCTTGCTGACCAGGGGTTTGAGGTCAGTCTGGTTGAGAAGTCGGAACGACTCGGAGGAATTGCCAATCGGATTCACAGGACCATCAATGGGGGAGATGTACAAGCCTATCTGCATCAACAGATTGACAGAATCACGAACCATCCCAAGATCCGAGTCCATCTCGGAAGTCGGGTGGTTGATTCTTCCGGTTACGTTGGAAATTTTGTGACCCGATTGAATGTGGGAAACGGAACCGAAGAAGAGGTCCGGCATGGTATCACCATTCTCGCCATTGGCGGCCGAGAGTTCAAGCCGAAAGAATATTATTACGGAAAAGATGCGCGGGTCCTGACGGGCCTCGAGCTGGAAGAGGGGCTGGCCCTTCATCCTGAAAGATATGCGAATCGCGATAATGCCGTGATGGTTCAGTGTGTCGGCTCGCGGGATGAGGAACATCCGTGGTGCAGCCGCGTCTGCTGTGGAAAGTCAGTGAAGAATGCTCTTAAACTGAAGGAACTCAACCCTGAGATGAATGTCTATATTCTCTACCGGGATATGAGGACCTACGGCCTCATGGAGGACTTCTTCAACGAGGCCAGGGAGAAGGGCATTGTGTTCCTTCGATTCGATCCTGAAGACGCACCCGTGGTGACAAAGGTTCGGGAGCACGGAAAGGATCTTTTGCAGGTTGAGATAAAGGATGCCCTCCTGGGAGAAAGGTTTGCCATCTCTACGGATCTTTTGCAGCTGGCCACAGCGGTCCTTCCTCCTGAGGATAACAAAGTCCTTTCTCAATTCTACAAAGTCCCCATCAATCAGGACGGCTTCTTCTTAGAGGCCCATATGAAACTTCGACCCGTCGACTTTGCCACAGAGGGCGTCTTCTTATGCGGCCTCTGTCATAATCCGAAGAGTATTGAAGAAAGTATCTCCCAGGCTAATGCAGCCGCTTCGAGGGCAAGCACGATCCTATCCAAGGAGAAGCTGGAGACAGAGGGAGCGATCGCTTACATCGACAAGGACCTTTGCGTGGGCTGCCGGGGCTGCCTCGACGTCTGCCCCTACACCGCCATCTCCTATGTAGATGAGAAAGCGAAGTGCGAAGTGAATGAGGTCCTTTGCAAAGGATGCGGAGGATGCGCGGCCACCTGTTCTTCGGGAAGCATTGCCCTGAGAGGATTCAGGTTCGATCAGATCTACGCCCAGATTGAGAAGGCCTTTGAGACAATGTGACGGAAGTTCGCCCTGCCCTCTTTAGAAAAGAGAGAGACGGGGGATTTGAAACCTGTATTCCAGCTCACCAGAGAGTTACAGACACGCGACACGGACACGGTCACGTTATTTTCTGCTAGATGACGGAGAGATCGTATGGCAAAAGAAGTGGAAAGTGCAGCGGGTTTCGAGCCCAAGATCATTGCTTTTTTGTGTAACTGGTGCAGTTATGGAGGTGCGGACCTGGCCGGGGTCAGCCGGTTGCAGTATCCGGCGAATACCCGGACGATCCGCGTCATGTGCACCGCGACGATTTCTCCGCATCATATCCTGAAGGCCTTTCAGAAAGGGGCGGATGGCGTGTTGGTGGGTGGCTGTCACATTGGGGACTGCCATTATATCAAAGGAAACTATATGACCATCAAGCGTGTGGCTATATTGAAAGAGCTCTTGAGGTTTACAGGGTTTCAGGAGGATAGGTTGTACCTCGATTGGATCTCCTCAGCGGAAGGCGTGAGGTTTGCCGAGGTCATCCGAAACTTTACCCAGAAGGTTAAGGAGCTGGGACCGTCGCATCTGAGAACAACCTATTAAATCCTTCCCAACCTTACTTTAACAAAGGGGGGAAGAGGGGGATTCGGAAAATCGTTTGGCATTTGAGCTTGATTTAACAGAGGCAGGGAGCAAAGATGAAAACAATGCAAGCAAGAGTCAGGAAGCTGCTCGAAGAAAAAACGATCGATGGTTTCATCGGCCTGAAGATGGAGCACGGGCACCCTGCGCCCTTTATGTTCAGCCGTGAGAATTTAGGCGAGATGGAAACACTGGTTGTAGGAGATGTCCGGTATCCCTTGAATAAGGTCCTCCTCAAGGTGGCCAACCAATATCCTGAACTCACCCTCGGGGTGATGGTGAGGGGATGCGACGAGAGGGGGCTGACAGAGCTTCTTAAGTGGAATCAGCTCCACCGAGATCGAGTCGTCCCTGTTGGGATTGCCTGTACTCGTGAACTGGCCGATTCGTGCGAGTGCTACAAACCCTATCCTTCAGATTGGGTGGTAGGGGAGAAGACGGAAGGGATTACGAAGAGCAAGCGTTTGCAAAAAATCGAAGGCATGGACCAGAAGGAGAGGTTGGGTTACTGGTTGAACCAGTTCAATAAATGCATCAAATGTTACGGATGCAGAGATATCTGTCCCATGTGTTTCTGCGAGGTCTGTAGCCTCGAGGACCGAAATTTTATCTTGACCGGCAAACTGCCTCCCGAAAATCCTACCTTTCACCTGAGCCGGGCGGTCCATATGGTGGGCAGGTGTATCGACTGCGGCCTGTGTGAAGAGGCCTGTCCTTCGGACATCCCGGTGAGGACGCTCTATAAGAAGATAAACGAGATCGTCAAAGAATACTTCGATTATAGGACGGGGGAATCTTCGGAAGGAAAGTCACCTCTCAATCTGTTGGGGGAAGTGACCTTAGAGTTGTCGGATGTGAACAAATAGAATTCCAAGATTTTCCCCTCCCTTAGTGGGAGGGGATTAAGGGGAGGGGGACACACAGGAACGTACGGCACCCTCACCCCGCCCTCTCCCATCAGGGGAGAGGGGAGAGAGACGAAGAGGATGAGATGGAGTACAGGACAGTTTTAACGACGTGTGGCTATTGTGGGTGTGGCTGCGGACTTTATTTGGAGGTCCTGGACGGCCAGCTTGCCGGTGCCCAACCCTGCAAGACGGATTCTGTCAGTCAGGGAGGACTCTGTATCAAGGGCTGGAATATCCACGAATTCGTCCAGAATAGTGAAAGGCTGACCCAACCCCTGATCAAGAAAGAGGGGCAGTTTCACGAAGCCTCATGGGATGAGGCCCTCGACATGGTCGCTTCTCGTCTCAAGAAAATCAAAGAGGAGAAGGGACCCGACAGCATCGCTTTTCTGACCTCGGCCAAGTGCACCAATGAAGAGAATTACCTCCTCCAGAAACTGGCCCGGGCAGTCGTGGGAACGAATCACGTCGACCACTGTGCAAGACTCTGACACTCCTCCACGGTGGCTGGGCTAGCCGCCGCCTTTGGAAGTGGGGCCATGACGAACTCCATCGCCGAGATCGAGAAATCCAAGTGTATTTTCATTATCGGGTCCAATACCACAGAAGCCCATCCCCTCATCGGCTCGAGGATTCTCAAAGCAAAAGAGAATGGGGCCAAACTCATTGTCGCGGATCCGAGAAGGATTCAGCTCTCCTTCTATGCAGATATTTTTGTCCGTCATCAATTGGGGACAGATGTTGCCCTGATCAACGGGATCCTGAATGTGATTCTTAAAGAGGGATGGTACGATCGCAAATTCGTCGAAGAGCGGACAGAGGGTTTCAAAGAGTTCCAAAAGGTCGTGGAGAAATATGCACCGGAAAGTGTCGAAAAGATCACGGGCGTTCGGGCACAGGATATACGAAAGATCGCAGACCTGTACGCTCGATCCGAATCCTCCTCCATCGTCTATGCTATGGGAATCACCCAGCACATCACCGGAGTGGATAACGTCAAGTCTCTGGCCAACCTGGCAATGCTTTGCGGTCAAATCGGAAGGGAGAGTACAGGAGTCAACCCGCTTCGGGGCCAGAACAACGTTCAAGGCGCATGTGACATGGGCGGGCTCCCGAATGTCTATCCGGGCTATCAATCGGTTTCGGACAGTCAGATTGCTGAAAAATTCGAAAAGGCCTGGGGGACCAAGCTCTCTACCAAACCTGGTATGACGGTGCCAGAGATGTTGAAGGCAGCCATGGCAGGAGAGGTGAAAGCCATGTTTGTCCTCGGAGAAAATCCCATGGTCAGCGACCCGGATATTCAGCATGTGGAGAAATCCCTCGAGGCCCTCGATTTTCTGGTCGTTCAGGATATCTTCATGTCTGAGACGGCAAGACTGGCGGATGTGGTTCTTCCAGGCGTCTCCTTTGCCGAAAAGAATGGCACGTTCACCAATACAGAGAGGAAGGTAAAGAGAGTCAGAAAAGCGATTGAGCCAATCGGGTCGTCCCGGCAGGATTGGGAGATCCTCTGTGACCTATCGACCAGGATGGGCTACCCCATGCATTACGATGATCCGTCAAAAATTCTTGAAGAGGTCGCCCAGGTTACCCCCAGCTATGGTGGCATCTATTATGATCGGATTGAGACGGAGGGGCTTCATTGGCCTTGTCCGAACCGGGCCCATCCAGGCACGCCTTATCTCCATAAGGACCGATTTAGCCGGGGGCTGGGCCTGTTCCATGCGATTGAGTACCTTCCCCCTGAGGAACTGCCAGATAAAGAATATCCCTACATGATGACAACAGGAAGGATCTACGTTCACTATCACACGGGAACCATGTCGCGTCGATCTCCATCATTGAATAAAGAGGTGGAAGAGGGATTTGCAGAGATCAACCCCCGACAAGCCAAAGAGTTGGGGATTATTCAGGGAGAGAGGATTAATGTTTTTTCAAGAAGGGGAAAAATTGAAATTAAAGCCGACCTCAGCGAGCGGATGGAGAGGAATACGATCTTCATCCCCTTCCATTTTGTTGAGAGCGCGGCCAATGTGTTGACCAATCCCGCCTTCGATCCCATTGCGAAGATCCCGGAATTCAAAGTCTGCGCCGTGAAGATCGAGAAAGTGAATCATTAAAGCCTGTGTCTTATACACAGCGAGACTAATCTAAGCAAAAGACGTCATTCCTGCCCCGTATCAAGTACGGGGTAAACTCCAGCAGGAATTCAGGAAAAGACTGGATGCCCCCGTGTCAAGCACGGGGCAGGCTTAGTCAAGCCCGGAATGACAAACCGCGCACGACTTATATCGCCACGTATAGAACGGATTGCTGATAGCGAATGGGTTTGAGGTTCGAATTCTGCCCACCCTATCTTCTTCTCTTTTCCATGAATACAAACGTTAAACTCTCAGATACCTCGTTCCAGAAGGCAACCTTCAAAAGTCAACGATTGAAGGAGGACTCCTATAGCAAAATGGCGAACGAATCACAGAAAATCATTTACACCATGATCGGTGTGAGCAAGTATCACGAAAGAAGGCCGATTTTGAAGGACATCTCCCTCTCTTATTTTTATGGAGCCAAGATCGGCGTGATCGGTCTAAACGGCTCAGGGAAGAGCTCTCTGCTGCGCATCATGGCCGATGTCGATAAAGAATTTGATGGACAGACGATCCTCACGCCCGGTTTCACCATTGGCTTTCTTGAACAAGAGCCCAAACTCAACGAGACCAAGAGGGTGCAGGAGGTGGTGGAAGAAGGGGTTCAGGAGATGGTCGACCTTCTAAAAGAATTCAACCGACTCAGCGAGAGGTTGTCCGAGCCCCTTTCGGAAGAGGAGATGAATCGCCTCATCGAGCGACAGGGCGAAGTACAGGGGAAACTCGATGCCCTCGATGCCTGGGACCTCGATTCACGCCTCGAAATGGCCATGGATGCCCTCCGTTGTCCTCCGGGCGATACACCGGTGAAGGTCCTTTCGGGTGGAGAGAGAAGGCGGGTGGCCCTGTGTCGGCTTCTGCTTCGAAAGCCCGACATCCTGCTTCTGGATGAGCCGACCAACCATCTCGATGCGGAGACCGTGGCGTGGCTTGAACAGCATCTGAAGCGATACAACGGAACGGTCATCGCTGTGACTCATGACCGCTACTTTCTTGACAATGTTGCTGGATGGATTATGGAGCTCGACCGGGGGGAAGGCATTCCGTGGAAAGGAAACTACTCCTCATGGCTCGAGCAGAAAGAGAATCGCCTCAGGCTGGAGGAAAAGGCGGAGAGCGAGCGTCGGAAGACACTGCAGCGGGAGCTGGAGTGGATCCGGATGTCGCCAAAAGGAAGACATGCGAAATCGAAAGCCCGAATCACCTCTTACGAAACCCTCCTCGCAGACGAGAGCGAAAAGGTGGCGAAGGAGCTTGAAATCTATATTCCTCCTGGACCACGGCTCGGAGGCGTCGTCATTGAAAGCCGTGGCGTCGCCAAGGCATATGGGGATCGGATTCTGATGGAGAATCTCTCCTTTTCCCTTCCACCCGGCGGGATCGTCGGGATTATCGGTCCGAACGGTGCAGGCAAGACCACGCTCTTGCGATTGATCACAGGACAGGAAAACCCGGATTCCGGATCGATACGAATGGGCGAGACGGTCAAAATGGCTTACATCGACCAGAGCCGCGATATCCTCGATCCGGAGAAGACCATCTGGGAAGTGATCTCCGAAAAACAGGATACCATCCAGCTTGGCAGCAGACAGATCAACTCACGGGCCTATGTGGCCCGCTTCAATTTCTCGGGCGCCGATCAGCAGAGGAAGGTTGGGGTCCTTTCTGGGGGAGAGCGAAACCGTGTCCACCTCGCACGAATGCTCAAGGAAGGAGCGAACGTCCTTCTTCTGGACGAGCCGACAAATGACCTGGATGTGAATACCCTGAGGGCACTGGAGCAGGCCCTCGAGAACTTTGCGGGCTCGGTGGTGGTGGTCAGCCATGACCGGTGGTTCCTCGATCGTATCGCCACCCATATTCTGGCCTTTGAAGGTGAGAGCAACATTGTCTGGTTCGAAGGAAACTATTCCGAGTACGAGGCTGACCGAAAGAGTCGTCTTGGCGTTGCGGCGGACCAACCCCACCGGATCAAATACCGGCAATTGACAAGAAGTTAGAAAGCAAAGCGCCCATCCGAGATAAAGCAACCTTCTCCCTTTTTTGAATACTACCTGCGGTAGACACGGACACGCCCGCCTCGCCGAGGGCTCATCGAGGCAGGGTCACGTTATTCTCTAAGTAATTTCTTTAATACTTCACTCCTTAAAGAACCTCCACAAAGCCTTTGCCTCCAAACCAAACCATTTCTCTAAGAGTTTTTCATATTCGCCCGATTCCTTCATCTTTGCTAATGTTGAATTGACAAAGTCGAGCCATTCCTTGTCCCCTTTCCTGACTGCAATGCCGTATCGGGCAGGACGGAAGGGTTGCAAACTCGCTATTTTTAAGCCCCGATTTTTTTGAAGAAGATCGAAAAGAAGGACATAGTCTTGCACAAACGCTTCCACACGACGCTCTTTCAAGGCCCGGAGTGCTTCGAAATTATGTTCGAGTTTAACCCGCTCCGCGGTAGGAACGAGTTCTCGGATAGCGATATCGCCTGTAGAGCCTTGTATGGTCGCAACCTTCTTTCCTGCTAAGTCTTCGTATTTTGTAATCTTGCTGTCCCCTCGGACCAAAATTAGCTGAGCGGTGACGAAATAAGGGGCACTGAAATCAACCTGCTTCTCTCTTTCCTCTGTGATAGTAAAGGTGGCCACGAGGATGTCAACCTTCTTTGAAGTGAGGAGGGCAATCCGGTTTTCTGACGTGACGGGCACGAATTGAACAGCCTCCTTGTTGCCAAAGAGTTCTTTTGAAAGGGCCTTGGCAATGTCAATGTCGAATCCTCTATTGACCCCCTTCTTATCCAAAAACCCAAAAGGGGGATAATCGGTTTTTACTCCTACGATTAGCTTGCCCCTTCTTTTGACATCTTGAAGAGTGCCCGCAATTCCTTCTGCAGAATAGACCAGAGATAGAAAGCAAAAGACAAACAACACAAACAGAGACGCACTCCTCTTCATGGATATTCTCCTCTTCGTATAAAGTTGTGGTCCAGACCCGTATCTTTATTATACTTTAAAAGGTGATTAAACTCTACCTCATCCGCCCCATACGATCGTTCGGCCCTCGATTGTGGATAGTTCGACCAGTCTCAACGGCAAAAATTTCTAGGAAGCTAAAAGATTACCTAATACAAACGCGCTAAATTATTTTACATGTAGCGCAAGGCTTTAGCCTTGCTTAAAGCAACCCTAAAGGGTTGCCCTACAAAATAATTAGCGCGTTTGTATTAGGGACTTTTGGTACGATGATCGCATTCCCAGAGTTGACGCGGTGTGTCAGAAGTGTTACATTAGCCTTGGAGGTAAGATTTATGGCTGTAAAGAATCCACGGATTAATGTAGTGCTGGAAAAACCGCTTTACCATACCATCGAGCAACTGGCAAACAGAGACGGTGTTTCCCTCTCATTAAAGGTACGAGACCTCGTCAAAGAGGCGTTGGAGATCGAGGAGGATAGTGCGCTTTCGGCATTCGCTGAGAAAAGAGAGCGGACATTCACAAGAACAAAGGCACTGAAACATCATGAGGTTTGGTAACTGTGCCATTTGAACTCAGATACCATCCTGATCTGAAAACCGCTGATATTCCCCTTTTCGACGCAAGGCTCCAAACTCGCATCAAGAACGCTATTGAAAGCCGGCTGATAACAGCACCTCATCTCTATGGTGAACCCTTGCGGAAAACACTCCGTGGCTATTGGAAGTTGAGGGGCTGGGATTATCGGGTGGTCTTCAAAATTGTCGCTGAAGAAGTTTGGATACTCGGTATCATTCACGAAAAGAGGTTTATGAGGCAATAAAGAAGAGGCTTTAACGCGGTCCCAGACCAACCTTGTCCGGTGTCAAATAACGGAGCACCTGTCTATCACGATTTTTTGATCTCACCGCCATGGCGTCATCCGAAGTCTCTGCACTCTCCTTGTCATTTTCTTGAGGGAGTTTATGAACGAAGCCCATATTCCTAAGATTGCGCAAGAGCTGAGTCTCACCCGGAAACAGGTCCAGGCCACGGCAGACTTTTTGAATGGAGGGGCTACGGTCCCCTTTATCGCCCGATACCGAAAGGAAGCCACGGGTTCTCTGGATGAGGTTGCCATCACAGCGGTTCGCGACCGGCTCAATCAGCTCATGGAACTGGACAAGCGCCGTGAGGCCATCCTCAAATCTTTAGAGGAACGGGGACAGCTCACCGATGAGTTAAAGGAGAAGATCCTTTCGGCGGAGACCATGGTCGTTCTGGAAGATATCTATCTGCCTTACCGGCCGAAACGTCGGACCCGGGCAACCATCGCCAAAGAAAAGGGACTGGAACCTTTGGCCCAGCTTCTTTTTGCACAGGATGACATCGCCCCGTTGGCCGAGGCAGCTGTTTTCGTCGATCCTGAAAAAGGGGTTGATTCGGCGGAGCACGCCCTCGCAGGAGCCTGTGATATCATCGCAGAATGGGTGAATGAAGATCAGACGGCCCGGGCGAGGATGCGTGATTTCTATTCATCAAAGGCTGCTTTTAAGTCAAAGGTTATTCCCGAGAAGGAGTCTGAAGGAATCAAGTACAGGGATTACTTTGACTGGGAAGAGCCGGTGAACACAGCGCCATCCCACAGGATTCTTGCCATGAGGCGAGGGGAGAAGGAGGGTTTTCTCACGCTGAGGGTTATACCCCCCGAAGAGGAGGCCCTGGAAATCCTCGATGGTCTTTTTGTTAAAGGGGAAGGGCCTGTATCCCAGCAGGTCAGGATGGCCGTGCACGATAGCTACAAGAGACTTCTCTCTTCTTCCATGGAGACTGAGATTCGGTTGGCAACAAAGAAGCGGGCAGATGAGGAAGCGATCAGGGTCTTTGTCGAGAACCTCCGTCAACTTCTTCTTGCTCCGCCTCTCGGCCAGAAGAATGTCCTGGCCATCGATCCCGGTTTCCGGACCGGTTGCAAAGTGGTCTGTCTCGACCGCCAGGGGAAGCTCTTACATACCGAAACCATTTATCCCCTGCAGTCTGAAAAGGCTGCAGCCGAGGCAGGTTCAAAGGTCCGTGAGATGTGCGAGCGCATCGGCATAGAGGCCATTGCCGTGGGGAACGGCACAGCAGGAAGGGAGACGGAAGCTTTCATCCACAGCCTCGATCTCCCGAAGAACATTCAGGTGGTGATGGTCAACGAGAGTGGCGCATCAATTTATTCAGCGTCGGAGGCGGCAAGGGAGGAGTTTCCTGATCAGGATGTGACCGTGCGTGGAGCGGTATCGATCGGCCGGAGGCTGATGGACCCTCTGGCAGAGCTGGTAAAGATCGACCCGAAGTCGATCGGCGTTGGCCAGTACCAGCACGATGTGGATCAGGGAGCGTTGAAGAATAGTCTTGATGATGTGGTGGTCAGCTCTGTGAACCGTGTGGGCGTGGAAGTCAATACGGCCAGTAAGCAACTTCTTACCTATATCTCGGGGTTAGGACCCCAGCTTGCGAAGGGGATCGTGGAGTACCGGAATGAATACGGTCCGTTCCAATCGAGAGAAGGATTGAAGCAGGTACCCCGTCTGGGACCCAAGGCCTTTGAGCAGGCCGCGGGTTTTTTGCGCATCAGGGATGGAGAAAACCCGCTGGATCGAAGTGCGGTCCATCCCGAAAGCTATCCGATTGTTGATGCCATGGCAAGGGATCTGGACTGCTCGGTGCTGGATTTGATGCGTGAGGAGAAGCTCCGGGAGAGAATCGATTTGAAACAATATATCTCGGAGAAGGTGGGCCTTCCTACGTTAAATGATATCCTATCGGAACTCTCCAAACCCGGCCGCGATCCGCGCGAGCAGTTTGAAGCCTTCCGCTTCGCAGAAGGGGTTGAAAAGATAGAAGACGTAAAACCCGGGACGAAGCTTCCTGGAATTGTGACGAATCTTACGGCGTTTGGTGTCTTTGTCGATATCGGCGTCCATCAGGACGGGCTGGTCCATATCAGCGAACTTTCCAATCGTTTTGTGAAAAACCCAGCGGAGGTCGTGAAGGTTCATCAAAGGGTATTGGTAACGGTACTGGATGTGGACCTCGAAAGAAGGCGGATTTCCCTTTCCATGAAGGACAGTCAGCTCAAATCTACTGAAGTCCCAAAGACGGCGGAAAGAAAGAGAGAAGAGAGGAGAGGGGAAAAAACGCAGAAACAGAAAAACACCTTTACAAATAACCCTTTTGATGCTGCTTTCAGAGACAAGAATCAATAGACTATCAGAAAAGAAACGATTTGGTGAAAAACAAAAAAGCTAACCCACATTTTTAGAAGGATCCATTCCTCCTTCTCATCCCAATCGGGAAAGAGAGAACTTTTTCCAGTTTCCATTTCATCCGTCCTCGCAAGAGAGCAGACGTTCGGGCCGAAGCGGACAGCACGCAGGGGCCAATCGACTTCAACAAGACTTCAACAAAACTATTGACCCTGCTTCCCACATGAGATACAATAACAGAAAACGAGATACAGAGGAGGAAGACGATGCCAGTAAGTTTGAGGATCCCTTCGGGTAAAGATGAAATGCTGAGAAAGGCGGCAGCAAAGAGCAGAAAGACGAAGACGGCTTATATTCTTGAGGCAGTAGATGAAAAGTTGGGACTTGTTAAGAACCGGGAACAGGTAGTCAGAGAACTTGCCGGCTGGCTTTCCCATGAAGAAGCCCAAGAACTGAGAAAGTCCGTCGAAACATTTGATAAGGTGGAAGAGGAGGACTGGGGTTGAAACTTGTCCTGGATACAAACGTTTATTGTGATTTTGCAGAGGGACTGGCCGATGCTGTGGATGCGATCGCAACTTACGGACAATCTATTCTTATTCCATCTGTTGTCTTGGGAGAACTCTTTTTTGGATTCATGAAGGGAAACAAGCAGCAGTTTAACGAGAAGAAACTGCGACAGGTGGTGAATCGTTTGAAGATAGAAATCATTGATGTAAATACCGATGTCGCAAGGAAATATGCCGTGATTTATTTATCGCTTCAGAGGAGAGGAATTAAGATACCTATCAATGATGTCTGGATTGCGGCATGTTGTATGGAAGTGGGAGGGACTCTTTTAACAAGGGACAAACATTTTGAGTTGGTGGACCAGATACAGGCGATGGTGCTAGGAAAAGAAAAACCCAATCAGCTCCCTTAGAGATGACGTATTCCTCCTTCGGGACTGAGGCGACTTGCTTGTCGACTCGCCGGTGCTCTTCGATACGCCACATACTATGTGGTATCTATATCATATTTGTTATGTCAAGCACCATCTTTCAGGCCTTCCTCTCATCCCCGGTCGGTAAAGAGAATCTTTTCTGATTCCCATTTCATTCGATTACGCAGGCGACCACGCTTGGAGGCGAGCCGAAACCCTTACGCCGGTTAATAGGTCGATTCTGGTTGCAGGTCGGTTCCCTGTAACAAATTTGGCCACCCTACTGTAAATATGCCGATCAATATGGAAGGCAGAAATCCGTGTAGTTATATTAATTAGCTGAAATGATACATATATTTTCGCCCAGAATCTTTGGCTTAATTTTTGCTTAAATAAAGCTCGGATACGAGAGTTCTCTAAGGAGATCCGACATGAATCTTAGTAGAGTTAGAAAATTGTTTGTTCCTCTTGCAACGATATTCATCCTGTTGTCTATGGGTGGAAATGTTTCGCCCGTCTGTGCCTCCCCAACGATTGCAACCATTCAGAAGGCGAGTGGAACGGCGGCGATTGTCAGACAAGGGCAGACGATATCCGCGACCGTCGGTCTAGAGATACGGGAAAATGATATACTTCGCACCGGTCCTGACGGATCCATTGGCATGATATTTAGTGACGATACGCTCTTGTCACTGGGACCAGAGAGCGCCTTAGTCATTGATAAGTTTTTGTTTGCTCCAAGGGAAAGAAAATTCTCGATCGTCCTCAGGATGATAAGAGGAACTGCAGCCTATCTTTCGGGGCTCATCTCCAAGCTTGCACCGGACGCAGCACATTTTGAAACCCCCACCGCTTCCATAGGCATTAGGGGAACGAGATTTGTCGTGAGGGTCGAAGGGAAGTAGACAAAGAGACGCCCTACACTCAAGAAAACTGAGAAAACAGATGAGGCAATGGAGAAATGTTCTTTTTGTTTTGATCTTTTTTTGTCTTCTAATCGGATGTAGTGCACACCGAGCAAGCCGAGATTTGATCGTCCTGTTACCCGATCAGAATGGTAAGGGAGGTGTCATCACGGTGACAACCCAGGGAGGCTCTCAGATACTTGACAAGCCTGGATACGGAATCGAGGTTGAAGATCTCAATAAGCCGCCGGTCGCTCCCAAACCCGTGGAAGACAAAGAAATCAGCGATGTCTTTGCACCAGCCCTCTCAGTGCTACCGGATCGAACGAGCCGATTTATCTCATTCATTCTGTACTTTGAACGTAACACAACTAAACTCACCCATGAATCCAACGACTTGCTGTCCAGAGTCCAGAAGACGATTAAGAGCCGTGATTCAAAAGAAGTTTACGTAGTGGGTCATACCGATCTTGTAGGAACAGAGGCTTACAACGCCGGCCTCTCTTCGAGGAGGGCAAACCACATCCGGGATCTGCTCGTTTCGAGCGGCATTAAACCGAAAACACTGTTCGTTTCATCTTATGGCAAAGCAAGACCCTTGGTGCCTACCAAAGATCAAGTCCCTGAACCCCGTAACAGGAGAGTCGAAGTGATTGTCAGATAACCGAAGTGAGCTCGTTTTCTTTGGAAAGGCACCCCATTTTTGATTGGAGAAAATTAAGGAGGGGCCTATTGGCCACTCACTCGCTATTGATTGTGATCCCTTTGGATCGACGTACCAGAAAATGGCGATCAGTCTAAATGCATGGTGGACTCGGAAAGCAGGAAACTTATTATTAGGAGAGATCGAAGAAACAGGTCACCTGTCTTACTCTACGGTATCCTTTTTTCAGTTCTCCTTTTTTTTATAAATCTTGCCAAACCCACCTTTACTGACTTCCTTCATAATCGAGTCTACGACTCCCTGCTGTCCGCCGGCACAGGAAAGCCCTCTCCTGTTCCCGTCATCGTTGACATAGATGAAAGAAGCCTCAAACAATACGGCCAATGGCCCTGGCCACGCTATCGGATCGCAATCCTGATGGACAAACTCAGAAATCTTGGAGCGTTGAGCATTGGCCTTGATATGCTATTCGCAGAAGAGGACAGAACTTCAATTCATTCGATAAGAAAGGAGATTCTGCGTGACTTTGGAGTTGATCTCGGATTCAGCGGGGTTCCCCAAGGGCTTAGAGACAATGACCGGAGACTATCGGAGGCTCTTTCAAGAGGCCCCTTTCTGTTAGGGTATCAATTCCTCTTCGAGGAAGGTTCTGATTCGGAGGACTGCCTGTTACATCCATTACATGTCAACAAAATAGGACACGACAAGACAGAAAGGGATTCACCACTGTTCATACATGCCCGTAGTGCATCCTGTAACCTAAAGATGTTTTCCGAGGCTGCGGCTGGATCCGGTTTCTTCAATGTCTTGCCGGACTCAGACGGCATCCTGAGACGCGTCCCTTTGATCATTGAACACGGAGGCAGATTGTATCCGAGCCTCGGGTTGGCAACACTGATGAAGGCTCTGGGTGTACGCGACGTCCTTCTGAAGACCGACACGAGTGGTGCGGAGTCATTATATCTGAACCAAACGGCTGTCCCCCTTACCTCAAAAGAGAGTATGCTGATCCGTTTTCGCGGGAAAGGGAAAACCTTCGACTATGTCTCAGCGGCAGACATCCTGTCTGATCGCATCCCGGATGGGAAGATACGAGGGAAAATAGTGTTCGTCGGAACCTCTGCGTCGGGTTTGAAAGAGCTCAAATCCACCCCTCTCGATCCCGTTTTTCCGGGTGTGGAAGTTCACGCAACCGTTGTTGATAATATCCTAAAAAAGGATTTCCTCTCTCGACCGAAATGGGCCGCGGGCCTGGAGTCCGTAGGAATGTTAGTATTAGGCTTGCTTTCCGCATTTATTCTGGTTTGGACTGGGGCCGGTTGGAGTTCATTTTTCCTTGGAGTCGTCGCTGTGGGCGTGTGGCAGGCCTCGGCGTGGATGTTTCGAAACGAAGGCATCTTCATTTCACCGGTTTTACCCTTGATCGTCTTGGCGTGTAATTTCTCCCTCATCACATTTTTCAGATTCTGGCAGGAGGAGCGGAGAGTTAAAGAGCGAACTCGCGAGCTCGCAATGGTTCAGGAGGCAACGATTGAAAGCATGTCCTCGCTGACCGAAACGCGGGATCCGGATACAGGTGGGCATATCAAGCGCACGCAGAACTATATCCGGCTTCTCGCCGACTACTTGAGGAAACAGCCCGGATTTATCCGATTCCTGGATGATGAAGCCATCGACCTGTTGTCCAAATCCGCCCCGCTCCATGATATTGGCAAGGTCGGGGTCTCAGACAGAATCTTGCTGAAGCCGGGCAAGCTGACCGAGCAAGAATTTGAAGAAATGAAACAACATACAGTTTACGGCCGCGATACCATCCTTGTTGCCGAAAGAAAGCTTGGAAATACCTCCTTTTTGCGGATTGCTCGTGAAATTGCTTACACCCACCATGAACGATGGGACGGGTCTGGATATCCGGAGGGTCTCAGGGGAGAGCAAATTCCGGTACCGGGAAGACTCATGGCTCTGGTCGACACCTACGACGCGTTGACGAGTAAACGGGTCTACAAATCTCAGATCCCTCATGAAAATGCCGTCCAAATTATCATCGAAGCAAGAGGGACACAGTTTGATCCAGCCGTGGTGGACGCCTTCTTAGAAGTCAAGGAGGATTTCCGTCGGATTGCCCTGAGATATGCCGACGCTTAGAGAAAAAATTGTTGGAACGAAGGGGACCGAAAATAAGGAACAACGGTTCTATTTTGTGAATGAATTTTCAGCTGAACTATCCCGATCCAAGATCCAATCAGCCTTTTTAGATTGTTAGAAAACACCCATTCTTTTTTTCATCCCCGATCGACAGAGAGAGAATTTTGAAAGACCCTTTCCGGATTATTTGAATTCGCCCTTCCGTTCCTTCAGGAGCTTCTCACAAAATTATTTTCTCATCACCACCCAGAGGCCGCCGTCAGCGATGATCTCACAGTTTTGCTCTAGGTGGCTTGAACGGACCTGTTCCTTCACACCTTCCAACGTCATTCTCACCCTCCCCATTGCATCGTTAAGCTGCTCCGAGCGTTTCTTGATTTCGCGAATGATCTCGGCAGGTGTATATTTGCCGAAGCCTCCACCGACAAAGGCAATTCCCGCCGTCCTTAGCACCCTGTAAATGGCCCCAAAGTCAACCTGGAAGAGGGCGGGAAAAAAGAGGGCACCCCGGAAGATCGCCAGATCAACGCTGTCGTCTGAAACACCGATTAAAGAGCTATCGCTTTCGATGATCCTGACCCGGTCTTCTAGTCCGCGTCTTCGGGCCTCGTGTCGGTACAGAGCACTTGCTGCTTGCGGGTAGGCGGCGATCAAGAAGTTCCGGCCGACATTCTTCTGGGCGAGAGCGAATATCAGGCCCGAAAAGGGGCCGATTTCCAGAATAGACCCATCTTGGCGGCCATAGAGTTCCTCGACTTGCCTCGCAAGAAAAGGCCGGATCGGTTCCCAGAGGAGATTGAGTTCCTCGATAAAAGTATCTGTTTTCATTTGTCACCTGGCTTTTTTTTGCATGATCTGACTGAGCACCTGGCGGAAACTTTTATGACCATACGGAAGAAAACCTTGGGGCCGGACTCAGCCCCACTCAAAGATTGGCTTTGGGGGCGCTTCTTTACTATTGCAACCCGATCAGACTTTTTAGACTTTTGGAAAAGATCTATTCTTTCTTTTCGACTCCTCAAATCCAGAGACAGACTCGATCATTTCTGCATTTGAAGGCGATGGAGGTGGATCCGTGCCCTCCCATTCTTTTCAGCGCCGGAGGGGCAAAAATTCGTTAGTACCCATGGTGCATATCGTCCCGATCGTAATGGTGGAAATCATCCCTATCGTGATAGTACCCACGATCCCGATCGCGATAATAATCATCCCTCTCATGTATAAAACACCCGGTCAAGGCCGATATCGAGAACAATGTAATCAATAACCAATTTAATAGTCTAGTGTTCATTGGATTACCTCCCTATTCAAATATAAGCACGTACGCACAAGGTGTCAAAGAAGGCGGAGTGGGCTCTGAAACAACTCTTTTCCCTACAAAAAGTCTGTGGGGGCAGATTTAGGGATAGGTTTTCAAACGGGAGCGAGTTGAATAACAGCACTTTTTCCACCCTGCCTCACGGCCTTACTGTTCCCTTCTCGCTTTCTTAATATCCTCCAGATAAGACTTAATTAACGGTGACATCTCGGGCGGTTGCCAATCTGTCTTTTTTGGTTCCTCCGGCCACGTGAACGGTAGATGCCAAACCTCCCCTGGTCTTTTCGCTTTTTCAAGTACCTCAAGGGTTTTCAGAAGAACTTTCCTTTGACCTGCCACGTCTCCGACCTGCCCCACGGGTCTCCCGTAAGGGAATTCAATGGCGGCGGATCGGGGGATGCCTATAGCCCGATGAAATTCATAGGTGGGCGTGAGAACAATGGTTGAGAATCCATTTTCCTCCAGGAACCTCGCAGCCAGTCCGACGGACTGGCAGCAGAAGGGTCAGGCAGGGGTCATGAGGACTGCCTCGACTCGTTCAATCTTCATCCTCATGGAAATGGGCTCAATCGCTTCCTTTAAGAAATCGGTGCTTTTCCATTGAAAACCGTAAAAAGAATAGGAGGTAGGAGCAAGACGGCCAATGATTTTCTCCTTGTCAAATTCGGCCATCCGTGCCAGGGGAAGCATGACATTGATATCCTGTTTGATATAGTTGGTATTAATATGGAGATGATTGACTTCGATATCTTTCTCAGCAGTCCCCCTCGGTATCTCCCGATAAGAACGGTCACCCCAAAGAGGTTCCCTTTTCTCTCTTTCCATATCAAAAGGACGATCTTTTTTCAAACTGATGCCAGCACTCGTCACCAAGGCGATGCTCGTCTGGTTCAAGGGCTTGGCCATTGGCGTCCACGGAATATAGCCTTGATACTCTTCTTCTGGAATAAAGGTGTTGACCCAGGCTTTTAAGCCTGGGGGAAGAAACCGGAACCCATCCACTTTTTTTTCTCCTTGGTCCATATCATTCTCCTCTCTCGCCATGCGCCTATCGATACGCGCCTGCCTAGGCAGGGTAGACAGGCTTAGCGTGTTTAGATATATATATATGGTGGGAAACGGCCAAGTCCAAAAACCCGATAGCTGCCTTCCCCTTTATTTTTAGATTTCATTTTTTTCAGTCGTAAGGGTATAATAAGTTGCTAATAAGATAATTCTATCAAAAATCTGCCCTCATTCCAATGGACTGTTACAAGAGAGAAGGGTGGTAACAAATGGAAATTATAAAAACATCCCACAGTAGAAGAGACCGAATCGATTTCGAAAATTTGGGGTTCGGAGAGACTTTCTCAGACCACATGCTCAGCATGGAATACAAAAACGGAGAATGGGGTCCACCCCAAATCATTCCATATGGAACGATTGAGGTCTTCCCCGCAATGTGTTCATTCCATTACGGACAGATGATCTTTGAGGGTCTCAAAGCATTTTACACCCGAATGGGGGCAATTAATATTTTTCGACCCCAAAAATACCATGAACGAATGAACCGGTCTTGCCAGAGGCTCTGTATCCCTGAAATAAGTTTCGACCTTTTTATGTCAGGGCTTAAAGAACTGGTGACCTTAGATAAAGAGTGGGTCCCTAAAAAAAGAGGGTACTCGCTCTATATCCGTCCCTTCATTTTTGCAACAGAGAGTTTTCTCGGTGTTAAAGTCTCTGAGACTTACCGCTTTATGATCATCACCTCTCCTGTGGGAGCCTATTATAAAGAGGGTATTAACCCCGTAAGATTAATTACACCAGGGGAATATATACGAGCTGCGAAGGGGGGATTGGGGGCAGCGAAAACCCCCGCCAATTACGCGGCAACCCTTTTGCCTGCTGAGGAAGCCAAAAAGGAAGGCTTCACTCAGGTTCTATGGCTGGATGGAATTAAGAGAAAGTATGTCGAGGAGGTGGGGACGATGAATCTCTTTTTCTGTATCGGCGATAAATTGATCACTCCTCCTTTGGAAGGCACAATTCTCCCCGGAGTCACACGGGATTCGGTGATCCGTCTGACAAAAGATTGGAATATTAAAGTGCTCGAACGGAGGATCTCTATTGACGAAATCTTCAAAACTTCAAAGGAGAGGAAATTAAAGGAGGCATTTGGGAGTGGGACGGCAGCAGTCATCTCTCCCGTAGGTGAGATTCATCATAACAAGAAGCGAGTCATCATTAATAATGGAAAGATCGGGCCTGTTTCTCAGAGGCTATATGATGAGATTACAGGAATCCAGTACGGGGAAAGAGCAGATAAATATGGATGGTGCTATTTCATCTAAGGATTTTGGACAGGGCGATCCTCTGCGGAATCTGAAGGTGTCCGATTTATACGCAGAGCATAAGGAAAAATAGAAAGAAATGAGTGAGTGCTTTGGAAGAGCGTTTCCGGTTTCTCTTTACATCGATTAGATTTTAGAATTATTTCTGTTTAATGATTTCACTTGATTCGGGGGATAATAGCGTTGTCTCTCTTTATTACTTTTGAAGGCGTCGAGGGTAGTGGTAAGACTTCTCAGATTCAGCGCCTGAAAAAATATCTCACCCAAAAAGGCATTCCCTGTAGAATAACCCGAGAGCCGGGGGGTTGTCCTATTGGTGAGAAGGTGAGGAAAATTCTTTTGAACCCGGACCATCGCGAGATGGTCCCGACGACCGAGCTCTTCCTTTACGAAGCCGCTAGGGCGCAACATGTGAAAGAGGTCCTTAAGCCCTTTCTGAAAAAGGGAGGGGTTATTCTTTGCGACCGTTTCTGCGATGCCACCCTTGCCTATCAAGGCTACGGCCGAAGGATAGAGTTAAAATGGATTGATCGCCTCAACCGCCTTTCTTCCCAGGGAATCAAGCCTGACGTCACCTTTCTCCTGGATTGTCCGTCTGATGTGGGGTTAAATAGAGCGCTTCAAAGGAATCGAGCGCTGAAACAAGAAAGAGAGGAACGTTTCGAGAGAGAAGAGATTCAATTCCACCGGCGGGTGAGGAAAGGATACCTTGCCATCGCCAGAAAAGAACCCCATCGGGTCAAGGTGATCGATACCCGAGAGGGCGAAGAGAAGGTCTTTGAAAAGATTCGGAAAATCATTGATAATTTAACTAGTGGGTTTAAGGGATCAGGGGTTCTGGGATTCCAGGGATAAAAAAATGATTTAAGATCGGGATATAACACTCGAACCCTTATGTCCTCGAACCCTCAAGCCCTTTTAAAAAAACCATGTCTTTTAAAGACGTCACAGGACACTCTAAGCCCATCGCATTGCTGGAGAGGGCAATCAGAAACGAAAAGGTTGTCAACAGTTACCTCTTTTTGGGGAATGAAGGGATTGGAAAGAAACACGTAGCTCTCCAATTTGCAAAAGCGCTCAACTGCCTGGAGACAATGGCCGACCCAGAAGATGCCTGCGATCATTGCACCTCGTGCAAAAAGATTGACCATGGGCTTCACCCCGATGTTTTACTCATTGAACCAGAAGGACAGAATATCAAGGTCGACCAGATCAGACAACTGCAAAGGGAACTGGCTTACAGACCCTACGAAGGGAAACGTCGTGTCTGTATCCTGACGGCTGCAGATCGGATGGCACCGCACATTCCGAATACCCTCCTTAAAGCACTGGAAGAACCTCCACTCCACACGGTGATCATCCTATTGGCTAACAATTCGAGGTTTATATTGCCTACCATCCTTTCACGGTGCCAGCCAATTCGTTTCCATCCCCTGCCAATCCCATTGGTCTCCAAATGGCTGAGGGAAGGCAGTGGCTTTGATGAAGCAGAAGCTCACCTCCTCGCTTCGCTTTCAGAAGGAAGTCCCGGAAAAGCTTTGGAAATCCAAGGGGAGATCCGTCAGATTCCAAGAGAAGAACTCTTGAAGGAGTGGGTAGGATTGAAAACGCTTTCTTTTGAAAGAATAGGGAGCTGGGTTGGATCTCTGCCCTCCCAGCGAGAGAATCTTCTTTTAATACTTGAAGTGGCCAAGACCTTGCTGAGAGATTTAGTCATCGCCAAGACCCTGAAAAGGGGGATGAACCTGATTCATTCGGATCTTGTGCAGGTGATAGAGGCCTTGGCTACAAACTGGAGCCTCTCCTCCCTTTTGAAGCGGATGGAGACGCTGCACCAGACCATTATTGAAATCAGGGCCAATGCCAACACGAGCCTGGCCCTCGAAGCCATGATGCTGTCATGGGCTGAAGGATAAGGAAGATGATTCGCCTAGTTTTTGTGAAACTACCCAACGGAAAAACGGAAGAATTCGATGCGACACAACTCTCCCTCGAAGCGGGCGAAAATGTCATCGTCGAAACGGAAAAGGGATTGGTCCTGGGAAGGGTCCTCTGCCCGCCTCATGAAAAGGAAAAGCGCTTTTTTCTCAAGTCCCCAAGAAAGGTCACCCGGAAAGCCACGGCCGAAGACCTGGAACAATTTAAGGGAAACCAACAACTGGAGAAGGAGGCCTTTCAATTCTGTCTTCAGAAAATCAGGGAGAAGAACCTGGACATGAAGCTCGTCAAGACAGAGGTCCTTTTGGATCGCTCTAAGGCCCTGTTCTATTTCACCTCTGACAAGAGAATCGATTTTCGGGAGCTGGTCAAAGATTTGGCCGCAGAATTCAGGATGCGGATTGAGATGCGGCAGATCGGCGTAAGGGATGAAGCGAAGATGGTCTGCGGCCTTGGAAGTTGTGGGAGGGAACTCTGTTGCGCTAAATTCATGAATCGATTCGAGCTGGTCTCCGTCAAAATGGCCAAGGAGCAGAACTTGGCGCTCAACCCGACCAAGATCTCCGGAGTTTGTGGCCGTTTGATGTGTTGCTTGTCTTATGAATTTCCCACCTACCTCGATTTAAAAAAGGATCTCCCGAAAGTCGGCAAGCACATTGTCACCCGTTCCGGCAAAGGAAAGGTCATCCGTCAAAATGTTCTCAGCCAAACCGTGACCGTAGAACTGGAGGAAGGGGGAGAGATTACCGTTCATGCATCCGAGCTCTGAAAAATCCTTCTACGTTACCACCCCCATCTACTACGTCAATGATGTCCCCCATATCGGCCATGCCTATACGACCGTGGCCGCCGATATCCTTGCTCGCTTCAAGCGCTTGGAGGGCGACCGTGTTTTCTTCCTTACCGGCACGGATGAGCATGGCCAGAAGGTGGAGAAAGCAGCCCAGGAGCGAGGGGTTGATCCCAAGGCGCATTGCGATGAAATGGTTGTGCGATTCCAATCCCTTTGGAAAAAACTGAATATTTCCAACAATGATTTTATTCGAACCACGGAAACGCGTCATAAAAAGGTAGTTCAGAGCATTCTCCAGGCCCTCTTCGATCGCGGGGAAATTTACCAAGACAATTATGATGGATGGTACTGCATCCCTTGCGAGCGGTTCTGGACTGAAAAGGATCTGATCGAGGGGAAGTGTCCGGATTGTTCTCGTTCGGTGATTGAGATCTCGGAAAAGAACTACTTTTTTCGGATGAGCAAGTACCAACCCTGGTTGATCGAGACCATCGAAAAAAACGAACGATTTATCTTTCCCCCTTCGAGAAGGAATGAGATCTTAGGGTTTCTCCGCAACCCGCTGGAAGACCTCTGTATCTCAAGACCGAAGAAACGGTTGCGGTGGGGAATTGAAATCCCTTTCGATACCGCCTATGTCACCTATGTCTGGTTCGACGCCCTGATCAACTATATCAGCGGGATTGGTTATGGCTCTGAGGAAAGCACCTTTTCTCAGTTTTGGCCTCAGGCAACGCATCTCATCGGCAAGGATATTCTCACCACCCACACGGTCTATTGGCCAACCATGCTCAAGGCCATTGGCTTGCCTCCCCCTAAGATGGTATTCGCCCACGGGTGGTGGACGATTGAAGGCAAGAAAATGTCCAAATCGCTTCAGAATGTGGTGGAGCCTAATCGCCTGATCGACACCTATGGGGTCGATGCCGTCCGGTATTTTCTGATGCGGGAAGTTCCTTTTGGAACGGACGGCGATTTTTCTCATGCTGCCATGGTCCATCGGATTAATGGCGATCTGGCAAACGATCTGGGCAACCTCTTCAGCCGAGCCCTCAGCATGGTTGTCAAATATTTCGATGGCCTCGTTGTACCTCCTTCCGACCTGCGGGATGCGGATCGAGGGCTTCAAGAAGTCTCTGAAAAGGTCCTTCCACAAATATCGAAACAGATGGATGATTTAGCCTTTCATAAGGCATTGGGTTCGATCTGGGAGATTGTCAGCGCTGGCAATAAATATATCGATGAGACAGCGCCTTGGGTTTTGGCCAAAGCAACAAAAGATCGATTGCGTCTCGGCACAGTGCTTTACCAGACGCTGGAATCGCTTCGAATGATCGCTCTGCTCCTGGCTGCCTTTATGCCGTCCACCTCTGAAAAAATGTGGTCCCAGCTCGGTGTGGAGGAAAACCTTTGGGAACAAAATATAAAGGAGAACGGAAAGTGGGGAGGTCTGAAGCCGGGAAAAAAAGTGGCTAAACCCACGCCTCTGTTTCCACGGCTGGATCCCTCGAAGATATCGTTTGAATAGGTTCCCAATCTCAAATTTTAAAATCCAAATTAAAATTTTTTCTCATTTGGGCTTTGGATTTCATTTGAAATTGATTTACCTTTGGTTCATCCCTTTGTGCGAGCTTTGGTATTTGACATTTCCGTAAGAAGTCATGCAAAAGCCTCAACCCATCCGCTCCATCCTTGAAAAAACCATAAAGTCCTTGGAGATCGATGTCCCGTTGAAAACTTATTCTATACTGGGAGCGTGGAACGAGATTGTGGGGGAGTCCGTGGCAGCCCATTCTCAACCCCATTCCATTCGAAACCGAATCCTCTTCATCGATGTCACCCATCCGACCTGGATGCAACAACTCCAGTTTCTTAAACCCACCCTCCTCGAAAAGGTCAATACTTTTTTAGGTGAATCCCTCATCGAGGACATTCGATTCAAATTGGGGAAGATTTCTTCGAACATCTCTCCTCTTCCTCAAACCCCTTCTATGGAAGATGAAAGAGTCGATAGATCAACCTTGAACCGAATTGAAAGCCTCCTCCAGGGAATCGATGATGAAGAGGTGAGGAATAGTTTGCGCGAGGTCTTTATCAAAGGGGCAAAATTGGAACATTACAGAAGAAGGTCAAAATAAGAAGGTGAAGAGCAAGTTCTCTTCCTCTCTTCCATCCTGCTGCCTTTATTGACTCGCATCTGCTCGCCCACCTTGCCGTCCCCGGTTCTGAATTTGCCGCATTTCATTTCCTATTTCCTTTGAACCCTGTAGGAAAAATCCAGCCAATTTGTCGCTTCGATGTCCTTTTTTGTTATTCTCCGGATCTTCAGTTAAACAGCATCTTTCTGACTTAAAAAGAAAACTTTATGAATTCTGGTAGATACATTCCCTTCTGAATTGGTTTCTATATGGCACACAAGATGCAAGCCACTACGAGACGTTTACTTTGTTTACAGAGTTTACAGGCATTCCAACCGGCCAACAATGACTTTAAATAAAACCTCACAGGAAGGGCTTAAGGATGGATGGATAAGAGCGACATTCATTCTGAGAAAGGATTACCTGGAGAAACTTAAGGCATTAGCATACTGGGAAAGAAAAAGAATAAAGGAAGTCATCGACGACGCATTAAGGTTGTATCTCAAGGGGAAAAAAACAAGAACGAAGACAGATGGATAATCCAGTTGTCGAGGCGGAAGCAATTTCGCGTTCCAATCGATGAAAAAGACATTTTGATCTACATCTACTGAAATGATTAAGAACCTAACATCAATCTCATTAACCATCTTACCGTTACTCTTTTCTCCGTTATCCTTAGCGCAAGCCCAAGGGTCAGTCCATGTCCCTATTCTCCTTTATCATCGCTTTGGACCCGTAGTGAGCGACGGCATGACGGTGACGACAACCCTTTTCGAGTCCCAATTAAAATACCTCAAAGACAATAGGTACGAAGTGATACCTCTCAGAGAATTGGTCGACTACTATCTTGGAAAAAGGCAGCCCCCCCGACCCCATACTGTTGTCATTACTGCTGATGACGGCCACATTTCTGTCTATAGAGACATGTTTCCTCTCGTTAAGAAATACCGCATTCCAGTCACTCTTTTCATCTATCCTTCGGCAATATCTAACGCATCCTATGCCATGACATGGAGCCAGCTCAGGGAGGTGAAACAAACAGGGCTTTTTGACTTTCAGTCCCACACCTTTTGGCATCCTAACTTCAAGAAAGACAAGAAGAGGCTGACACCGGCTGAATATGAAAACTTTGTAGCCATGCAATTAAGAAAATCAAAGGAGAAACTCGAAAAAGAGCTCAACGTCAGAGTGGACATGCTGGGGTGGCCCTTTGGTATCTATGACGATGACCTTATCCATAGGGCCAAAGAAGCGGGATATGTGGCCACATTTACCATGGAGCGGCATCCTGCAGGCGCTCGTGACAATGTCATGGCCCTTCCTCGTTATCTTATGACGGACGGAGAAACGGGAAGGAGACTTGCCATCATCCTGGCAGATTCACCGCGGGGGTAGAAAGATGATAATCAACAGAGGAAGTAAGGCATGGATTGTTTTGTTCGTAACCCTTTTCTCATTGACGCCAGCGTATGTCATGGCGTATACGACGGGAAGAGTGGTTGATTTCTTTACCGGGAAACCGGTCAAAGGAGCTTTTGTTACTTCGAATCACGACGTCGCCCTGACGGATGAAAATGGAATTTTCACGGTGACCGCCGCATTGAATAAAGTGGGGATAAGAGCACCTGGATACGGAAGAGCCGAGCAGATCGTCATCCCTCTGAACGGTGCGCCTCAAGAAATAAAGCTCATCCCTTTCACACCGAAAGCGCTTTACCTATCCTTTTTTGGAATCGGGGACAGGAGCCTGCGAGAAGCGGCAATTAAACTCATTCAGCAAACCGAGCTGAATACCCTTGCCATTGATGTGAAGGGCGACAGAGGCATGATTCCTTATAAGAGCTCGACCCCCCTTGCCGCTGAAGTGGGTGCTCAACGAACCATCACGGTAAGAGAGATGGCACCTCTGATGAGATCCCTGAAGGCGAAAGGGATCTATACCATTGCACGGATCGTTGTGTTCAAAGATAATCTTCTCGCACAGGCACGACCTGATTGGGCGGTGAAGACACCCGGGGGGGAGATATGGCGCGATAGAGAAAACCTGGCCTGGATGGATCCCTTCAAGAAAGAGGTATGGGATTATAATATTAATATTGCTGTGGAGGCAGCTCAATATGGGTTTGATGAGATCCAGTTCGACTATGTCCGGTTTCCTGATGCCTCGGGGCTTCAATTTTCAATGGCCAATACAGAGGAGAACAGGGTAAGAGCCATTTCGGGATTTCTGATGGAGGCGAGGAGGAGGCTGATTCCTTACAATGTCTTTCTCTCCGCAGATATCTTTGGTTACGTCTGCTGGAATCTCAACGATACCAAGATCGGACAGAGGCTTGAAGACCTTGTCGCCCACCTTGACTATATCTGTCCCATGCTTTATCCATCCGGATTCCAGTATGGAATCCCCGGTTACAGAAATCCTGTTGCAAATCCTTACGAAATCGTTTATCTTTCCCTTAAACGAGCCCAAGAACGAACTAATCTCCCATCCCATCGTTTCAGACCGTGGCTGCAGGCATTCAGAGACTATGCCTTTGACAGGAGATACTTCAACGATCAAGAGATCATGGGCGAGGTCAAAGCGGCTGAAGGGTTTGGTTCCCACGGTTGGATGCTCTGGAATCCCAGGAACAGCTATTCTTCGGCGGGCCTAAAAAAAGAAAAGCCATTGGGCTGAGATTCGTTCGATTCGTTTGCCAAAGATTCGAGATGATAACTTCAAGGCGGCAGTTGACTGTGAAGTGGTGGAGCATTTTCTTCCCACTCATGCTCTCTGTCGTCATCCCCACCTCAACATCCTCTCAAGCGCTTCAACAAGAGCAAATGGTCCCCATTGCACAGATAGTGAAGAAAGAGATTCGAGCCGGCAAGATTCCGGGTGCCGTGATTCTGATCGGGAACCAGGGAAAAGTTGTGTACAGGGAGGCCTTCGGCCTTCGCGCACTAAAACCGAAAAGGGTAGCCATGACAACAGATACCATCTTCGATGTTGCCTCCCTTACCAAGGTGATTGCGACTTCCACCGCGGTGGCGCAGCTGGTGGAAACGGGAAAGTTAAATCTCGAAGACCCGGTCACTAAATATTGGCCCGAGTTTGGAGTAAACGGCAAAGAAGGGATCAGCGTGCGCGATTTGCTCACGCACTATTCTGGCCTTCGACCGGATCTGGACTTGAAGGCAGACGGGTCGGGTTACGACACGGCTCTCCGTATGGTTGAAGAAGAGAAACCCGTTCTTCCTCCTGGCACGAGTTTCATCTATAGCGATATCAATTTCATCATTCTGGGTGAGCTTGTCTCTCGCATCTCCGGGGAGCCTCTTGACGTCTATTGCGCCGAGCACATTTTTAAACCTCTGGGAATGAATGACACGGGCTTCAAGCCTTCCTCTCTTCTCCAGCCCCGTATCGCGCCAACTCAATATCAGCATGGAACTACGGGGAAGATCCTCTGGGGAGAGGTCCATGACCCAGTGGCCAACAGCATGGGTGGTGTGGCCGGACACGCAGGGCTTTTCTCTACGGTCGACGACCTTGCCATTTTTGCCCAGATGATCCTCGATGGGGGCAGCAGAGAAAGTGTGAAGGTTCTTAGCCCCCTCATGGTGAAGGAGATGACCATTCCGCAATCCCCGCCTGACAAAATCCCTCTCAGGGGACTCGGCTGGAATATCGATTCCTCCCTCGTTTCTGTAGGTTCCTTCGAACACAAAGGGTTCACCGGAACCGGAATCTGGATAGATCCGGTTTCCAAGACCTTTGTCATTATCCTGACGAATCGGGTTCACCCAAAAGGCAAAGGAAAAGTTGAGCCACTGCGAAGCAAGATACTCTGGTTTGTTAATGAAGCAATCGGACCCGTTTCAGTAAAGGGCGTTTTAGCCAGTGGGCCTTCGCCTAGCCAGAATGAACGAGGGGAGAACAATAATGAGAAGGTGCAAACAGGGATCGATGTTCTGGCCGGAGAGAAGTTCAAACCCCTCGCAGGGCTGCGTGTGGGACTGATTACCAATCATTCGGGCATCGATTCTGAAGGAAGGCGGACCGTAGACCTGCTCCATAAAGCTCGGAATGTAAAGCTGGTGGTGATTTTCAGCCCGGAGCACGGCTTCACGGGAAAGGCAGAAGGAAGGGTTTCCTTGACAAGAGAGCCTTTGACGGGTCTGCCCATATACAGTCTTTACGGAGATGTCGCGCGGCCGACACAAAAGATGCTCGTTGGTCTGGATGCGCTCGTCTTCGACGTTCAGGATGCAGGGGCTCGTTTCTATACTTATATCACCACAATGGGTTATGCGATGGAGGCGTGTGCCAAGAAAGGAATTTCTTTTTATGTACTCGACAGGCCAAATCCGATCACTGCATCGCTGGTTCAGGGACCCATCCTGGACAGCGACTTGAAATCGTTCACCGGATACTTCCCTCTGCCGGTCCGGCATGGCATGACGGTTGGTGAACTCGCTACGTTGTTTAACGCGGAGAGAAAGATTGGAGTCAAATTGCACGTCATCAGAATGCGTGGTTATGAACGCACCCACTGGTATGACGAGACCGGATTGCTCTGGCTCAGCCCGTCGCCTAACTTGCGTACATTAACAGAGGCGATTCTCTATCCGGGATTGGCGATGCTTGAAAGTTCAAACGTGAGCGTCGGTCGGGGGACGACGACACCTTTCGAACTTCTCGGCGCTCCCTGGATCAACGGAGAGGAGCTTGCGTCATACCTGAATCACCGCACAATCCAGGGGATCCGATTCATGCCGGTGGAATTTACACCAGAAAGCAGTCCTTTTAAGAATCAATTATGTCAAGGCGTCCAGATCGCCCTACTCGATCGACAGGTCCTGGATTCTCCTGCTCTGGGGATAGAAATCGCCGGCGCCCTTTACAGTCTCTATCCGAAGGACTTCCAGCTTGACAAGACTCTAGGCCTTATTGGATCTCGCGACGTTCTACAGGCCATTAAGAATGGTCAGGATCCCGTCTCCGTTGCAGAGAATTGGCAGAAGCCACTGGAACAATTTTACCAGCTCCGGTCGAAATATTTGCTTTATTGACCAATCCTCCCAACGGCCTACCCATGCGTTGCACAAAAACATTCCGAGGGACAGTGGGGCGTATGGATGCTCCTCGCCATGCCATCAAGACGGGACGGAGTTTTCGGGGCCCCTGCTGTCCATAGACGGGAGGGGTCCAAAAGAATGTGAATCAATGGGTCCAGAAATACTTGGAGAATAAAGTGCGCAAACTGTTAGAATGGTGTAAAATGACATAATGACAGCTTCGAAGCCGTGAAAAATTATTTAACACGATGGAAAGCATGGAGGTTCTCAGTACAAGGGCTTATAAACGTCATTTCTGAAAAATCGTCAGACTTCAGATATGATATGATTTTTATATTGTATTCGGTGACGGAGACCCTTTGGTATTAAGAAGTCCGTTGTTTGATAGGTGTGAAAGCCAGAATGAACTTCAAACGAAATTTCGCCAAGTATTGGCTTCCCGTTCTGCTTTGGATGTGCTTTATTTTTTGGATGTCTACTGAAACATTCTCCTCAGAAAACACATTTTCCTGGACAGAAATGTTGCTGCGTTTTTTGGCCCCTAAGATCTCGGCTCAGAAAATGGTTTTCGCGCATCTATTGATTAGAAAAGCCGCACATGTCACTGAGTATTTTGTCTTGGGTCTGTTACTCTTCCGAACGTTTCGCGGCAACTCTGCCTTGTTGTGGAACTGGCGATGGTCTTTCTTTGCTGTCATTGGGGTGGCCCTTTGGGCTGCAAGCGATGAGTTTCACCAATCCTTTGTTCCGACCCGGACGGCGTCCGCCGTGGATGCGGGCATCGATACGGCGGGCGGGATCCTTGCCCAGTTTGTCGCCGCTTTGTGGCATCGTTATAGAAAGAAATAGAGTTTCAACGGCGAATCCTCTGCTTGTTTTCTATTATCTTTTGGTGGGTCGTTTGAAATTTGGGATTTGGACTTTAGCCCTGGCATTTTTCCAGAGTGACTTTGGCCCCGTCTTTAACCTTCAGGAAGACCTTCGGGTCGGATAGCACTTTCCCAACGATATTGACTGCGCTGGCAGCTCGGATCTCGTCACCCTTGCTCGCCGGGGTGGGGCCGAAGAAGATGCAGAAGGCGTGTCCGGTCGGCCAATACCCCAATTCTCCCGCTGAGACGACCTCCCTTGATCCCGTCTCCAACCCAGTCTTCACCGGAATGGCAAAGTAAATCTCCTCGCCCCAGAGATTGGCCTTTCCCGCAATCGGGAGAGCCTCCCAGATCAGTTGGGCTGTCTTTCCTTCGGTCAGCTCGGCTTCGACCTTTAGGTCACTCAAGAGGATCCTGATCTTTTTTCCCATCTTCCACTCCTCTTGTCTCAAGGGGATCAAATTCATTAAAAAGACCCTCATGTTCTTCCTGATTCTCTATATTGTTCGAAAAGAAAAGAATCTCCCGATCCATCTTGATGACCTCCCCTTTCAGGGTAAGGAACGTCTGAGTCTGGTTTCTCAGCAAAAAGAAGCTCAGTACGACAAGAACATAGCTGGACACTTCCCTTGCGGTCGTATAGAAAAAGTGTGGGTCCAAACCGAAAAAGTAGTAATCTTCTATAAATAGTCTACCTGTGTTGATCAAAAGTCCTAGGGTGATGAGTTGCATAAAGCGTTTGGTCTTCGTCGTATTCTGAGCCAAGGAAAGGAGGCACTGATCGTAGGCCCTTTTGAAGTTTTTCCAGCTGGACGAAATGTTCTTGAGGAGGTCCAGATACACCTTTTCATCCCCTCCGTAAATCTTCAAGCGGACCTGTCTGTCTCCGCGAAACAGAAGATAACGCTTTAACAACTCCTCTCGTTCCGACAGGAGTATCTGGTTTCTTCTGAGTCCTCGGTAAAGAACAAAGGCTATGCCGATCAGAAGCAAAAAAGGTATTCCTTCGTTGACCAGCTTGATCCAATTCATGACGTCCTTTCCCCGCCACTTTGTTAGACTGTCCCTCCTCTTTTCGGAAGAAAAAAGGGCTGAGGGGCAGCGTTCAGATTCGATTAATCAGGCTGGCCATGTAGCCAGCTCCAAATCCATTATCGATGTTGACTACTGCGACACCGGAGGCGCATGAATTCAACATGGCCAGCAGTGCCGTGATCCCTCCAAAACTTGTCCCGTAGCCGACACTGGTGGGGACAGCAATCACCGGGCGGTCCACCAACCCACCGACAACGCTGGGCAGAGCCCCTTCCATTCCGGCCACGACAATCAAGACTCGTGCCGCTTCCAATCTCTGTCTTTCAGAAAGGAGCCGGTGAATCCCTGCGACACCGACATCGTAGAGGGTTTCCACGCGATTCCCCATGAATTGAGCCGTCACTGCGGCCTCCTCGGCCACAGGGATGTCGGTCGTTCCTGCGCTGATGACGAGAATGGTCCCCTTTCCTTCAGATAGGACTGGATGGGTCAGATAGGTCAGAACTTTGGAATTCGGATAGTATCGGCTCTTCGGGAAGGCCCTTTGTATCGCTTTGGCTTTTCTCTCTTCCAAACGCGTGATGAGGATATTCTGCCCTTTGGTTCTTAACTGTCTCGTAATCGAAAGAATTTGGCCGGAGGTCTTTCCTTCTCCCCAGATCACCTCTGGAAAACCTTTTCGAAGGCTGCGGTGGTGATCGATCCTGCTGAATCCTAAGTCCTCAAAGGGAAGCGACTTCAATTGGGCTTTAGCTTCGTCGAGCGTCGTCTTCCCTGATTTTACGTTCTTCAGGAGATCTTCAAGCTTCCGAATATTCATTCTTCTCTCTAGAAAACATTCTATTCAGTCTCCTGCCGAAAAGTCAACCCCTTATACTCGTTCACTCCATACGAGACAGTGAACGAGGACACAATCTTGACAAGGAATAGCAAAAAAGATAGGCTAAATTCATTAGTTGATCGCTATGCGTTCAGAGGTTTCTCAGGTTGAAGGAGGTTAGATGAACCGAACGGGGGTTGTCAAGGATCGAAGATATCTGGAGCATGTGATGGACCCCGGCCATCCAGAGAGCCCGGACCGACTGCGGGAGATTTATCAAGGAATCGAGGAGGAGGAGATGAAAGGCCGGGTTCTTGGGAAGGTGAAGCCTCGACCCGCCACCCGCGAGGAGTTAGAGACGGTCCACTCTCCTGCCTATATTGATCTCATTGCATCGACTGCGGGCAAGCCTTATGTCCGACTCGACGCGGACACCTCTACCTGCGCAAAGTCTTATGAAGCCGCGCTTCTGGCAGCCGGTGGCCTCCTGGAACTGATTAAGGTTGTGATGCAAGGGAAGTTGAACAATGGATTTGCCCTGGTAAGACCCCCGGGCCATCACGCGGAGCGCGATAGGGCCATGGGATTCTGTCTCTTCAACAACGTAGCGATCGGCGCGCACTATGCGCTCCAGAGCTTCTCCCTCCAGAGAATCCTGATTGTGGACTGGGATGTTCACCACGGAAACGGCACGCAGAACTCCTTTTACGAAGACCCGCGGGTCCTCTACTTTTCCACTCATCGTTACGGCTTCTATCCGGGGACGGGGGCGGCAACAGAGGTCGGAAGGGGCCGGGGGGAAGGATTCACCGTAAACGTCCCTCTTTCTCCCGGAACGGGCGATGCGGATTATGGAATCCTCTTCGAGAAGCTTCTTAAGCCCATCGCTCTGGAATATCGACCGCAATTGATCTTAGTTTCAGCTGGGTTCGATACCCATTACAATGATCCTTTGGGTGGAATGGAAGTGACGGAAAGGGGATTTGCCAGGATGACTCAAATCCTGATGGAGATTGCGGAGGCCACCGCTCAAGGAAAACTGGTGCTCACGCTTGAGGGCGGTTACAATGTTACTGCTGAGAGGCGTTCTGTGAAGGCCGTCTTAGAAGAGCTTTCTCAGGCCTTACCCCTCGATAAGACAGACTTGCTGGAAGAAGAGAAGGCCAAATATCCTGGAATGGAAAAATTCCTCCTTCAATTGAAGGGGATACAGAAACGATACTGGAAGAACCTTGAATAGGCCGACAGTTTTTCAGAGCCTTGTTAGGCTCCGCCTGTGTTCACCATTTCTTTCAGTTCTTTTCCGACTTTAAAGAAAGGGAGTTTCTTCGGAGGGACATCCACGACCTCCCCCGTCTTTGGGTTTCGGCCCTTATAGCCCCCGTAATTTCTCACCACAAAGCTTCCAAATCCTCTGATCTCGATTCGTTCTCCCTTCTCTAAACTTTCTTTCATCCCGTCGAAAAGGGTGTCAACAATGACCTTGGCAACCTTCTGTGTCACATTCGCCTTCTCTGAGACCTTCGTTATCAGTTCAGCCTTGTTCATAGTTCCTCCCTTCCATCCCTCCTTCCCACTCTCCCTCCTGCCTGCCGGCGGGCGGGCAAGAGAAGAGGAATGGGGTAAGTAGTTAACGCAGATGGTTTCGAATATAGTGCACCCCATTTCTAAAAAAGGCAAGACCCATTCCCTCTTCGAATACCGCCTCTCTCTTGCAGCCTGGATAATTGGCCCTGAACCTTAACTCTAAATTCATCACCTTCTTGTCATCGCCTTATTGACCGGACTCCGTCCACCAACTCACCAAAGGTTTTTTCAAAGCCTACCCGGTTTTTGTTAGCGGAGCCAGCTAAAACAATTTCACCCTCCGGACCTCTCGGAATTCTTAGCCAAACCTTTTGATGGGAAAAGAAGAAGGAAACAATGAGGCCGAAGATCATTAGGCCACACCCGATCCAGACCACCCAGACTCCCGGATCTTTCGTCACCGAGAGTCCGGTATATTCCCTGGGAGAATCCCCTTCAAAGGTGAGGACGAACTCGTCCTTCCTCTGCTCATCAAATTTTGGGAAGGCTTTCAATAACCAAAAGGGCCGGGGTTCCTGGTTCGGCTTGAACAAAACCACCTGAACTCCTTCCCCAAAGTTGTGGACTTGAGCAGCATACTGCAGGATCCGGATCAAATCATTGGAATTTGGGACTGGAACGGTAGTCCCTTCAGGGGCCTTAATTGTTGCCTTCTGCTTTTTATTCTTCCACTGAATTCCCAATGTGATATCGTGAACCGTTCCATAATTCGCCTGATAGAATGCCAACCCTTTAAAGTGCAGGGGATGATTGACCTGGATGGTCTTCGTCAAAACTTTTTTCCCATTTTCGAGGATCGTCACTCGGCTGCTGTATTCCTTTACGTGTTTCTCTTGTCCGGGAACATCATAATACGCGATGTTGAAATCATCGCAACGCACAGAAAAATCGAGGGCCTTCGGAGTTTCCCCTTCTCTCGCCCTTAAAAAAACCCGATCTACGGTCTCGCCTTCTAAGATCTCCACATGGCCTTTGAATCCATAGAGGGACCCCACGATCCCTCCAATCAGGATGACCAGAATGCTCACATGGGTGATGGGGACCCCCAATCTCGAGAACCTTCCCTTTTCAGCGAACAGAGTGATGGATTCTTCTGTCTCGATCCGTCCCCAGTTCCTAAACCATTTCTTCAAGGAAGATCGGATATTCTCCTCCCTCTTCGCTGGGTTTGGAATTTGAATTTTCTCCACATAAGGAATCGCTTTGAGCATCCGATCTTCCAACTCTCCCGACCCACGGGATATCTGACTGAAGATACCCGGGAGACGATGGACGGAGCAGGTGATCAGATTGATGACGAGAAGCAAGAGAATGGCACTGAACCACCAGGAATGGTACATATCGAAGAGATTGAAGAAGTTCAACACCTCATAAAGGCCAATCCCGTATCTCCGAATATATTCTGGGCGCGTTGCATTTTGTACGATCAGCGTGCCGATAATGGAAAGGCTGGCAAGAAGAATAAGGAGAGCTATGGTGAGTTTAAGCGAACGGAAAAAATCGTAGAATAGGGTAAGGAACCTATCTTCTTTCACGTTAACCGCATCTTTTGTTTCTTTCATGCTACCCTTTGATCTGTATTAATAAATATAGCAAATATAGAAAAATTTTTGCCCTGCCCGAAGCGCGATGCCACAGGCAGGGAAGTATTTGAAATATTTAACATATCCTTTTATTTACTGTCAAGCAAAAAGGGGTAGTTCCTTTTTGGAACTACCCCTTTCCAATTTGCCTCTGCCCGCCTGCGGGCAAGCGGACAGCTTCAGTCTACTTCTTTGCCTTTACATGGCACTGAGTGCATCCTGTTGGACCCGCGGGTTTGTTGGCCTTCTTCGCTTCCTCATGGCAGCCTTTGCAGTCCTTGTGGGCGGCATCTTTCATCGAAGGAGTCTTCCCTTCTGCCTTGGCCTTGTGACAATCAACACACAATTTGCCGGTGGTCTCGCCCTTTTTCCAGGTATGATGGCATTTCATACAGTCGATCTTCAATGTCTCGGCATGCTGCTTGTGATTGAACGTCACTTTCCCATAGGGAACATCGAACGTGACTACGTCTTTAGCAGCAAAGACGCCGGTGACCATCAGGATGGAGAACAGGAAACCTGCAAGGATCCCTACGCTGATCAACCTCTTCTTCATTATCTTCTCACCCCCTTTCCTTCAAGATCTGTCTGCCTCTTACTCAACTCTATAGACTTAAAAAGTCTATCAAATATTCACTCATTGTCAAGAAAAAAAACAAGGCGATCTCAGAGAATCTTGACTTCCTCTAAGATTCGCTCTTTTGTTCTAAGGGGAGTATGCTTCTCCTTGGCCTTTTCCACAATCTCCTTTCCCAGCAGGGCCGCGCCAAGGGCTCCGGTGATCAAAGGCTCTTCGGGCACCAGAATCTCGTGGCCCAATTGTTCGGAAAGAGCTTTAAGCAAGCCTCTATTTTTGGCCCCCCCGCCCGTTACAATCACCGCCTCTTCCACCATGATCCGGTTGACCATTCTGCTTATCCTGTCGGCAAGGGAATGATGAACCCCTGCGAGCAGATCGGAAATGGGTAGCCCTTGTGCCAGACTGGCCGCTACCTCTTGCTGGGCCCATATGGTGCAGATGTTGCTTATCTTTACACGATTCTTGCTTTGCAGAGAAAGGTCACCCACTCCATCCAAAGGGACCCCAAGGGTATCGGCAATCACTTCTATGAATCGACCACTCCCTGCCGCACACTTGTCATTCATAACAAAATCAGTAGTCTTGCCTGCGGCGTCCATTTTGATTGCCTTGATATCCTGGCCTCCGATATCGATGATTGTCTTGGCTTTGGGGAAAAGATGGACAATACCCTTGGCATGGCAACTGATTTCTGTGAATTGCCTGTCGGCAAAAGGGACGTTAATTCTCCCATAGCCTGTGGAGACAATGTAGGTGATTGCTTGAAAGGAAAGTGAAGCCTGACGCACTGCCTCTTCCATGACCTTATTGGCCAAGCGGCGCTGTTCGGGACCTGTGGGACCAATGACCGAAGCAACGACCCCTTTATTCAGGATCACTGCCTTGGTCATGGTGGAACCGACATCAATGCCTGCAAAATAGGTTGCCATGGTCACTTTGGATCAGCTCTCATATGAAAAAAATCTCAAAAAGGATGGGGAGGTGGGTCAGGAAAGCTTTACAGCGGGACCTTTAATGGTATAACTACTCCGGTTTTTTAAGAAATCATAGATTTCACTCTCGGTGCAAAAGAGCGTAATCATAAAATTTCAAAAATCCGCCTGGTAAAAGTTTGAAGACCCATCTACCTGTCCTTTTATGCAACAAGGATCAGGCTGCCTTGTTTAATCGATTGGATTCCAGGGTAGCAATGAAGGCGTCGATTTTATTTCTTGTATCCACCTCTGAATACGACGTGATATCGATGATATCACTTTCGAGAATGAGGGAAGGAAGTTCTCTGTAAACCTTTTCCTTCTTACCGTCTTTCCCCATCACAAACACAGGAATGGGTTTATAGATCTTTGCCAACTGATGCAATTGCCAGACGAGGCCCACGTGCCACGTTCGACACGAAAAGGCTTCATGCATCACAATCCCGTCGATCTTGTATTCTTCGATCCAGTTGATCAAGCGTTCCACATCGGGCTCCGATCCCGGCCTTTTCTTGGCCTTATCATACCAGAAGGTCCAATACCCAAGCCATCTCCATGCTAGGTGCTCGATTGGGTCCTTGGTTTCAGGAATATCCATCTCGTGGAGGGGGGCGACCATTCGATAGGTTGTTTCAGCGGGAAACGAGGCACCGTTGCTGTTGAAGTAATTGAAATCGGTCAAGGCAAACCAGGCAGGCAGCCCGCCTCCCCACATCAGTCTGTATTTTTCTCTCTCGACTTCTCCCTCTCCTTTTGCGATCTTTTCCTCCAATTCCTTTTTAAGGCCGATGAAGAAATCGTAAGCCTTCTGGGTGGCCATCATAAAGTTGATCGGCACCATGGTATTCATGGCATCGCCGGTCCCCATGGGGCAAGGCACAGCCTTTCGAAGGCTATAGGTTTCATCGATTAGATTCCAGGTTCGGTCGCTTAAGTCAACTAACTCTCGCAACCGGTCATAATCCATCTTCTTTCCGGTCTGCTCTTCCAGAAAAGCGACCAGTCCGCGTAATTGCTTGACAATATATTTGTGGTAGTAGTCCCAGACTTCCCGGTGATCTCGATCCTTCTGAAACAGAGGATACGGAAGGTCTATGTTGTAAATCGGGACATCCGGCATAAATTGCTGAGAGGCCTGGTACCACTTGGATCTCGGGTCGCAGAGGATCTGTCCGCTGGATATCATGAAATCAGGCCTCGGCTGTCCACCCCAGGGGGAATCGGGAGGCATTTGGCCCAATTCTTCTCTCCATTGGTCAAAGCCGATCCCGCAAAGGGCATAGGTACACAAAGAACGGGAAAGACCGAGTGACTCCGCCCTCTGCAGAAATCTCTCCGCGTCTCTCTTCGCGCCGCAAATACCGGCAAAATTCTCCGTCCATATGGGGATCACATCCATGGACCGAAAGATCTCTTCATGATGACAAACGATAAAAGTGTAGGCTAATTTCTGTCTCCCCTCTGCCCGTGCTCGGACGGCGTCCGTGATAAATTCTTTGACCATGGAACCGATGGAAGCAGCAGCCTGGGTGGCCGTCATTCGCTTTTTCGGTTTTGCCTCTTTTTGTTCCTCTGCCATTGTTTAAATCCTCCTCATCCTCCCTCACTTCCCATTAGAAAAGTGGGGGTTAAGTGACCGTTTCCTTTACCCGATCATCTCCAGAAAGGCCTGGATCCTGGTTCTGAGTTGACTCATTGTACCCGCAGAATAAACATCCTCAAGATGAAGAAGAGGGATATTGATGGATTTGTAGTAGGCCTTTCTTGCAGGGACTTCAAAGCCAAAAGGGTCGCAGTATTTGTACAGATAAAGAATCGCACCCTCCACGTTAAATTCCATGGCATAAGCTCCGATATCGCCAAATCGAGAGGCGATATCCCCTGCAAAGGTGCCCGTCTTGTTTTCCCTGAAGGTCTTGGGGCAATTGACTTTATCGAGATACCGATGAGCCAGTGCGTTGATTGGGTCCCCTCCCTCATCGGTCCGCGGAAAATAATCCCTCGCTCCGTTGCAGATGGTATCGGCCACCACATTCCCCCCGAGTTCTTCTACAAGCTTGATGAGTTCAATATTATCGAGACAGGCACCGTCGATAAATATTCGGGGGCCTTTCTTAGTCGGAGATGTCTTTCTCTTCCCAATTTCTGCCAAGACCTGATCAAGCAGCGTATTAAATTCGCCGATGGGTAAACTCGATCCGGCTGTTAACACCATCGTTAAATCCGTCCCAGAGATGCGGGGCGGGTCTTCCTTTCTGAATTCATAAAGGGCTTTTACCTTATTCCTGTTCTCATTATAAATCCGAATGGTTTCAGTCAAATCATGATCGGTGATTACCTTTCCAGCAAACTTCTCCAAACTTTTCCTGAAGGTGTCTAACTCTGCATCAAAGAATTCTGAGGATGAATCGCCGCAGACGGTAGGAATATTGATAAAGTGAAAATAGGAATAGGGAAGAGAATAACTCCAGGCGCTATAGCTTCTCACCATGCTATCACAACCGTGAGGGATAACCATCCCGGAGAGAAAGTCATACTTTTGTTTTACCGAGAGGTCGAAACAGCTACGGTAATAGGGGCATACAATGGTCTCCAGGAGCGTGTCCCCTTTCGTAATGGGCTCGTGGACATTTCCCCTTACCCGAAAAGGGATGCACCCGGCTGCGGTAATGATTTCCAAAGGGACAAAGGAGCAGATATAGCCGATTATCTTTTTCCCCTCCTTCTTCAGCTCCTTCGCCCTGACCCCGTAGTCCCCATAATATCTTTCTACCCTGTCAAGGGTTTTTCCATGTTTTTCGCTCATCACCCTCTCCTCAGACGAAGGTCACCCGTCTGAACCAAGAATGTTGTCTTAACCTTGGTTCAGGATTAGGTCTTCGATTTTAGGATTCATAAGGCACCGATTTTTTAGATGCTGAATAAACTCAGCATGACGCTCAGCATAGACTCCAACTGCAATATACACAATTTGGTTCTACGTTTCAACCTACTTATCTCCGGTATTCCTTGGCGATCATCGCCGCACCCAACGCAGCCGTCATATGTGGATTGGGTGGCACAAGGATATCATGACCTCTGATCTCTTTCAAGGCCTGAACGAGACCCGCATCCCTTGCCCCGCCACCCACTAAGGCCACCTCCTGTTCCACACCCATTCTCTCCGCCAAACTATTAATCTGGGCCGCAAGAGCTCTGTGTATGCCTGCCAGAAGATCTTCTTTCGTGACTTCTTGGGAGAGCCTGGAGATCGCCTCCGATTCCGAAAAAACAGCACACCCCGTGTTAAACTCAACTCTGTTCTTAGATTTCAAAGACAACTCTCCGATCTCTTCGACCTTGACCTGGAGAACCTTCGCAATGACCTGAAGGATTCTGCCGCTCCCTCCAGCGCACTTTCCGCTTAATAAAAAATTGTGCACACTTCCATTACCATTGATGCGGAGGACCTTCGTGTAAAGATCTCCTACGTCGATGACCGTTTTCACGGAAGGAAGAAGAGAAGAAACACCTTTTCCCTGGCAGATGATATCCGGCTCGACTTCGTCTGCGAAGGTCACCAGTTTTGATCCGTATCCAGTAGCGACCGTCCGGGAAATGTCGTCGGCTGTTCTCCCGGTCTGGGAAAGTAATCTGCCTCTTATCTTGTCGGCGGTAAGCTTGAAATCTCCCCCGGAAGGACATTCAAAAGAACCCAGGACTCCTTGATTACCGAGGACGATTCCTTTTGACGAAGCGGACCCAATATCAAAACCCAGTGCAAAAGACATGTCCCCTCAATACGAAGAAACCGTATGATAGCGAATAATCCGTTTGAATGATTCATTTGTTATGACGTAGACGTACTAAATGATAACATAAGTCTCGAATCTCCTCAAAACCGGAATCATTGTTTGACATGTTCAACTAAAAGGTATAAATTTTTACTTCAAGAATAACATTTCCGCAAATTGCTATGGTCATTTCAGAAAGAATGTTAAATGCACGAATCGGATTTGGAAATGACCGATATCTTTCGCCGCTCGGCAAAGTCCTTTTGAACCGCTGGGAGCGTCGCTGGTTACCCGCCAATTGGTTCAGCGTAAGGTGACAAAGGAGGTGTCCATTGGCAAATGTCCATGAAAACTTGATCATCGCCTTCCCATGCTCACCAGAATCGGAGAGTGCTTATACTTTTACACTTGCCTCTCGCTTGGGGCAGATGCTTGAAATGGCGGAACAGAGATTCGGTCCCCGCGACAAATCGTACACGATTCTTGGGTTTGAGTTCCGGGCAGGTTTGCCACAGATCCGGTTCCCCGGAAGCCGGAAAAGGGTGATCGTCCAACTTGATTCTTCGAGTATGAACGATCCGAACCTTCCTCTGTTTCAAATGGCTCACCAAAGCGTGCACCTTTTGACCCCTGTATTACCTGCCAACGCAAGTGTCTTGGAAGAGGGACTGGCAACTTATTTTTCGAAGGAATATATGGCAGCACATATTGGTGGTGTATGGTTAACCGGTGATCAAAAGTATGATCGTGCCGAGGTTTTGGCCCGGAAACTGTTGTTGTTCAACGCCGATGGCGTTAAAGCTCTTCGTGAACTTGTTTCTGTTATCTCGGAGGCTACTGCACAGCATATTCTCAAAATATGCCCAAGCTTGCCGCCACATTTAGCAGAACAGCTCGTTGTGACCTTTCAATCCTGGGATGGGAAGACTTGGGGCTCCGGCGCCCTTTAACACCGATTGGTCCAACGAGACCAACCCTTCAAAATTCTATTCCTGAATTGATAAGGTGGCTGGCATAAGAAATTGATGACTTGCCCTGGTTAAGAATAACCACTCTACAAATCACTGTGATCATACAGCCATGCCTTTCGTTGCCGTTCGTGACCTTCAGATGCATTACGAGATGCAGGGAACAGGCCCGCGCTTGCTCACTATCAGTGGCACGGGCGGTGACTTACGCCGCTCGCCAAATATCTTCGAGATGCCCATTGCTCGGCATGGGGGGCATTGCTCTACGCTTTGCAGAAGCCGAGGCAAAATTGATCGTCAACGACGTGAGCGAATCGGATGCCCACCACACGGTTGAGGCAATTAAGACCAAAGGTGGCCAAGCTGTGGCCGTGATCGGCAGCGTCGCCTCAAGGCAACTGTCGCAGGAAATGAGGATCAGCGGCACGAGGGACCGTAAGGATTGAGCCGTGTTCGATTTCGCCAAAGGAACCATCAAATTTATTCGGGGAGGCAAGTATCCTTTTTGCCACTCGGTGCTGATCGATGACCGGGACCGGGCAATCATTGATGCCTCCAGTGACGGAGACAAGCTACACCAATTCAAGGACCAACGAATCATAGACTATTTGATCACCTCACACGCCCACGAGGACCATCTCGTTTTTAACTATCTTTTTCCCGAGGCCCGATTTTGCGTTCATCCCTTCGATGCTCCCCAATTTGAAAACGTCGATTCCCTGATCGACTCTTACGGGGAGATGGCTCAAGAGGATCGGGAAAAGTGGCGAGCCTTTCTGGAGAGGGACTGCCACTATACGCCTCGTCGAGCCAATCTGCTCTTGGAGGACGGGATGGTGATGGACTTCGGACAGGTTAGAATGGAGGTGATCCATACGCCTGGGCACACCCGGGGGCACTGCGCTTTTTATTTTATCGATCAAAGGACACTGTTTACCGCCGACCTAGACCTGACCAAGGCCGGCCCTTACTATGGCGACCGAAGGTCGGACATCGATGAAACCATCCGCTCCCTTGAGCGCTTAAAAACGTTTGAGGTGGAAACCTACCTGACCGGTCACGGAAAAGGAATTTTGGAAGGCGACCCGGGATACATCGACCGTTACTTGGAAGTGATTTTTGTAAGGGAAGAAAAACTGCTTCATCTCCTCAGCAAGGGGGCGAAGACCCTCGACCAGGCTGCTCAAGCGGGGATCATCTATGGGAACAAATCCCCCATTGGGCCATGGGACCTGACGGTTTCTGAAAGAGCGATGATCTTGAAACATTTGTCTCGTTTAGTAAGCATGAATCGGGTGGAGAAGGAAGGAGATCTATATATCCTTCGAAATTAATTGGCGACTTGTCGTGATCAGGCCAACAGCGGCCTCACAGCTTACGACCGCGTGACGCCTTGACATCCCTAATCAAAAGAGAACGCTCTTGCCCGTCAAGACCCCCCGTCCACTGACAATGCGGTTGATCTGGTTCGTGCCCTCGAAGATCTGGGTCAATTTCGCATCACGCATCAGCTTTTCCACCACAGCGCCTTTCATGTAGCCTGTCCCGGCTAAGATCTGGACCGCATCGGTCGTCACCTTCATCGCCGCATCCGAGGCAAAGCATTTGGCGGCCGCAGCCTCGATGGAGCACTTTATGGCTCGGTCGAGCATCCAACCCACCTGCAAGTACATGGCTCTCGAAGCCATGACCAAGGCGTACATGTCGGCAAGCATGAAATGCACCCCTTGAAAATTCCCGATGGCTTGTCCGAACTGCTCGCGTTCCTTCGCCCACTTGGTCGCCTCATCGAGGGCTTTTTGGGCGATCGCTGTACAGATAGCGGTAATGTTCGCCCGTCCTCTGTCGAGGGCCATCATCGCCAGCTTGAATCCCTGACCTTCCTCACCGATCAAATTCTCCTTCGTTAGCTCCACCTCTTCGAAGAAAAGCTCCGCCACGACCATGGCTCGGTGGCCCATTTTGTCCTCGACTCGGCCCACTCGAATCCCCGGCGTATCTCGGGAGACCGCAAAACAGGATATTCCCTTGGTCCCGAGACTTCGGTCGCTTGCCGCGAAAACGCACAGCAAATCAGCATGCTGGCCGTTCGTGATATAGCACTTGGATCCATTCAGAACATATTTGTCGGCCTTTCTCTGGGCCAACGTTTTCATTCCACCGGCATCGGAACCGGCCCCCGGCTCCGTCAAGCAGAAACAGGCGCTCCGATAGCTCTCTGTCATACGTCCCAGGAACTTCTTTTTCTGCTTCTCAGTGCCTCCAAGAAGTATGGCACCCGTCGACAGGTGAGAGATACCAATCATCTGCCCGATGGCACAGCAGTCGTAGTTCAACGCTTCCGTAACGAGGTAATGAGTCACATACGCCATCCCGGAGCCACCGTACTCACTTGGAATGTTTGTGTACATCAACCCCAGTTCACGGGCCTTCTTCAAAATGGACTCAGGATAAGTGCCATCGCGATCATACTGGAGAGCCACCGGTCGAATCTCTTTCGACGAGAATTCCCTTGCCAGGTCCAGGAAACGTTTCTGTTCATCGGAAAGGCTGAAGTCGATCATCTTGGGTTTTCCTTTCTGTCTGGCGTAGCAATACCGGACACGAAATTTGTTGAAACTGGATTATTGAATAGCCGTGAGCATTTATTACCATCCAAACAGGACCCTGTCAACAAGAAACCTCTTCCCCCCGGTTTGGACAATTGATCAAATTCCAATTACAATTTGAGCGATTCTTCAACGTCTCTTAACTCTTAAGGATTGTTCCCAAGATGCGTCGTTATCTCATTTTCGCTTCTGCTGGATTGGGCCTTCTTATGTACTCCATTGATGGCACAGCGGTGGCGGTGGCCTTTCCCAATTTTATAAAAGACTTCGGTACCAATGTCCTTTGGGCAGCATGGACGATTTCAATCTATCTGGTTGCAGTGACGAGCGTGATGCCGTTGATGGGCAACCTGAGCGATAGTTATGGCCGCAAAAAGGTCTTTCTGATCTCGCTCGTTCTTTTTACTTCCAGCTCCCTTGCCTGTGCCCTTGCCCCGGATATCTACAGCTTGGTGGCATTCAGGTTCCTTCAGGGCGTCGGGGGGGCAAGCTTTCTTCCAACCGCAGCCGGCATCGTGAGCGATCAATTTCCCGAAAGCCGCGAGAGGGCCATTGGCCTTTTTACAAGCATCTTTCCCATCGGAGGTATTGTTGGCCCCAATTTAGGCGGCTGGATCGTCAGTCGATATTCCTGGCGGTATATTTTCTACATTAATTTACCCATTGGCATCGGTCTGGTCGTTCTGATTATGATTTTGCTTAAAGATTCAAAGCTTCTTTCTCGGCCCCGTATCGATTTTGTGGGAGCTTCTTTTTTCTTCGGAGCAATACTCTTCCTCATGCTTGGCTTGAATCTCGTTGCTGAGGAATTCGCTCTCTCATCCCTTCTTCTCGCCATCCTCTTTTGGGTCATCAGTTCTTGTTTCTTTTACCTGTTTTTTCGCCAAGAGAAGAAGCACTCCAACCCCATTCTGGATATGGCTTTATTGAAATCGAAGCCTTTTCTGGCAGCAAACCTGTACAACATGATGATCGGTGTGGGCGTCTTCGGGATCTTTCCCTTTATCCCGCTCTACGCCACCTCGGTACATAAGTTGTCCACCCTGATGAGCGGTATCATACTGACCCCTCGTTCTCTCGGAGTCATTTTTGCCTCGGCGGTCACCAGCTTTTTACTCAAGCGATGGGGGTACCGATGGCCCATGGTGTTGGGTTTGACGATCATCTCCCTTTCGACGATCCTTCTGGGCGGCCAAGGGCTTACGTTACTGAGCATGCCGGGTACCCATTTGGGAGTTGCTCAAATTCTGGCCGTCCTGATGTTGTTTACCGGAATTGGTATCGGAATTGCTCTCCCCGCCTCGAATAACGCATGTATCGAACTGATGCCTGAAAGGGTGGCTACGATTACAGGGCTTCGAGGAATGTTCAGATATGTTGGAGGAGCGTTTGGCATTTCATTAATTACAATCATCCTCCATTTGGGTTCTACCCCCGAAGGCGGTTTCAGAGCCACCTTCATCTCATTCGGTCTGGGGCTTTTATTTGCGATCCCTCTCGTCTTTCTTATGCCCACTGGAAAGAATGGATGGGGAACAAGAGGATCTTGAGTGCTTGGTGTAGGGCGTTCAACACTTCTTTACATTATTTCTCAAACCGTCGTTCCCGCCCCGTAACAACTAGCGGTAAACCTCCAGTGGAAATCCAGTTGAAAAGACTGGACTCCGGATCAAGTCGGGAATGACAAGCAAAATAAAGGGACTTTTGACGCACCCCACTAGGCAGATAAGAGGACAAACAACGGGAATTTATTTTATCTTAAACGATTCTTCCGTCCCGACATACTTCTTTCTCAGTTTTGGTTTTTCAATCTTTCCTGTTGGATTGCGGGGAACTTCACCGAAGAAAACCTTTTTGGGTCTCTTGTACTTGGGTAACTTTTCGCAATGCTTAAGGACATCTTCTTCGGTGAGCGCTTTTCCTGGAACGACATCAATGATGACGGTCACCACTTCACCCAAGCGCTCGTCGGGAAACCCGATGGCTGCTATATCCTTGACACCCGGCAGGGTATGAAGAAAATCTTCAATCTCCACAGGAAAGATATTTTCACCCCCAGAGATGATGAGATCTTTTTTCCTATCAACAAGAAAAATGAATCCATCTCCATCCTGTTTCGCCATGTCCCCTGTGTACAACCATCCATCCCTAAGGGCTTTGGCTGTGGCCTCTGGGTTTTTATAATATTCCCTCATCACACCATCCCCCCGAACCACCAGCTCCCCCACATCTCCCGCTTTGACGGGATTCCCCTCCTCATCTACAATTCGCGTTTCCCAGTTGAACCCTGGAAGTCCGATCGCCCCAACCTTATGTTCATTTTCTATCCCAAGGTGGACACACCCTGGACCGGTCGACTCGCTCAGTCCGTAGTTTGTATCGTAGGTCATATTGGGGAAGTATTCTTTCCAGTGTTTCACCAAGGAAGGAGGGACAGGTTGTGCCCCTATGTGCATCAGTCTCCATTGACGGAGATCATAGTCCTTGAGTTTGATCTCCCCGCTATCGAGCTTTAAGAGGATATCTTGCGCCCATGGAACAAGAAGAAAAACAAGCGTGGCCTTTTCTTCACTGATCGCCTGCAGCACCCATTCGGGTGAAATCCCTTTTAAGATGACCCCCTTTCCCCCCACAATAAAGCTCCCGAACCAATGCATTTTTGATCCTGTATGGTAAAGGGGGGGAATCAGAACAAAATTATCCCTTTTGGTCTGATAATGATGGGCATTTTCGGTGATACAGGCGCAGACCATGTTTTTATGAGTCAACAAGATAGGCTTTGGTTGCCCGGTCGTGCCGGAGGTAAAATAGAGACCACAGGGATCGTCGAAGCCAATCGGAATGTTCGGTGGATTAGAAGAAGATTTTTCTATTAATCTTTCAAAGGCTTCTGCATAATTCGGAATCTCTTTTCCGACAAAAATATAGTGTTTGACAGTATCAAGATTATCTTTGATCCTGGTGATCCGATCGAGAAACTCCTCGCTGAAGACGACGCATCCAGGCTCTGCGACATCACAGCAGTATTGAATATCGTCGCCTGTAAAACGGAAATTGAGGGGGACTGTCCAGGCCCCGGTACGGACGATCCCGAAATAGGCAATAAGCCAGTCGATGGAGTTCATCATCAGATGAATGACTTTATCTCCTTTCTTGATCCCCTTTTTGATCAGAGCATTTGCAAAGCGGTTAGCCTCTTCATCAAACTGCTTCCAAGTTATCTCTTTTCTCTTATTCTCACTGGGTACTCGTTCAATCAGGGCCACATCATTTGGATACAACCTCGCATTTCTGGCTAAGATCTCTCCGATATGGATGTCTAATGTCGCCATATATGGACCCCCTCCTAAAGTGGGTTATCTATTATTCCATCCTTGCAACCTTTCGTCAATCCAATTTTATTATTTCCAGCTTTGTCGGTCTACGATCAAGCTATTCTTCTCAGAGACCGTTCCTTCTGCGACTCCCTCTGACTCGTAAGTATCCTCTCTCCTTCCGTGGGCACATTTTTACGTTGCTAACACACAATCCTAAAAAATCCTTGACAAAATAATTCGTTTGTGTATCTAATGGTGAGCAACATTCTTTCCAACAACTTATAAGCAAGCGACCGAATTGAATAGAATTTTATCATTTATCTTTAGCCTTTTTCTAGAAATAGATTTTACCACCTTTTTGCGAGGAGGGAAAAGGCGGAAGAATCTAAGAAAAGCCTGGAATCGCCAGTGGTGAGCCAGGCTTTTTCTTATTGACACGAGATACTTGGAAGGGGGTGAGAGGCAAGCACAATCTTCTACTTATAACAAAAAAAAGCTGATCTGAAAGGAGGTGTCTTATGCAACCGGATGTGTCTGCTTATATGTATGTCTGGTATGTGTGGGGTGCGATATTTGTCGGTACATTTCTGATGACCTTCATCGGGACCTGGATCATCATTAAGAAAGGGAGGTGGGAAATATGAGTCCACAATATATACCTGTTCCATCGCCAACGGCAACCATGATTATTTCCGGAGTCATCGCACTCGGGCTCTTGCTGCTGCTCTCCGCGATGCTTGGCGTTTTGGGAAAGAGGAAGTGGGAGTCCTTTGATGAGTATCTTGTCGGTCGCAGAGACATCGGCCCGCTGATCACCGGCGCCGCTCTTTCCGCCTCCTATATTTCCGGCTGGGCTTTTTGCGGGAGCACAGGGATTGTCTATACCATGGGTTTTTCAGGCATGTGGTTTGCCGGGATATGGAGCCTTGTCGGCATCATCCCCTGCATCTGGCTCGCAGCAATGAAGACCAGAGAGTTTTCCGTGAAACTCAAAGCGGCCACCGTGCCCGAAACGATCGGGAAGCGATTTGATTCCAAAATGCTTCAGACCGTCATCGCCATTTCCATGCTTTTCTTCCTGTTCATGTATTCCGTCGGCCAGCTGAAGGCTGGAGCCAGTGTCTGGTACGCCCTGACCGGGCTCTCACCTCTCTGGTGCCTTTTACTCTCCATATTCGTCGCGTGGCTCTATATGGCCATGGGCGGCTATGTTGGAAACCAGTATGCTATGGCGCTTCAGGGGCTCGTTTTTGCTGTTGTGGGGACCCTGATTGGCCTCGTGGCCATCATACAGAGCGGCGGCTTTTATGAGCTTACCTCCAAACTGGTGGCCCAGGACCCAAAACTGATGAGCCTGATCAGGCCGGATCTTCCAAAGCTCGGCTTTACCCAGCTCATGTCAAGCATGGTTGGAATTCTCGCAACCCCTGTCATCTTTTTCACCATGGCTACAGGCTTCCCACATAATGTGAGCCGGTTCCTCGGGATGAAGAAGATGAGCAAGAAGGATTATTTCTGGATGGTCGCCATTGTCTGGCTGTTTACCGGCATTCCCATCATGCTCGACTGCTCAAGCAACGGGCTTGTGGCAAGGATGCTCTATGGCCCTCAGCTTCTCAAGATCCAGCCCTGGAGGGGGGATCTTGCTGCACCGATGCTCTCTCATGCCTTAGGCGGATCGCCCATGTTGGCTTTGTACACGGCAGGCCTCTTCTCAGCAGCCCTTTCAACCCTGGCAGGAATGGTCTTCATCATGAGCGCCAATATCACAAGGGATGTGATTAAACTCTGGGCACCAAAAGTATCGGACAAGAGCATGTTGATGCTGGGATACTTCCTGATTGCCCTCTTCCTCTTTCTTCCCTTCTATTGGACATTGGTGTCTCCTCCTCCGTTGCTTTCCATCTTCATGGGGATGGCAGCGATGGGACTTGGCGCTGTATTTTTCTTCGTGACTGCCATCTCCTATTATTGGAAGCGGGCAACAAAATGGGGAGCTGTCTGCACTGTCATCTATGGAACACTCGCGACACTGTTTGGTGGTTGGGCAGTTCTTGGCAGGAAACCCCCATTATTAGGAATGGGCACGATGGAGTGGATCCTTGTTCTTGGATGCCTGGTCATCTATTTTGTCGTCAGCTTTGCAACAAAACCACCCTCTCAGAAAACCATTGACCTTCTTTTTCCAGCCAAAAAATAGCATACGGGGATAAGAAAGGAAAAAAAGGGGGCGTCTCCACGGGCCTCCTTTTTTTTGTCGGACACCGGATCATAACAAGCCATTCAAAAATAGTCTCTTTTGTGTTAATAGAAATTGAGTCCATCCGGAGAGACAGGACGATCAGATGCCCGAGACCCTGCCTTTGGGAAAATTGAAAGACTTTATCAAAACGGTCCCACCTTTCCATCTCCTCCCCAGGATTGCCATGGATGAACTTGTGCGCACCTTGATGATTGAGTACTTTCCAAAGGGAGAGACGATCTTGAGTCCCAGGGGGGTCCCCACCCAGTTTCTTTACGTCATCCGCTCGGGTGGTGTGAGATTTCTGATGGCGGAAAAGGACGGAAAAGAGGGGGACAGGATCTATGATTACAGGGATGAAGGAGATTTCTTCGGGCTGATTTCCCTTTTGAGCGGGGAGCCATCTCCTTTCACGATTGTGGCAGAGGAAGATACCCTCTGCTACCTCATCAGAAAGGAAGTCTTTAAAAAACTCCTCGGGCAGTATCCCGATGTCTTCCTCTACTTTACTTCCGGGCCGAGCAAGGGATTTAAACAGTTTGATACTGGATCGCTGCCGATGGATCCCTCTGTAAGAGGAGGGGCGGGAGTGCAGCAAGTTCTCTTTGCCTGCCGGATCAAGGATGTGATGCATGCCAACGTATTGACATGCCCACCGGAGGAAACGATCGTCGGCGTAGCCCGGCGAATGACGGAACGAGGCGTCGGCTCCATGATTGTGGTAGACGACATCGGTATTCCCGTTGGAGTCCTAACAGACGGCGATCTCCGGAGCAAGGTGCTGGCATCCGGAAAACTCATCAACCTACCAGTGAGGGATGTGATGAACCAACCAGTTCAGTGCGTTTCTCCCAACGCTTTCTGTTTTGAAGCCATTCTTTCCATGACCACCAATCGGATCAAGTATCTTCCTGTCATGGACGAGATGAAGCTTGTGGGCATCATTTCTGAACATGATCTGATGGTTTCCCAGGGAAACAACCCTGTTGCGGTTATTAAGGGGATTCAGCAGGCGACCACTATCGAGCAGGTGGTCCTCATCCGAAAAAACATTGATCTGGCAATGAACGTCATTCTTGAGCACGGAGGGATGGCGAAAGATATCTGTGAACTGATTACGACGCTCAATGACCATCTGACACGAAAAATCATCGCTCTGGCCGAGGAGGCTATGGTCAGAGAAGGATACGGACTGCCGTCGGTTCCGTATGCCTGGCTCGCCCTCGGGAGTGAAGGCCGCCGTGAGCAGACCCTGAGGACCGACCAGGACAATGCGCTCCTTTTTGTCGATGACTCGCCCGAGAGGGAAGAGGCAGCTCGAAGTTTTTTTCTCAATCTGGCTGAAAAGGTGGTTTCAGGGTTGGAGCAATGCGGGTTTCCTCGGTGCAAAGGCGGGGTCATGGCCATCAATCCCAAGTGGTGTCAGCCCCTTCATGTGTGGAAAGAGTACTTCAGACACTGGATCCTCGATGTCGACTATCCCCCCGAGGAAGTTTTGGCCACCTTCGTCTTTTTCGATTGCCGCGCCATCTACGGTCAATATGAGCTGGTGACCCGAATAGCAGGACATATCTTGGAGTTTCTTGATGAGGGAAATAGCTTTACGAGAGAAATGGCCAAGACCGCTATTCTTCACAAAACGCCCCTGGGTTTTTTCAAGAGGCTGGTGGTCGAAAAGTCCGGAGAGCATAAAAATAAGCTCAATCTGAAGCTCAACGGCTTGACTCCCCTAGTCGATGCCATCCGGACACTCGCCCTCGGCCAGAAGGTGTTCGACACGAATACCCTCGACCGGATTTCTTCTCTCGTTGAAAAAGAGATTCTCACCCCTGACGAGGCCGATGATCTAAGAGATGCGTTCAATGTCATCATGCTTGTCCGGGTGCGTCATCACGTCCATGTGCTCCGCCAAGGAGGAATTCCGGATAACTACGTCAACCCGGACGAGTTAAGCATCATTCAGAGGACTATGCTCAAGGAAGCCTTCAAGACCATCGACCGATTACAGGGGCTTTTGGAATTGCGCTATGACATAAAGCCCTAAGGGCCATCAGGGTTCAAGAGCTGAGTGAATCGTTATGAAGACGACCTGGCGTCGTTTAAAGCATCATTACTATCAGCGCCATTTGCGGCGGAAAGACTTACCGGAGGGAATACGGAATTATCTCCAGGCATTCCATGATTTCGACTTCGACAAGCCGATCACCGAGACGGAGTTTGTCATTTTTGATACGGAGACCACCGGCTTGAATGTGAAAAGAGGAGATCGAATCGTTTCGATCAGCGGCGTACGCCTCAAGGAGGGCCGCATCGATCTTTCAGATGCCTTCCACGAGATCGTAAATCCCAACCGCGACATTCCCTCCGCTTCGGCCGTGATCCATGAGATTTTACCACGGATGGTGAATGGAAAACCGACCATCGAAAAGGTTCTGCCGGATTTTATCAGGTACATCGGAATCTCCGTGCTTGTGGCCCATCACGAATGGCTGGATATGAGCTTCCTCAATCGAGAGATGGCCTGCCTTTACGGCATTCCGATTCAAAACATTGTCCTGGATACGGCTGTCCTGGATCAGGCGTTGCTGGCAAAGAAGACACCGGCGTCGATGATAGCTACAATGAAAATCGATAGCACGTTAGATGCAGTGGCTGAACGCTATCATGTGGCTGTCGAGGGGCTCCATTCCTCTTTCTGGGATGCCCTGGCTACAGCGCAGATCTTTCAACAAATGATCAAAGAGGTTCAGGGGTTGGGTATCCTTTCCCTAAAAGACTTTCTCAAGTTAGCCCATAGGCCGCCGAGTTTAGGCGCCTTTAAGCCGGATCACTTTTCTGGATCGGTGTAGATTCTTTCCCCTTATAGGGGGATAGGAGGTTCCGGACGTTAATTTCCGGCGGAGATTTTTTTGTTGACTAGATACGATTTCCCGTCTAATATTAGCAAGTGCTTGAAGAGCAAAACAATCTAAGGGAGGGAGAGCGCTATGAACTTTGCACGGTTTTGTTGGCTGAATGCGAGTAAGTTTCCTGAAAGAGAATTCATCATTGAAAGTTATCCTTCCAAGGGGATTCGCAAGGCGATTACCTGGAAACAGCTCAACGACCAGACAAATAAGCTTGCGAATTTCATGATGAAGGAGTGTGGCGTCAAAAAAGGGGATATTGTGGTTCATCTGATGATGAACAGTATCGAATGGTATGTATGCTACATGGCTGTGCTGAAGACGGGTGCGACCGTCACGCCGCTCAATTTCCGTTTCGCAAGTTCCGACATCAATTATGCTGCCGATGTAACAAAGTGCAAAGTATTCATTCTGGGAGATGGATTTCTCCCGAGAGTCGAACCCATCATGAAGGAAATGGACTATGTGAAAAAGTACATTTGTGCCGGCGAGCAAGTGCCCCCGACCATGGTCTCCTACAAGGAGATCATCCAAAAAGGAGATCCGACGAATGTCCTCGTTGAGACAGCTGACGATGAAATGGCGGAATTGATGTTTACATCGGGGACCACCGGGGCGCCGAAACCGGTCTGCCACACCCATGACACCCTTTTTTACATCGGAATTGGATGTGCCCTGACATACAACGAGGGGTACAACAGCGTCTACCTTGCCCCGCATCCTTTCTATCACAGCGGCACGCTCTTCCTCTCGTTTCCGTCCTACATTGCTGCAGGCAAAATACTGATGCCCATGGAGATCCAACCGAAGTATTATTTGCGAACGTTAGCCGATGAGAAATGTACCGGCGGCTGGAATACGGTCCCTGTTTGGTCGGACGTGATCAACGCGATCCTTTCGGGAGAGGTAAAACTGCAAGACTACGACCTTTCCGCCCTGTCACATATTGAGATCGGCGCTCAGCCCGTCCCCTATGTCCTTCTGGAGAATTCGAAGAAAGTCTTCCCGAAACTGCCGGTGGCCAACATCTATGGAATTACAGAGGGCGGCGGCGGCGGCACCATCAACCTTTACGACGAAGACATCATGAGAAAGCCAGGTTTCATCGGGAAGCCAACCGTCTTCATGGAAGCCAAGGTCGTCGATGAGGAAGGGAAGGAATGCCCTCCAGGAACCGTTGGCGAACTCCTTTTGAAGGGGCCCCGTCTCATGAAGGAATATGCCTTCAACCCACAGATGACGGCTAAAACCGTCGAGAAAGGATGGCTTCATACCGGCGATTTGGCCTATAAGGATGAAGAGGGCTATTTCTGCTTTGTGGATCGGGCAAAGGATCTGATCATCCGGGGTGGAGAAAATATATTCCCTGTCGAAATCGAGGGCTTCTTACTGAAGCACCCAAAGATTCAGGACATTGCCGTCATGGGCTATCCGCATCCAAGACTGGTAGAGATCGTCATGGCAATCATCCAGACAAGGCCCGGCCAGACCCTGACGGATGAAGAGGTCCTTAACTTCTGCAAGGAGAAAGGTCTTGCCAAGTTCAAGTGGCCGGAAAAGTTGATTTACACCAACATCCCACGCAACCCGGCAGGCAAGATCGAAAAGCCGAAACTGAGACAGATGTACGTGATGCCTGCAAAAGAGGCGATGGAAAAGGAATTCAAGAAGGCCTGATGTGACCTGAAGCAAAAAGATTTGACTGTGAGACAAAAAGGGCAAAGCCGCAAATAAACGCCAGGCTTCGCCCTTTTATCCATTTTATCTCCCCTCCAACCTCACGCTTGGTGAACCTGGTCCCGACCTGAATAGAACGCCTTTCTGTTAAGCTCGTGAACCTTCTGAGGAAGGTATTTCAGGATGGTGTTTAACCATAGCTCCTCCTTGATGTCGAAGAATCTTGACATGGCCCCGAGGAGCACAACATTGGCTGCACGGACGTCTCCTATCTGGAGTGCGATTTCAGTTCCTTTGACGAGATAGAAATCTTTGAATTTAGAACCGATGATTTCCGGAATGCCTTGAGGATACTCCATCTCGCCGAGGTTGACAACGGGGGGATTCACCTTATGATCATTCATGATGATTTTTGCCTTGGGCTGCAGAAAGTTCAGCCATCGCAGCCCCTCCAGTTGTTCAAAAGCAAAGAGGATATCTGCCTCCCCTTCCTTGATCAATGGGGAATAAACCTTCTTTCCAAATCGAAAATGAGAGCTGACGATGCCTCCCCTCATGGCCATTCCGTGAATCTCGCTTTTCTTGACATCATAACCAGCTTGCATGAAGACTTCAGACATGATGTCGCTGGCCAGGATGACCCCCTGCCCCCCAACCCCTACCACCAGGACATTCGTTGTGTGATTGTCCATAGATCCTTCTCCTCTTCATATTTTTAAGAATCGACTACATCGTTTCAAAACCGAATACGGGCTTCTCTTCCTGACTTTGAATCGCCCCTAATTTGCACACTTGATAGCAGAGATGGCACCCCGGACACAGGGTGGAATCGATATAGGAGATGCCCTTGCGCTTCTTCCCATCCTTTGTCAGCGCCATATCCCCCTCCACCTTCTGATACGATATGGCCGGACAGCCCAAATTGACACAGGTCTTACAACCGATGCATTTGGTCGAATCTACCATCAAGGGCTTGTTATACTTTTTAAACTCTCTTCGAAGAAGAACACACGGACCTTGAGTGACGATCAAGGACGGCGAGTCTTTTTCAACCTCTTCTTTGATCACTTTTTCCGTCTCCTCCAAATTCCAGGGGTTCACCGTTCTGATATTCTCAACCCCCAATACCTCGCCCAGCCGGACGAAATCGATCTTATGCGTTTTTTCACCCCGTATCGTATATCCGGTCCCTGGGTGTTCCTGCGAGCCGGTCATGCCGGTGGTTCGATTGTCGAGAATGATAATCGTTGCGTAACTCTTATTGTAGGCCATGTTCATTAAGGGAGCGATTCCTCCATGAAGGAAGGTGGAGTCTCCGATCACTCCCACGAATTTCCCTTTTCCAGCCCCCCCCAGGGCCTTCGCCATCCCATGAGCCTGTCCAATGCTTGCTCCCATACAGATGCAGGTGTCCAGAGAGCTCAATGGCGGATAGGCGGCCAGCGTATAACATCCGATATCGCCCGCGGCCACAAGTTTTAACTTTTTTAATGCATAGAATATCCCCCGATGGGGGCATCCTGGGCAGAGATTGGGTGGCCTGGGAGGGAGAGGCTCCTTAAACACGGGCTCGGGAGCCCTGAATTTTTTCCCCAATATCCCCTTCTCCACAATGAGCGGGTTGAATTCTCCACACATAGAGAAGAGATTTTTTCCTCCTTTCGGCTTGAACCCCATGGCCTTGATGTTTTCTTCCAGGAAAGGATCCAGTTCTTCTATCACAATAACCTTCTTCACTTTTTTGAAGAACTCGGCGATCAGATTTCTGGGCAGAGGCCAGACCATCCCCAGTTTGAGATAGGAATAATTTGGGAAGACTTCCTTTGCGTATTCATATGAAATACCTGCGGATATAATTCCGATCGCTGGATCATTGATCTCGATGCGATTCCCGGGAAATTTCTCGGCAAACTCCTGTAATTTTGCAAATCGCTCCTCAACGACCCCATGTTTTACCCGGGCGAAGGAAGGCAACATTGTATATTTTGCCGTCTGCTTCCGGACCTCGACAGGGATTGGAGGAACGACTGGTTCCTGTAACTCGACAATTCCTTTTGAATGAGAGATCCGTGTGACGCCCCGAACCATGACCGGGGTATCGAAGGTTTCGCTGACCCCGAACCCCAATTTTAGAAAGTCTTTTGCCTCTTGGCTATCGCTCGGTTCGAACATGGGGATCTTCGCAAACCTTGCATAATGCCGGTTGTCCTGCTCATTCTGCGAACTATAAAGCTCCGGATCATCGCAAGTCACGAGGACTAAACCGCCATTTACCCCGACATACGAGAGGGTCATCAAAGGATCTGCTGCCACGTTCACCCCAACATGTTTCATCGATGCCATGGTCCGTGCACCGGCCAATGAAGCTCCGATGACAACTTCCAATGCTACCTTTTCGTTGGGAGACCACTCCGCATAAATATTCTTATATTCTCTTGCGATGGTCTCGAGAATCTCCGTACTCGGGGTCCCCGGGTACGCGGCAGCCACTCTTACGCCCGCCTCAAACGCTCCTCTTGCAAATGCTTCATTTCCCGTCATCACCTTTTTCATAAATCGCTCCTTCAACTTGAGGTCTGTCTTGGAAAAGCCTAAAAGACGACAAAACGGTAAACTACGCGAGAGACCTTCCCCGAGTCGATCTTCTCCGTGATTTTACCTGTTCTGGTGGCCAGTTTTCTCTTATTCTTTTAATATTGCCAAACTCACTATAACAAATATAGATTTTGTGTCAAGTCCTTCGCACACCCAAATCCCGAGATAGAATAATGAGAAATATCTCACAACCAAATTGTCTCATCAAACCTGATGGATTATCCTTTCTTTAGGGCCCGTTATCAATTCAAGGATGATGGTTTCTTGAGGTAGAAAGAGAAAAAAGTTCCTGCCAAAGACACTCCGGTTGCCAGAAGAAAAGGGACCATGAAAGAATGGGTGACATCTGCTAAGTGGCCTCCCACAGCAGGTCCTAACGCTTGCCCAACCCCAAAGAAAAGGGTGATAAATCCGAGCCCCGCCGGAGCCAGTTTCGATCCCACATAATCCCCGGTCGCCGCAGCCATAATGGTGGGAATGCTCCATGCCGTGATGCCAAAGATAACAGCAGAGAGGTAGAAACCAATTGGATTCCTAACTAAGGCAAAGATGGCATAGGCTGTCGCCAGAGTGGCATAAGCTAACGCCGAACCATATCTTCGACCCAGGAGGTCAGAGATTCCCCCCCAGATCACGCCACAAAAAATGCTCAACCCTCCGACGATAGCCCAAATGGCACCCGCTTCAGCTTGGCTCAGCCCCATCTCCTTGGTTAGATAGGCAGCAAAAAAAGTCATATAAATGATATAGGAAAACCCATACATGAAATAAACGAACCCGAGATACCACATCTGTTTGACTCGGTAGACGAGGCCCCATTGTATCGACTTTGCCTTTTCTTCAGCCGGCGACGATTTTAAGGAATCTTTGGCTTCGTCAAACCCAATTGGAGAAAGCCCCTTCTCCTCCGGTTGGCTGCGGATAAAAGCATAGACCAGGCACGAGATGAAGAGAACCCCCCCACCCAGATAGTACCAGGAAAACCTCCAGCCCTCTGATCCATAGGCTTTCAAAAGAGGAGGAACAATGAGACCGGCAATCAAGGTCCCTCCACCGATTCCGGCTGAGACGATGCCAGTGGCAAACCCTCTTCTTTTCAAGACGAACCAAGCAGAACCAAGCGCCATTGCCGGCACATAAGCAGCCCCATTCCCGAATCCTGTTAAAAGTCGCATGATAAAGGCGAAGGAAAAACTCCGGGCAAACCCCGTAAAAATCATGGTTAGCCCCATCAGAACCAGGCCAAAAGTGATCACGACTCTCGAGCCATATCTGGAAGCTAAGAACCCTCCGACAATGGCAAGGCTGAGGTAACCGATGAAGTTCCCCGTTCCTAAAAGCCCCAGTTGCGCATAACTGAAATGAAGACCGTCCTTCATGCTCGGGAGAATAAGGGTATACGCCATCCGGCCGAACCCGTGGGCTCCGATGGTTGTCAACATTCCCATCGCTATTACAATCCATCCGTAATGAATCTTTGACTTCCCCTTACGATTTTCCTTCAAATTCCACCTCCCCGAGAGAAAATCGTCCGAATAACGGCTCCACCTAATTCAACCGCACCGAGACGACCTTCGATACCCCAGGAGTCTCCATTGTAATCCCGTAGAGAGTATGGGCGGCTTCCATGGTGCTCTTGTTGTGGGTGATCATGATAAACTGAGAAGTTTTTGAGAATTCCTTGACCAATTCGATAAAGCGATTGATGTTCGCATCATCCAAAGGCGCATCCACTTCATCGAGCAAGCAGAACGGTGTCGGTTTGATCATGAAGATCCCAAAAAGCATGGCCGTAGCGACTAATGCCTTCTCTCCTCCGGAAAGGAGGTCGATATTCTGAAGCTTCTTTCCAGGAGGTTGAGCAATGATATCAATCCCTGTCGTGGAAGGGTCTTGCTCGTCTAACAGGACGAGGCTCGCCTGTCCGCCCTTGAAGAGCCTCGCAAAGACCTCCTTAAATTTCTCATTGACCGAATGGAAGGTCTCCAAAAATCGTTTGGTCGTCGTCCGATTGATCCGGAGAATCGCCTTTTTTAAGGAATCGAGGGCCTGATGAAGGTCGGTTTGTTGTTCTGACAGAAAGTCGTGCCGTTGTTTCAACTCTTGATACTCCTCGATGGCCATCAGGTTGACTTCCCCAAATCCTTCCAGGGAACTTTTTAACTCTGCCAACCGTTTTGACATCTCTTCCTTCGGCAATTCCACAAGGGAGGCTCCGACCGAGGCGGAAAGCGTCGCCCCATATCGTTCTTTCATCGACTCCTGAAGGTGCGAGAGTTTTAGTTGAACCTCTGAGGCCAGAATCTCTTCCTCATGGATCTTCTGCCTCACCTCCTCCAACTCTCGACGCAGATATTTCGAGGAAGCCTCCACTTCTTTCCATTCGTTGATAAGAGTCTCCACCTTCTCTTTTTGAGTGGAGAGCAATTCTTCCTTAAGACGGTGCGCTTTAAGGGCCTCTTCTAACTCCCTTTCCCATTTTTGGATTTCCTCAGAAAGGGAAGTCGCTTGTTCCCGGCATTCCCTGATCCCTTTCACTTTCTTAAAGATCTGTTCTTTTGAAGTCCTCTGATTTTCTGAGAGATTTTGGATCTGACCTTCTAATCCTTTCATTTTCTCCTCGAGGGAAGCCAAAAAAACTTTCTTCTCCGTGAGCTTTCCTCCCAGTTCTTCTGTTCCTTCTCCAATCTCCTCCACCTTCTTCTTCCATGACTGGACCCGGTCTTCTCTCTCTTTTTTCGCAGTCTCCTCTCTCTCCGTTTGAGCAGAGACTTCGTTCTTCTCTTTCTCTAAATCTTGATTCTCCTCTTCGAGTTGTTTCTGTTCAAATTGGACAATCTCCATCCTCTGTTGGAATTGGGAAATTTCTTTCGTCAAGCCTTCCAAATCTCTTTCTTGATGGAGGAGCTCAATCTCTTTTTCCTGAATCTCTCTCTTCCTGCTTTCAAGCTGACCTTCCCTGCCAACAATCTCCTGTTGGAGGAGATCCTCTTCTTCATTGGCCTTCCGGCAAAGTTCCTCCCCATCCCCAATTTTCTTTTTCAGGTCCTTGATTTCTCTTCTTCTCTCCAAAATACCGAGGCCCTGATCATGACTGCCACCTGACATCACTCCGGAGCGCTCTACGATATCCCCTTCTCGGGTGACGAGGGTTTTGAACCGCTCTTCTTTCTTGATCCAGAGAAGCGCTTCCTCCAGATGCTCGACGACAGCGACTCCTCCGATCAAAAACTCTGCAAGGGGGGCAAAACCTTCCTTTACCTTCACGAAACGCAAAAGAGGAATGGGCTTCCCTTCCTCATGAGAGGCTGGATCTTCTTTCCCAATCCCTTGAACCCCTTTAGGGATAAAACTTCCCCGACCGAGAGACTCTCTCTTCAGGAAGGTCATGGCCTCCAGGCTCTCCCTTTCTCCTTCAACGATGATATATTGCAATCGTTGTCCCAAAATGGCTTCCAGAGGAATCTCGTATTGGGGTTCCGGTTCGAGAATATCGGCAACCACCCCTAAGACACGTTCCCACTTTTCTTTTTCCTCCCTTTTCCTAAGAAGAATAGACTTCACACCTTTTTCAAACCCCTCAAAATTTTCTTGAAGCTCTTTGAGGGAAAGGTACCGAGAGCGATCTTGTCTCAAGGTCTCCTCTAATGCCAACCGCTCCGTTTGTTTCTGTCCCAAGATCGCTTTTAGCTTTTCGATCTCTCCCTCCCACCGAACCTTCTCTTCCTGATGGATCGACTGGACGGAGAGGTTGAGTTCTTTCTCTTTTATTTTCTCAGAGATGGCCTCTTCTAATTGTTTGAGCCTCAAACTTACTTCTCCAAATTCCTCGCCATTGGAGCGAATTCGTTTCTGAAGATCTTCTTTCCTCTCCTCGAGATGGGTGAGGCGGTTTTTGAGAGAGGTGAGTTGAGTGAGCGTGTCGATCAAACTGAGCTTATCCGCTTCCATTTCTTCTGAAAGTTCGTGGTGGGTTGTCCTAAAATCGTTGAACAGGGTCTCCCACTCTTTCAGTATCTCCTCGTTCTCACGGCGTTCTTGTTCCAATCCCTGCCCGGCCTGTTCTGCTTTCTTTTGCTCCCTTCGGGTCCCTCTCCAGGCTTGCAAGGATTCCCTGACCTCTTCGATAAATTGATTTTCCTGTTTCTGGAGGCTCCCTTCTTCTCTCTTGAAAAATTCGATTTCGTTTTCCCCTTTTTGAATTTTTTTGCCCAGTTCGAAAAGTTCCTCTTGGAGGCTACGGAGTTTCTCCTCTTCTTCCATTCCACTCAGCCTTTTGCTCTCGATAAAAGCCTCCTTCTGGGCTGTTTGGGTGGAAATATCCGTCCCCCGTTCTCGAAGGGCCTTGAGATAACCTCTTGCTGCCTCCCCCTTTTCCGAAAGTTCAGCATATTCCTGAAGGGCAAAACGGATTTCGATCTCCTTGACTTCCTTCCGTACGGCCTTATACTCCTCTGCTCGCTTCACCTGCCGTTCCAGAGTAACGATCTGACGTTTCACCTCGGCGATAATGTCTTGAATCCGAAGAAGGTTCTGCTGCGTGGCCTCCATCTTCATCAGGGCAAGCCTTTTCCTCTCCTTGTATTTGGCGATGCCCGCTGCTTCTTCGATCAAAAACCGCCGATCCTGAGGATTGGCGTTGATGAGGTGCTCCACCCTCCCTTGTTCAACAATCGAGTACCCGTTTATCCCGATTCCGGTATCCAGGAAAAGATCGGTGATGTCCCGCAATCGGCAAGGCACTTTGTTAATCAGGTATTCACTTTCTCCCGATCGGTAAAGCCTTCGGGTGACCGTGATCTCACTGTACTGTCCGTATTCTTCGGAAGCCATCCCATCTTCATTGGAGAAAGTCAGATTGACCTCTGCCATCCCCAAAGGTTTTCTGCCGTCCGTTCCGTTGAAAATGACATCCTCCATCAACCTTCCGCGTAAGTGTTTGGCACTCCGCTCGCCAATGGCCCAGAGCACCGCATCGACGAAATTTGACTTCCCGCAACCGTTGGGACCCACGATCGTGGTGATCCCGGCCGGAAAGCTAAGATGAAGACGATCGACAAATGACTTAAACCCAATCGCCTCAAAAGACTTGAGTTTCATCAAATCCTCTTTGTTAATCCCAGTGGCAAAGTTCAAATGCCAAAGGATTGTCAAATGTCTAGTTGGTCCACAAAGCTTGTCGGCCTGTCATGCCGGACCAGATCCGGCATCCAGAGACTTCTGAAAACACTGGATTCCGGTTTTCGCCGGAATGACGACCTTTTCAGAAACCGTTTTGTTTATGGACAGACTCCAAATACCAAAGCTTTCTTGACTTAAAAATTTTGTCATTTGGATTTCATTTGAACTTTGAACTTTGGAATTTGACATTTCATGTAGCAAAATGCCCTTCCACATATTCAATCGCTCTTTGCAGCCTCTTGACCACCTTTTCTTTACCCAGAACCTCCATCACCTCATCAATGGGAGGACTGGCGCTTCGACCGGTTAAGGCCACCCGAATGGGTTGGGCGATCTTCACCAAAGGCTCTGCTCGCATTTCAGCCAGTTGTTGAATCAGACCATGAACCCTCTCTTTTTCCAAAACAGATTCATCTAATAAAAAAGTGATCGCCTGATGGAGCACGGTTATGGTCTCTTGATTCAAAAATTTCGCGGCGGCCTTCTCATCATAAGCGATCTCTTCACAGAAGTAAAATTCTGAAAGGTCTGCCATCTCCACTAAGGTCTTCACTCTCTCTTTGAGAGAGCGAACGGCATTTCTCAAAAGATCAGGATCGAGGTTTGAATACCCCTTGGCTTCGATAAAAGGTTGAACCCTTTGAATCAGCTCATCCAACTCTATTTTCTTGATATACTGCGAATTGAGCCAATCCAATTTCCCAGGATTGATCGCCGCGGCAGACCTCCCCACTGCCTCCAAGCTAAATTTCTCAATCAACTCCTCACGGGCGAATTCTTCCTGATCGCCATA
>DASPPQ010000263.1:0-21314 GCA_035625415.1 Thermodesulfobacteriota bacterium
ACCGGATTTGAACCGGTGAATAACGGTTTTGCAGACCGTCGCCTTACCACTTGGCTATGCCGCCTTTGGAGCGGGAAACGGGATTTGAACCCGCGACTTCAACCTTGGCAAGGTTGCACTCTACCGCTGAGTTATTCCCGCTTTTTGTAAAAAATTACAAGATTTAAAATATGATGTCAATAGCAACCTCATAAAACAGCAGGGAACGGTTTTAAACCGTTCCCTGCTGAGGTTCGGATAAAAAACTGATTCAGACGATGATGGCCTTCAGATATTTCCTGAAATAGTCGACCCCGGAGACGACCGCAATCCCCACGGCAACCCACAGAAAGACAATCCCAACCGGCCGAGTATGAATGAAAAAGTATCTTCCATCAAGGATAAGAAAAAAGATGGAAGCCACCTCGAAAACCGTCTTGTACTTTCCCAGAGCGCTCGCAGAAATAACGATACCCTGAGAAACCGCAATTCCCCTCAGCCCTGTAATGGCAATTTCCCGTCCGACGATGACAATGACCATCCAGGCGGGAACCTCTCTCGCCGGAATGAGCGCAATGAGCGAAGTAGCGATCAAAAGCTTATCTGCGAGGGGATCAAGAAATTTTCCAAGGGTGGTCACCATTCCACGGCGTCTGGCGAGATATCCGTCAAATGTGTCCGTCACAGCCGCTCCGAGAAAGAGAAGCCCAGTCAGCAGTCGATATCCCCGACTGACATAAAAAAGGAGAGCAAGAATAAGGGGAATTGCCAGAATCCTGAGAATCGTCACGCCATTGGGCAGGCTCAGTATCTGTTCCCGATTGAGTTTTTCCATGAAGAGGTCTTTTTTTTGGAATCCCTCGGAATCGCCCCACGAGGGCTAAGGCCTATAGGATTGATAATAGCTCAATACTTTCCTGATATAGTCTACTGTTTCACGATAAGGAGGGATCGAGCGTAAATCGGCGACCAGGTTCTCACCGGCGTTGTAGGCGGCCAAAGAGAGTCGGATATCATTGTCAAAAAGGGAAAGGAGATTCTTAAAATGGCGTACCCCTCCCTCAATATTCTCTCTGGGGTTAAAGACGTTCGAAACATTCATCCGGGAAGCGGTCTCCGGCATCAATTGCATCAACCCCTTCGCTCCTTTTCTTGAGACGGCAAAGGGATTGAATCCTGACTCTGCGCGGATGATGGCCTTGATCAAGGCAAAATCCACCTGATATTTTTTAGAGAATTCCGAAATCAGTGAGTCATATTGAACGGAATCTTTCACATAAGAACCGGAGTTCTCATTCCCGACGTCATCATAACTCTCGCGGATGTAGAGCTTAAATTTGGGATCTCTCGGGCAGTTGGTAAAATGGACAACACCGTTCTCGTCCACGTATCGGTAAATACCGGCTGACGAAGTCATCGCAAAAAGGAACGAACAAAGAAAGATAACTGAAACACTGACAAATCGGATCATTCATCCATACCCGGGCTAAAAATTAGCCTAGAACTACCACAACTTGTCACTTTTGTCAACGAATTTTAGCCCTCACCTAATTCCAGAATTCTCTCAACCTTCTGAAATTAATGGAGATTTATGTATTTATTCAAAAACCGCCGTTTATGTTGCTGCAATCTTTATGCCCGTGGACGATCTACCGTTCGTTATCCTTCTCCCAAAATCACTTTTCTTCCTTTGTCTACTCAGAACTCATCACTCCTCACTTTTACTCTTTACGGGTATGTCTTCCTCCCCATGGCCCTTTCCAATTGGGCCTTGGCGACGTTGAAATCGCTCAAGGCACCGTAATAATTCGTCCTCGCCTGGGCGAGTAACGTCACGGCATTGACAACGTCCGTTTGCGTTGCCACCTGGTATTTATACCTTTCCTCGTTCATCCTTAAATTCTCCTCGGCCTGTTCAATGGACTTTTCGGCCGTATCGATATTTTTTTCCGCCACCAGCATATTGAGATAATCATTCTTTATCTCTAACGTGACCGAGTCGATAAGCTGAGTTTTCGAATCTTCTGCCTGTTTGACCTTCACCTTGTTCTCGCCCACCTTAAATGCCGTATTCCCCCAATTCCAAACAGTAAATGTGGCTAATGCCTGAACAGACCAGTAGTCACTGGTTATTTCTTTTGAGCCACCCTCCAGCATCCAAAAGTCAGCGTTCCGATTGTAGTTACCTGTAAGCCTGATCGTCGGAAAGAATCCGGCCCTTGCAATTTTGACATTCTCCTTTGCCTGGTCGATATTCAATTGAGCGGCCTTTACCTCTGGCCTCAGTCGAAGCGCCTCATCAAGACACTGCTCAAACGAGAGGGAAAAGACTTTGTGTATAAGAATGTCGACTACTTCGAAGGTTGTGTTGACCTCTCGCCTCAGCAGTATGTTGAATGAAGCCTTGGCCGTTGCCAGATCATTGGCCGCCCTGACCAGCGACTGCCTGGCATTGGCCAGATTCACCTCTGCCAGAAGCACATCATTTTTTGGAACAATTCCGACGTCGAAGAAAGCTTGTGTCACCTCGAGTTGAGCTTCAAAATTCCTGACTTGCTGCTCAGCCACGGCCAAGAACTTTTCAGCCCTTAAGATCGTGAAGTACCCTACCCTCACCTGAAGAACCAGATCCTGTTTTGCCGCCTCCAAACTTTCCTTTGAAAGATCCACGCCTACCTTTGCCGAACGATAAGTGGCCAGGTTAAACCCCCCGGTAAAAAGGGGTTGACCGAGCGTGGTATTAAAGTTGTAAACGTTACTACTGATCTGTTGCGTCAAGAGTGTGAGGTTCGAGAGGTTAAGGTTACCTATAAAAGCCGGAAAACTCCATTTGGTATAGCTATACTGCCCTGTCCATTGAGGAAGGAAATTGGTGATTGCTTCCATACGTCTAAACTCAGAACCCTCAATCCCGACTACGGCGGAATGGACTGTCAGACTCCTTTCCATGGCGATCTTTATGCTTTCCTCCAGGGTGAGAGGCGCTTGAGATTCTTGCGCCCAAACAGCACTCGTGGAAACGATTGCCCATAAAATGAACCCGATGAAATATTTCACTCTCATGGATCTATCTCCTCCTTTCGATCTGCTGCACGCCGCCTAAGAAGATTTCTAAAACCGTATCCACCTTTGAAATAAGCGGATAAGGCTCGCGACGGATCATCCACCCGAAGACAAAGGAATTGACAATCCCCACCAGGGCATGAGCCAAATCCATGGGGTTCATCGGATATTCCCCTTCTCTTCTGCCTATCCTCTGGGTCTCCGTGATCAACGATATCCTTAGACGGGCATTGAAAACGTTTATTCACTTTCTGAACGGCAGTTCATCTTATTGTAATAAAAAAGCGCTGTCAAATTAAATCTTCAGCCCAACCTCCTTTATCCTCAGACAGCTGGAGAATTGGCTCAACCTCTTTGTCGGACATCCTCTGCCGTTCGAATCTTTTTCAAGAAATGAAGCCAGTTTCGCGAAAGGTTCACGGAACAACTCGAGGCAGATGCTCTCGTTGTCTTATCCTCCTTATCCTCTTAAGCATCTCGACGTCACCCATTACTCTTTCAGCCGATCGCACCCGGCACCGGAGAAGCGGCGGAATCGGGGCCCCTATCATGCGTATGCCGTGGTTGCCTCCCCTTGAACACGCGGAATACGACGACAAAGAGCAACGGGATGTAAAAGAGGTCGATGAATGTGGCAGAGAGCATCCCGCCGGTTACAGCGGTGCCGATGGCCTTCATCGCGCCGGCACCCGCGCCTGTTGCGATGGCCAGCGGCAGGACTCCGAAGAAAAAAGCCATCGAGGTCATGATGACCGGTCGGAATCTCACCCGCACCGCCCCAAGGATCGCTTCCATCAGTCCTTCGCCGTGCGCCAGCCGTTCCCTTGCAAACTGAATGATAAGAATGGCGTTCTTGGTCGTCAGACCGAGCGTGGTCAGAAACCCGATCTGAAAGTAGACGTCATTGTGCAGACCCCGCAACGATGTGGCCAGCGTCCCGCCGAATACACCAAGGGGCAACATCAGCATGTTGGCGATGGGAATTGGCCAGCTCTCATACAGGGCCGCCACACACAGAAAGATGACGAGGATGGAAAAGGCATACAGAAGGGGGGCCTGGGAACTTGCCGTCCGCTCCTGATAGGAAAGCCCGGTCCATTCAAAGCCGATCCCCTGCGGTAATTTCGAGACCATGTCCTCCATGGCCTTCATCGCATCACCCGAACTCCTCCCCGGTGCCGGCTCTCCCCATATGTTCATAGACGGAAAACCGTTGAAACGCTCCAGCCTGGGAGAACCCGAGGTCCAGTGGCTGGAGGCAAAGGAGGAAAAGGGAACCATCCTCCCTGCGGTATTGCGTACGTAGAGCCTTTCGATGTCCTTGGGCAGCATGCGATAGGGAGCATCCGCCTGAATATATACCCTTTTCACCCGGCCGCCCTGAATGAAGTTGTTGACATAGGCACTGCCGAAGGCCCCGGAGATGGTATCATGGATGGAGGTAATCGGAACCCCAAGGGCGCCGGCCTTTTCCCAATCCACGTCGACCCGGTATTCGGGCACATCTTCTATGCCGTTGGGTCGCACTTTGACCAGACGCTTGTCCTTTGAGGCCCTACCAAGGAGCTGGTTGCGGGCCTCCATCAGCTTTTCGTGACCGAGTCCGCCCCGGTCAAGCAACTGGAAGTCAAACCCGGTGGCGTTGCCCAGCTCGATGACCGAAGGCGGCGGGAAGGCAAAGACCAGGGCATTGCGGATCCGAGAAAAGGCCCTCGTGGCCCGTTCTGCAATGGCCTTCACCCTCAGGTCCGATCGGTCGCGGAACTTCCAGTCTTTAAGCATGATAAATACCATGCCGTTGGTCTGGACCCTTCCCGAAAAGCCGTAACCGGTAATTGCCATACAGGATTCCACCGCCTCTTTTTCATCTTCCCGGAAATAACGCTGCACTTCGTACACGATTTTCTGCGTTTGCTCCATGGTGGAGCCCGTCGGCAACATGACCTGGGCGAACAGGACCCCCTGGTCTTCGTCGGGAACGTACGACGTGGGCATACGAAGGAAGAGAATCCCCACGGCCGCCACAATCAAGATATAAATGATAAAGTAGCGGAGTTTCCTCGAGAAGGAGCGCGCGACCGTTTTCACATACCGATCTCTGGTGCGGAAAAAGATGCGATCGAACCACGAAAAAAAGGGCCGCAAGAAAAAGACCGCATTCTCGGCGGGCTCATGCCCTGCGGCCACCGGTTTGAGGAGGGAAGCACAGAGGACCGGCGTCAGGATCAATGCCACCACTACTGACAGGAGCATGGAGGCGATGATGGTTATGGAAAACTGGCGATAGATGACGCCCGTCGAGCCGCCGAAGAAGGCCATGGGGCCGAACACCGCCGAGAGCACAAGCCCGATGCCGATCAGGGCGCTCGTGATCTGTTCCATGCCTTTGCGGGTGGCCTCCCTGGGCGAAAGGCCTTCCTCGCTCATGATCCGTTCCACGTTTTCCACCACCACGATGGCGTCATCCACCAGAAGACCGATGGACAAGACCATGGCGAACATCGTAAGCATATTGATGGAGAAGCCAAAAAATCCCAGTACCGCGAAAGTTCCCAGAAGCACCACCGGCACGGCGATGGTCGGGATCAGGGTGGCCCGGATATTCCCCATGAAAAGCCACATGACCAGGAAGACCAGCAGGATGGCCTCAAGGAGGGTCTTCACCACCTCGCCGATGGCTACCTTGACAAAGGGGGTGGTGTCGTACGGATAGACGACCTTCATCCCCGGAGGGAAGTACCGGCTCATCTCCCTCATTTTCGCTTTGACCGCATCGGCCGTATCCAAGGCGTTTGCACCGGCGGCCTGCCGGATGGCCAGACCGGCCGAGGGTTTGCCGTTGTAAACAACATCCATGTCGTAGGCGTCAGTTCCCAGTTCCGTTCGTCCCACATCCCTAATCCGTACGATCGAGCCGTCCGGATTGACGCGGACGGGAATGACAGCAAACTGATCAGGGGTCTTGAGCATGCTCTGGACGATGATGGAGGCGTTCAGACGCTGACCTTTCACTGCCGGCGCCCCGCCGAACTGGCCAGCGGAGACCTCGACGTTATAAGACTGAAGTGCGGCAACGACGTCATCGACGGTCAGACCGTAATCGACCAACCGGTCCGGGTTCAGCCAGATACGCATGGCATACTGGGTTCCGAATTCTTCCACCTCGCCCACGCCGGGGACCCGTGAGAGGACCTTCTCCAGGTTGGATTGGGCATAGTCCCTTAAGTCGTTGCCGTCCATGCTGCCATCTTCCGAAATCAGACCCACGATCATCAGATAGTTTCGGGTGGCCTTGCCGACGGTCACACCCTGTTGTTGGACCACCACGGGCAGGCTCGCCATGGCAAGCTGAAGCTTATTCTGCACCTTTGCCCAGGCGAGGTCCGGGTCGGTTCCTGGGGCAAAGGTCAGCTCGATGCGGGAGGACCCGGACGAATCGCTGGTAGCAGACAGGTAGATCATCTTGTCGAGGCCGGTCATCTTCTGCTCGATGATCTGGGTGATGCTGTTTTCCACGGTCTCCGCCGAGGCCCCGGGATAGAAGCTCTGAATATAGATCGACGGAGGCGCGATCGGGGGGTACTGCGATATAGGCAGATTATAGATGGCGAGGACGCCTGCCAGCATGATGATGATGGCGATGACCCAGGCGAATACGGGCCGATCCAGGAAGAATTTCGAGAGCATCAGGTACCTCCATCCTTCCGACCGGCTTCAAATGGGACAGCCTTGACGGAAGCCCCTGGCCGAATTCTTTGGCTCCCCTCGACAACCAGACGATCACCCGGATTCAATCCCTCGCTGACAAGCCATCTGTCGTCCATGGCGCCAGCGACCGTAATTATCCGCTGCTCGACCTTGCCCGAGCCGTCCACGACCAGCGCGACGGGGTTCCCCTTCGAATCGCGGGAGACCCCTTGCTGCGGGACCAGAATGGCACGGTCAACGACGCCTTCCTGGACAACGGCACGTACATACATTCCCGGCAGCAGAATATGCTTAGGGTTCGGAAAGACCATCCGGAGGATAAACGATCCGGTGCTTGGATCAACCGTGACCTCGGAAAACTTCAGGGTCCCTTCCTGCGGGTAGGCTGTTCCGTCTTCAAGAAGCAGCTTCACCCGTGCCTGATCGGGACCGGAGCCTTTAATCCGGCCGGCTGCGATGTTCCGTTTGAGCTGCAGCAGGTTGGCGCTCGACTGGGCTGCGTCCACATAAATTGGATCAAGCTGTTGGATCGTGGCGAAAGGGGAACCTTGATACGCTGTTGCAAGAGCGCCTACGGTCACGTTGGATTTGCCAATGCGACCCGATATCGGCGCCGTAATGCGCGTGTACGCCAAATTGATACGGGCGGATTCCACAGCGGCTTTCGAGTACTCAATATCGGCCTCGGCCTGCTTGAGGGCAGCGTCCGCATTATCGAAATCCTGCTGGCTGATCGCTTTGAGAGCAATCAACTCCTTGTAACGCTCGGCTTTCAACCGGATGGGCGGGAGATTGGCTTTGCTCTTCGCAAGCGCAGCGACCGCATTGTCGTAAGCCGCCTGATAGGGCGCCGGATCAATCCTGTACAGTACGCTGCCGGCTTTGACATCAGAGCCTTCGTTGAACAGACGCTCTTGGACAATGCCATTTACCTGCGGACGAATCTCCGCAACAAAGTAGGCGGACGTCCGACCGGGCAATTCGGTGGTGAGTACGACGCGCTCGGGATTGATGGTCACCACGGCAACCTCGGGGAGACCGGGCTTGGGAGCAGCCTGCCTCGAGCCGCAACCGCCCAGTATAAGGCCCCCGAGCAGAACCGCCGAAACGACAATCATCTTAACCCTTTCATCTCCTTTTTCCTGAAGTTGCATCAAACACCTCTTAAAAATCAATTTTCGTCATATTGAGTCGGCAAAGCCCCACTCCGGATCACGGGGCAACCAGTCCCTTGAAGAGAATATCCAGGATCGTATCCGGATTTTCTGGGTAAGGATGGCGATCAGGCGCTTCGAGCCAGAGAAAAAGAAAGGCATTGGTCAGGCTGTCAATGGCAACGGCTAAATGGTACGGGTCAGCGATCTTCTTAAACCGTTTTCTTTTAATCCCGCTTGCAAAGATCGAGGCAAGGGTCTGCAGGAATTGGCCATATCGTTCCCGGATTTCGCAATCAAGGCCCGCCATGACGTTGAAGCTCGCTCCCCCGGTCTCAGCAAAATAAAGACGGATGATGGAAACATTGGCACGAAAGACTGCCCCTTTGGCCTTAACGTAATTTCGCAGTTTTTCAATCTCGTCATCCGGCTCTTCAATTGCCTTGGTGAGCGCATCATGAAACTTGTCGGCCTGTCCCAGGATAAGGGCCTTGTAGAGGTCCTCCTTGTTCTTGAAGAACTTGTAAAGTGTCCCGATGGCAAACTCGGCCTTCTCGGCGATCTCGTGCATGGAGACGTTGTGGTATCCCTTCTCCGAGAAAAGCTCGACTGCAGAGGCAAGCATCTCTTGACGTTGTCTTAATTTCTCTCTTTCTCGCCTTGGAACCTTCTTGTTCTGCATCCCTTGACCTTATGCGGCGTCCAGGTCTACGTCAAATAAGTGTGAATCAGACGTCACATTTTAAAATACTTCGTCTAATTGTCAAGAAAAAAGAATTTCCCGCCAGCGACTTCTCCCCTCCGGCTGGCAAGATCGTTTACCCGATAACCCGCATAACTGGTAGTGGTGTGGCTGGGTGAAATTAGTTTTCCCTGATTCAGGATTTGGGTGAAATGGAGACGATCTTCCCGCTCACCTCCAGAGTATGGACCATGACTCCCCTTAAGGATTCGAGGATGGCTAAATAAATGGGCGAATGTTTCGGCTCGCAGATTCCCTCAATCAGTCTCTCTTCATGCTCCTCGGAATAGGTATCCACAATTTCAAAGACGGACCTCCCCTCCTCTCCAATTCGTTGGCCGAGGAGTTTGTTCTCGGTCCTAATGAGGTTCGGAAGGTATTCCAAAAGTCTCATCACCTCCTGGAAGATGTCGTTCACCTCTCTCACCGCGCCATCACTAAAGAGGATATGGTGTTCAGACTTAGCTCTTACCCGATCCAAAATTCCTTCGATATTGTAAGTCATACGATCGAAACTGGAGGCGATAGAGAGATAAGGCTTCGCCCACCCCTTTCCTTTCTCACGCGACGGACTCTTTGAAATGATAAAACGGGTCAGCTCTGAGGAATACCGGAGAATCCTATTTTTGACCTCTTCCGCCTCTTTGAAAGATTTCGCCGTTGGCTTTAGAAATGCGTCGGAAGCCAAATTCAGCATTTTGATCAGATGTTGACTGACCATAACCATTTTCGTCTTTATTTCTTTATCCATCCTCACCCTCCCTTAAAGGGAAACGGCAGCAGCCTATCCTGATCTCTTATTTCTCAACCTCGCCCTGAATCTAAAATAATTTGAGTTGCTCTTTAACGTCCTCCCCGCGCTGTCGCTCGGGGAAGAGATCAATTTTCCCGTAGACGCCGTCATGGCCCGGGATGATCGAAACCTTTCCCTGCCTCATTCGAACAATCCCGTCGAGGATGCTTGATGGAACAAACGAGGCCAATTCATCGGGAGTCGCGTCGAGAAGAATCCTAAATTCCGATCCTGCTCTCTCGATCAGCCTTTCATACTCAGTTTCCACTGCCTTGCTCCCCACCCGAACGCCCAGTGCCCCGGCAAGGATCTCCTCCAGTGGGATAAGGTGGATGGAGGGGATGGCATTCTTCGGAATAAACCCCTCGGGACGGTCGGCGAGTTCCTCCACCCGGTGCATCACCCCCACCGTCAGCTTCTTATGACAGTTCGGGCAGAGGTATTGGTTTGTCTTGGTTTGGGAGGGAGAGAAGATCACCCCGCACTGCCGATGGCCATCATAATGATATTTCCCTTCTTCCGGAAAAAATTCAATGGTGAAGAGAAGCTTCCTCCGGTCTTTCTTTCGAATCGTCTCAGCGATCTCCCGATAATCCAGTTCACAGTCAAATGCATTGGCCTCCCTCCCCAACCGGTTCGGGGAGTGGGCATCCGAATTGGAGATCAGGGTGATGGAATCGAGAGCCGATAACCTCCAATTCATTTCAGGATCGGAGGAAAGGCCCGTTTCAATCGCATGGATATGAGGAGACAGTTCTCCAAAACATTCCTCGATGGAATCGAATCCCGAATTGGCCCCGAAGATCGAAAACCACGGCGTCCAGGCATGGGCAGGGATGACCAGGCAATCTCCGGAAATATCTAAGATCATCTTCGCTAATTCTTTCGCGCTGAAACTGAAGATGGGTCTCCCGTCTGAGGAGAGTTTCCCGAGGTTACCCAATTTAGATCGAATGGCTTCTACGACTTCAAAACCGGGCGCAAAAAGGAGGGTGTGGATCCGTCTCACCTTCCCATCCTGGCTGTAGATATTGCTTACTTCCGTCGTCAGAATATACTGGATGCCCTGATCCCCCTTTTTCAACCGGAAGAGGCCGTTCCCCAAAGGCTCCAATTTCGACCGCAACTCCGCAAAATAGGTGGGATGGGTAAAGTCGCCCGTTCCAAGGAGAGCAATTCCTTTTTTCTTTGCCCATCGAGCGAGCGTCTCCACCTCCATCTCCTTACTGGTGGCCCGGCTGAATTTCGAATGAATGTGAAAATCGGCGATGAACCGCATAGGCTTGAAATCCCAAATTCCCAAATCCAAATCCCAAATAAATCACAAGCACCAATTCCAAATAACCAAAAACCCTTTCATTCGTAATTTGAATTTTGGTCATTGGAATTTGTTTGATATTTGACGCTTGTAATTTGGTGCTTACCTAAATACGTCTAAATCCTTCAGCCGGATTGGCGGAAACTATCAACGCCGCTAAAATGTCTCAGTCGCCGGACAGCCTCCATCTTCTCCCGGTTTCCTACCTTGGCTTTATCAATCGCATCTCTCAGCGCTTCAATCGTCTTATCATAGACTTTTCGATCCACAGGATAAGGATGGCCGTCTTTCCCGCCGTGAGCAAAGCTGAATCGAGTCGGGTCTCTGAAACTGGGTTTGGCCCCGTAGATCAGCTCTGAGATCAGGCTGAGCGCCCGAAGGCTTTTCGGGCCCACCCCTCGCATTCCGAGAAGTCCCTCAAAATTCTTCGGTGCATGCTCATAGATTTGAATAAATATCTTTTCCAGCTTTTCCAGGCGAATCCCTTCCATGGGAACAGAATGCTCCTTGGGAAGGTAAAGTTCGTTGACCCTCTTCCCTTCAGAAATCAGAAACTCAGGTTTCTCGTTCGAAAGCTCCATGATGGATTGCCTGGCCCTTTCACTCTCTCGAGCCACAAGGTTTAAGCCCTCTCTTTTTTGATCGCAACAGACTGCCCAGTGTGGTTCGCAGACGAAATCTTTTACCCCCTGACTGAACCAATGATATCTTCGGGCATATCGGTTTTGTTCATTCATGCCCTGCTGGACCACTGCCCAGTTTCCTGACTGAGTGAAGAAAAAAGTGTGATGGTAGATTTGGTATCCGTCCTGAACGGCGGCACTGTCCACCTTTGCAGACATCCGGCTCGCATAAATAAGAGGGATTCCATCCATCGCTCTTTGGGAACAAATCTCTTCGATTTCAACCGGGGTCTTTCTGGAAGCCCTTCCTTTCCCTCCCGCGATGAAAAGCCCCAGTTCCTTCTCCATCCCTTTGATGCCTTCTTTCAGTGCGCCACAGACGGTCGTCGTCACGCCGCTCGAGTGCCAATCAAACCCCAACAGACAGCCAAAGGCCTGGAACCAGAAAGGGTCGGAGAGCCGGGAAAGTATTTCTTCCGTCCCATAAGCGTCGATGATAGCAAGGGTGATCTCCCTCGCCAGGCTCTTCATCCTCTGAAAAAGCCAAACAGGCGCCTTCCCGTAGTGAAGCGGAAGATGAGCGACTCCGGTTTTCATTCCGAATGATTCCTTCCCTCTATCAGCGTTCACCCCGTTAGAAAGTCCCGCGATATCCTCTCCCCTTTCTAACGGGTTCACTCCACCACTTTGTAGACGACGTCGTGTTCTCTCACCCGGCCTTTTACCTTGATCCCGAGATCCGCCCCCGGTCCTGCCTCCTGAACATTTTTGTTCTCAATCTGCATGGAATCGATGGTTTGAGTGACATCGGTCGTATGGCCGACAATGTGGATGGTATCCCCCACCTTTAACGATCCCTCCGATAACCGTAGCGCTGCGACGCTGATCTTTCCAAAAAATTTGATGATCTCTCCCACTTTCTTCTCTTCCATCTTCTTCCTCCTTTCCTAAGGTTTGTAACACTTCGGCTCCCTGCAAAATCACCTCAATGGGCCCTCAGTCAGGAATGCTGAGAAAGCTTTAGGGCGGAAACCTTTCCGTGAATCATTCTGATGGCCTCCAAAATAATGCTGAGTCCACTCAACGCGCTCCGTCTCGGTGCTATAAAATACAAAATCCCGCCTTCTGAAGTTTGGGAAGCATTTCTGAGTGTGGGCCCACCCTGCTCCATTTGAAAGAGCTACCGGGTTACTAAAATTTAAGTTAAACCCAAATTCTCTTCAACCCCTCTAAAACCTCTTCCATCTCGATCCCTCTCAGACATTCGAAATCCTTGCATAGGACGAAATGCTCTTGAGAGCAGGGGGAGCAATGGACTCCCCTGGAAACGACAAATATCTTTTCACCCCTTGGCGCCCAGACCGTTTGATCCGTGGGCCCAAAGATGGCCACTGTAGGAATCCCTAATGCAACGGCCAGATGAGAAATACCGGAATCATTTCCGACATAGAACCGACACCCTTCCATCACGGATGCCAGTTGCAGAAGGGTTAACCCCTTCACCAGAATGGGCGGGGTGGGTTCCATCCCCTCGAAGGCCTTCTGTACCTCCGGGCCCTCGGCCGGACCAAGAACGATGAGGATTTTTGAGCCGCCACCCTCCTGAAGCCGATGAGCGAGGTCCAAGAATCGATTAAGAGGCCAGACCTTCTTCCTGCTCCCGCTGCCCGGATGCAGGATGACGACCTTCGAACGCTCTTCCGGGGTCATCCCTTTGCTTTTCCAGAAATCCCCTGCCCACTCCCGATCCCTCCCCTTCAAATGGAGCTTAGGGATTGACCCGGAAGCCGGAAATCCGTATTGGGCAACCTGCCTGAGCAGGTGGTCGGTTAAATGAACCTTCTCATCCCAGGCCGGAAAAGAACGAATGTGAAGAACTCGACCCTCACATACTCTTCTTAGGTTCTGGGTGATTGTTCCCTCGCCGTCTCTTCCAAAGACAACGATGAGATCGAAACCCTTAAAAAATTGGGAGAGAGCGGGATCCAGGGACCCTTCTCGAACAAAAAAAGAGGCCATCCCTTTTTGATCGACGGAGAGGATATCGTCGGCGTAGAATCGCTTCTCCGCCAGCTCCAAAATTCTCGGATATCCCATCATCACCGATTTGGCCTGCGGAAAGGCCTTGCGGAGCGTTTCGAGAGCAGGCAAAGCGAGAATGAAGTCGCCCAGGGCACCTTGATGAATTATCAGGACGGATTGAGCCCCGGCTGCTTTGGAAGGGCTGGCAGGAACCATCATTTATCTTCCTCTTGGTCGGCCGAATCTTTTCAACCGCTTTCGAATGTGCTCTCCGTCGCGTTTGATTCGAAGGATCTTCCCATACTCCCTTCTTGCTTCTTTCCATCTCTTCTGATCTTCATAGAGAACGCCCAAATTGACCCTTGCAAAGAGGTAGTTCGGATTGATACGGAGGGCTCGCCTCAATTCGAAGACGGCTTCCTCATATCGTTTCCGGTCACTGTAGAGAAGGGCCAGGCGATAGTGGAGGTCTGCATACTGAGGGCTCATCTGAACCGCCTTTTTCATATGCCGAAGGGCTTCGGGGGTCCGGCCCATCAAGCCATAGATATGACTGAGGTTTGCGTACCCCATGCCGTAAGACGGATCGATCTTCAAAGCCCTCTGAAATTCCTGCACGGCTCTTGAGTACGCTCCCTGGTGGTAATAGACAGTTCCAAGGTTGGCGTGAAAAATAAAATCATCTGGCTTCAGTCTTGCGGCCTTTTTAAGCACGTTGATGGCCTGCGGAAATCTTCCCTTTTTAGCAAGATGGAGGCCGATGAAATTGCAGAATTGGGCGTAAGGATCCAGACGAACCTGTTTCAATACCCTTTCTGCCTTGTGATCGAGGTGGGGCATCCCTCTCCGGCGGGCTTCCTCCTTCTTAAAATAAGACGGGCCGCGGGAGCGGTACCGGATCGCTTTATGAATTTGAGCAACGGCCTCACTCTTTTTTCCTGTTTGAAGATACAGAATTCCCAAGACATGATGGAGAAAACCATCCTCGGGATGTCTTTTCACCTCGGAGAGAAAAATCTTTTCAGCTTCCGTCCACCGCCTCATCTCCATATACAGAAAGCCCAAATTGATTTTCGCCTCTCGGTACTTCGGATTCAGGCGCAACGCCTCCAGAAAATGGGACTCTGCCTTCTTCCTTTCTCCCTCGACCATCAAGAGGAGAGCGAGCTGATTCCAAAGGTCTGCATAACGGGGGTGAATCCGGACTTCTTTCTCGACCTCGGCTAAAATGCGCTTATACGTTGAATTCTGCCTTGTTCTCATCCTCTTTTCTCTCTATCGTAACGCTAAAGGGCCACATGCCGAACCTGAGGAAGGCCGATCCTGCCGCCATGCAAACCCACCCGTATCTACCCCCTTTCATCGTCAGGACACGGTCTCACCGGAGAGAGACAGGGACGGCCCCTTGAATTCAAGCGAGGCCCGGGTCTTTCTCCAACGCCCTCTTGACCGCATCCAATAGCTCTTCAGGGTCATAAGGCTTCTTTATATAAAAACGAGCGCCCAGTGTCATGGCTTTTTCCTCTGAGTCCCTCTCCGGACTCCCTGTCAGAAAGATGACGGGAATGGAAAGAGTATTTTTGGAATGCTTCAATTTCTCGGCAACGCTGAACCCGTCCCCGGCCGGCATTCGAATGTCAAGGAGGATGAGATCCGGACTTTCTTTGTGAGCCACAAAAATAGCTTGGGCCCCATCAAAGGCGGTGACCACTTCGTAGCCAGCTCCTTGAAGCCGGATCATCAAAGCCTTGACGATATCCCGCTCGTCATCCACGATAAGAATCTTTTTTTTCTCCCCCATATCCGCCTCACTCTAGCCGTTCCGTTTTTGTTTCTCCCTCTTCTATTTTCTTCCAATAGGGTGAATCCCCTTGGAGCCACCCCAACACTTCGTCTCTCTTCTTTCCAAACATTCCCATCTCTTTCCGTTGGATAGGAACGCCGGGTATAAACGTCTCCTTTAAAGGATTCCGGAATTGCCCGTCCTTCGACAACCGATAGTCCAGATGAGGTCCTGTGGAGAGACCGGTGGATCCCACATATCCGATCACCTGTTTCTGCTTGACCCTCACTCCTTTTCGGATCCCAGGGCCGAAGCGGGAAAGATGCCCATAACAGGTCGTGTAACCATTCATATGGCTGAGAATCACCTGGTTCCCGAATCCATTGTTCCATCCGCAAGAGGTAACGGCTCCGTCTGCCACGGCCCAAATCGGGGTGCCGGGTGGAGCCGCATAATCCACACCCAAATGGGGTCTCAATCCCCCGAGGATGGGATGTTTCCGGGCCCAACTGAATTTGGAACTGATCCGGTTAAACCTTAAAGGAGCCTTTAAGAATGCCTTCCTCATGGAAATTCCGTTCTCATTATAATAGCCGTCTTTGTAGTGGATCCCTCTGATAATTTTTTCTCCCCTCTGATATTCGACGCCATGGATCGTTCCGTATCCGACGAATTGATCTCCTTTGTACACCTTTTCTACCACCATCTTAAATCGATCCCCTTCCCGGACACCCTTATAAAAATCGATCTCCCAGGCCAGGATTTCAGCAAAGGCGATGGTCAAAGGGTCTTGCTCTCCGGCGGCATCCATGGCTTCGAAGAGAGAAGAACGAATTTCTCCGACGACCTTCACCCGGCGGGTTTCGAGGGAAACGTCCTTCCTATGTGCGACATATTCTTGGCCGTTCCTTTCGATTTCATAAACCTCGGTCGGACCCGCTTCATAAACAAACTTCACCAGTTCCCCCTTCTCATCGGTAATGAGACGGTAGGTTCCTCCTTTGATCTTTTTAAAATTTACATAGGACTTCAATTTGGAAATGATCAGATCGATCCATCGAGGAGGAATGTTCTTCTCCGCCAAGGATTTGAAAAGAGTGCTTCGCTCTTCGACCTCCCCGTCGATCGTCTGAAGCTGGGGTTCCTGGGAAGTGGATATCACGGAGGCAGGGGGCGGTGAAGAAGGGGAAGGAATGACGAAATAGTAAATCAAAAGGAAAAAGCCGACAAGAACGAATCCTGAAAGGAGAACCCATTTCCGTCTGCGCCTCTTGGCTTCAAAAGGTCTCCCTTCGAATCGGTCCGATTTTCTTAACTCCAAGTTTTCCATTCTCAACTCTTCATTCTTTAAAGAACCTCTCTTAAGAACTTTGCGGCATCCTCAGGCGGCGTGGGGTTGACGAAAAACCCCGTTCCCCATTCGAACCCTTCCCGCAATCCGATCCGTAACCGGGTTTCGATATGCCAGTGGTATTCTTGCCGGTGGTATCGATTCCGGACCGGGGAAGTATGAAACGCAAGACTGTAAGGAGGATCGGAAAGGAGTTTAAAAAAGGAATGGAACAGCGACTGGATCGCAACGGATAGATCGACTATCTCTTCTCCCTTGATCCGATGAAAATCGGGAGCGTGAACCTTTGGGATGATCCAGGCTTCAAAGGGGTAGCGCGAGGCGAAGGGCAGGAAGATCAAAAAATGGACGGTCTCCAGAACCACCCTCTTCTTCGCAGAAATTTCTTCTTTGATGATGTCGCAGAAAATGCAGCGCTCCTTGCGCTGGTAGTAATCCAGGGTCCCCCAGATTTCTTCGTCCATCCTCTTCGGGATGACCGGCATCGCCATGAGATGGGAATGGGGATGACGGTTGAAGATGCCGGGATGATTTTTCAGAATGAGGAACTGCTGAAACCGCTCGTCCTTTTCCAAGTCGACCAACCTTTCCCTGTAAGCCAGAAGGATCTTCTCGATCTGCCCGGGCTCCATGGTGGCCAGGTTCTGATCGTGATCAGGAGTCTCTACGACGATCTCGTGGGCGCCGATGGCTTCCATGATATCGTACATTCCCTCGGGTCTTCGGTCGTAGTCTCCCTCGATATGGAAAAAAGGAGATTTATTAGGGACGACCCGGACAAGCCATCGCCCTTTATCGCCCCTCAATGAAAAAGTCTCCCGAGGCGTCATCTTCTCATTCCCGGGACAGAAAGGGCAGAGGCTCTCCGGCTCCGGGACGCGATAGGGAGGTTTGAAGGGAAGGTAATCCGATGGACCTTTGGGGTTTTCATTGGTGACCACCACCCACATTCTTGTAACGGGCTCTCTCCTCAGTTCTGCCATTCCACGCTCCTTAGAAAAGGAGGGATTGGTAAATGTATTGCCTCCCCCGATGGGAATCTTTCCTTCCCATCATCGGCCTCTCCGCTCGCACGACAAGACGCTTCTTGTAAAGATTGAGAAGCCGCGTGCCGCTCGTGTTCATTTCAATCCCTTCCTCTTCGGACAATTCCCTTGGGGTCAGTTGCTTCCTCTCCATCACCCGGTTTAACGTATGAATCAAATAATTATTCAAGGAGCCGATGATTCGCCAACCTTCGGGCCCTGTGATCAGAAGAGCCAATCTCTTCCTCTCCAAGGCCACATCGATGTTCTCGGCCTGAGAGGAACTGAGGTTCTTCAGGACGAGAAACTTTTCCCCGTACTCGCCGCCCCAAAGCCGGGAGATCATCTTGGCGACCACCTCATCGGCCCAGGAAAAGTCGATGGAGCCCATCCCCGAGAAATCAAGGACGACGCGGAGGGATCCCTTCTCCTCTCCCAATACCTTCTCAATCGCCTCTCGAACCCGGGCGCCCCGCAAGCGGCCGGTCATCTCCCTCGATCCGTTCTTCAAAACGGCGTCGGTTAGCTTCTTTAAAGACAGGGTCCGCTTTTCCATTCTTTTAATTCAATTGAATCAGTTGAACCAACTAATCATATATTTGGCCTTTTGTCAAGTGATTTTCAGCCTCCCCCGGAGATTGTGTGGTGATCATGAAGGAGGTAGAAAACAGACGAGACAGACAGTCAGGCTGCTCAGCTTTAGAATGCGGTCATTTAGAAGTATGGGTAATCGAGGTTCTTCCTAATACACTCTTTTCATAGGCTAGCAGCCCAGTAGCCGACCGATAAAAGGTTTCCGCCCTGCCTTCGCCGAAGCGGCTTCGCGCAGGCAGGTCTAAAGCTTCGTCACCTGACCGCCTGTCTCGTCTTGCAACGCAAGTGGTTTTTCTTCGATTATGGCACAGTCTCTTGGCGGAGGAAGAAAGGAGGGCGGCAAAAAATGTCGGGACAAGGCGGCGGGAGGTCAGCTTCAATGGAGAAAGGAGTCCGGATCTTTCCGGATCCGGAAGGGACCTTCCCAGGGGTGCTGAATCTCATCCACAAACCGGTCTCGACAACTCTTGCATATGACCAGAGTGATCTCTTCATAAACATCTTTCTCCAGCTCGCTGGGGTCCAAATGTTCAGCTTGCTCAATCAGCTCCCTCAATTCTTGATCAATCCCTTCCGCCGTTTCTGTCAGGATGCCGTCAAACCCTGAGACAACCCTAATATGGACGATATAAAAGGGACCCCCAGGCAGGAGCTCCTTCCCGCATCGAAAACAGTTTTTCTGTTTCATCGATTCCTCACTGTCATTCGGCTCCCGGTTTTTTTATGCCTCACTTCTGTTCTTCCACTCCTCCATGTCCCTCAACGCTCGCTTCGCCAAAAGGAGTCGTTTCCCTCTGCCTCTGCTTTTCCCCGGCAAAGGAGGAAACAGGCCAAAGTTGATGTTCATGGGCTGAAAGGGGACGGCGGTAGAATGGGTGATATAACCGACGAGTGCACCCATGGCAGTCGTGGCCGGGGGCACGATAGCCGCCATTCCATTCGCATATCGATGGGCATTGATTCCGGACAGCAGCCCGATCGCCGTCGATTCCATGTACCCCTCCACCCCCGTAATCTGCCCGGCGAAGAAGAGATCCGGAAGCGTCCTGAGTCGGAGCGATTCACCCAGCAGTCGAGGGGAGTCGATAAAAGTATTACGATGGATAGAGCCCAGTCGAACAAATTCCGCTTTTTCTAACCCGGGAATCATTCGAAATACCTTCTTCTGCTCTTCATGCTTCAATCGGGTTTGAAACCCCACCAGATTGAAAAGCGTTTCAAACCGGTCCTCCTGTCTCAGCTGGACGACGGCAAATGGCTGTTTTCCTGTCTTCGGATCGACGAGGCCAACCGGCTTGAGGGGCCCAAAAGCAAGCGTCTCCCTGCCCCGTTCCGCCATCTCCTCAACGGGAAGACATCCTTCAAAGAGATACCTCTTTTCAAACGGATGCACCAGCGCCCTCTCCGCCTGATTCAAGGCCTCCACAAACCGGCCATAGGCTTCCTCATCCATCGGACAGTTGACGTAGTCCTCTCCCCCCTTCCCGTACCGGGACGATTTGAAGGCATGCTCAAAATCGATCGAATCGGCCGTAACGATGGGTGAGATGGCGTCATAAAAAAAGAGGTGGCGGCTCCCGGTCACCTTCTGAATCTCCTTACTGAAAACTTCAGACGTCAGCGGACCTGTGGCGATAATCGTAATCCGGTCTTGAGGAATAGAAGAAATCTCCCTCCGGATCACCTCCACATTGTCTAAGCCCTCCAAGGTCTGAGTGATCTGTCTTGAAAAAACCTCCCGATCCACGGCCAAAGAGTCTCCCGCAGGAACCCTCGCCTCTTTGGCGACTCTTAAAACGAGGGATTCTAATTTCCGCATCTCCTCCTTCAAGACGCCCGGAGCATTTTCGAGGGATTCTGATTTGAAAGAATTACTACAGACCAATTCTGCAAAGAAGGGAGAGCGGTGGGCTGAAGAATAGACCTCCGGTTTCATCTCATAGAGGATCACCTTCCCTCCTCTCTTGGCAATCTGCCAGGCCGCCTCACACCCCGCCAGCCCTGCCCCGATGACGACAATCGGTTCCATCGATTCTTATTTTATTTGGTCTCCCCCAAATTTGCAAAATAAATTCCAATTCTTCGGTGACTGAGAATTCGGGAATGCAAGGGATCAGGAGGTGGGATAGAAATCCTTGAGCCAAATACAAAAGGCCCATTCAGCAACTTTACAGAAAGGACCTTTTGCCTTGTTTAGCCGGAAGGGTACAAAAAGTCTATTCCATTATTGCACTGTCAGTCTCCACGTTCCGATTTCCTTGTACGTCGTCCTGTCGATGGAGGCCGAGTCCTTATATTTGGGATCGGTAGCAGTCGGAGACAGGTTATTCAGAAAATCGCCACCAGCATCTAAGTGCAAGAAGTAGTCTTTCATGGGATCCGGAGCAATCTCCATACCAAACCGCGAAGGCCGACTCACACCATCATAGTACAACCGCAATCCCACGGCATTTGAGTGGCCTCCCGAAGCGGTCACCTTGGTCATAATTCTTAGCGAGAGGACACTATGAGTAAAGATACGAGCGGGCAACAAAGTGTCAGCTTCTCCCCGCATTTTCTTCAAAGCTCAATATTTGAGTGAGAAATGGATAGGCAAAGAAAGATTGGACGCGGGTTCGATTCCCGCCGCCTCCACCATTTTTCCGAGAAAAGGCCCTTGAAATAAGAGGACTTTTTCTTTTTGACCTCCTCAAAATTTCGCTTTCCAAACGCTTTCCACAGAAACTTTTTTCTCGTTGATTCCCCACTTGTGCCACGATGTTCCAACTGACACACTGCGTTCCCAATTTTGATGTCTCAGTTCTCTCTTAAGTGCTTGTTGACCTCGTAACTTTGTCCTGATAAACTCTCTGATAATTTCATGGTGGGTTCATACATGAAGTGTGATCGCTGTGGCAAAGCCATGGCTTACGAACAATTTTTCGGTGACCAAGAACGTTATTGGGGGTGGAGATGTATCTTTTGCGGAGAGATTGTTGACGATGTGATTCTGGAGAACCGGCAATGGCTTAAGAAGGGAGTTGTACCTGACAACAAAAAAAACGGAGCGCCCTTCCCAAGAAGGTAAAGGAACTTATCGCTATTTGGGTAGTCCAAGGTTTTGTTGATTGGAATCCACTTGGAGATTTCAAAGAAAATGGGGTATATTGGCTGAGAAAA
>DASPPQ010000264.1:0-3426 GCA_035625415.1 Thermodesulfobacteriota bacterium
GCATTTGATTCTCATACCACTGACGAATATTCTGAAAGACTTCTTTTGCTCTTTCAATTCTGTTATTTGCTGCATAAGATGGCGGCCTCTGCCCAGTATTCTGAAGGACGAAACTATCCCAAACAGGCTGATTGGGGTTTATTGTTGCCGCGAGTTTGCTTGAGAATGATGGCTCATACCTCCTAAGCGTCTCAAAAAGATAATCAAGCACTTGTTCGAATAAAATATCAGCTTTTTTATTCCTCTCCATATAGGAATAATATTGTTCATACCATTCTCTCGGACGCTGCCGTATTCGATAGAATGCATTGAATTGTCGTTGAAAGTCACAATCGGTACTTACATCCACAATTGGGAATAGTTCCATTATTGCTAAATACTGACCTATACCCTTTCTGGCTCTTTTTATCGCTTCAATTATTTGGTTCTCCTCCATTTTTTTCTGAACCTTCCGATTTCTTAAAAAGCTCATTTTGATGCCTTAATTTATGGCTTGTAATATACACCTCCTTTTAGATTTTTGGAAGTGAAGAGTTCAGCAAGTTATCAACCGCATTCCCTCCTCATCCTGATCTCACCAACCAACTCTCTCTTTAACCCCATAATACCATCCTGCCCCGGAACATCAAGTCATCAGAGTCATCTCCGGTTCCTTAACTCTTAACCTTCTATCTGGTGGGAAACGGTCTGGTTCTTCATTAAGATCTGGAGTATGGTATTTATCCAGAACCCTCTTTTTCGGGTTTTGAAGCTATTAAAATCATTCTAAAATTTACAGAAAAAACCGTGGGTCTGGACTCCTCTCGTTACGTTTTATGCCCAGCTAATTGGATTTTTACGCTATTGGAAAGGGACAGGCTGGGTCGTTGGTTACTTCCTGAAATCGCCAAGGTGGGATTTCCTCTCCTTATTGAAGATTTCAACCAGATATCTTCAGTTAGGGTAAAGTGCGGATAGGGGCAAGATATGTGGCCCTAGGAGTTGGTCCACTTAGCTTAATGCCTTGCGTTTGTATCTGCAAATATATTAAATTGACCCGTAGAAGGAGAAGAGAATCTTGGTTCCTAAAGGAAGGGAAATATGGGAGGAGGATTAGAAGGGATTAAAGTAGTCGAAGTGGGTGGTGCAGTCGCGATGCCTCTCGCCGGAATGCTAATGGGGAGTTGGGGTGCAGAGGTCATTCACGTAGAACCCCCTGGAGTTGGAGACAATTGGCGCCAGGTTCTGGGCCAAGGAATGGGCGGATGGGCGAAGCCCCATAAGATCAACTATTATTGGGAGCATACCGATCGAAACAAGAAAAGCATTGCGATCAATCTCGGATCGAAAGAAGGGCAATCCATTCTTCATAAACTCATCGCCTCGGCGGATGTGTTTCTCAACAACTTAAGACCTTATGAGATGGAGAAGTTCAACTTGTCCTACAAGATCCTCTCAAAAGTGAACCCCAGATTAATCTATGCCAACGTGACAGGTTACGGGCAACGGGGTCCTGAAAAGGACGCCGGCGGCTATGACTCGGTATCCTTCTGGGCAAGAAGCGGCGTTATGGATTTGATGCATGATGCCGGAATTGCACCGAATATTTCAAGGCCGGGCTACGGAGATAGCATCACGTCATTGAGCCTTCTGGCTGGCGTGATGGCAGCTTTGTATGTCCGAGAAAAAACAGGGACTTCACAGGAGGTAGAGGTATCGCTTTACAATACGGCTTCTTGGGTCTTGGGGTATGACACTTCTGCTTGTCTAATCACAGGTGAAGATGCCGTAAGGCCGCAGCGCAAGAGCATGGGGAATCCTATAAGAAACGTATACGAGACTCGGGATAAAAGATGGATCATGCTGGGCATGACCAACGCACAGCACTATTGGCCGAATTTCTGTAAAACGATCGAACGGCCAGAGCTTGAAAATGATCCGAGATTCGCCACGCTCAAAGCACGGGAGCAAAATGCGTCTGATCTCGTCAAGATCGTCGAAGGAATCTTCTCCAGCAAAACGCTTTCAGAATGGCGGAAGATACTATCGGCAACAAACCTCATCTGGTCTTCGGCAGCGACTCCGTTGGAAGTGACCCAAGACAAGCAGGCTGCGGAGAATGAATTCTTTATTCGTTGGAATCACCCGGTTTATGGTGAGATCAGAGTTTTGAACAATCCGATCAAATTGTCTGTCACAAAAGCTGAGATTCAGTGCAAAGCTCCGGAATTAGGTGAGCATACGGATGAAATAATGAAAAACTTGGGTTTTTCAGACTCAGAAATCGAAAGTTTGAAAAATTCAGGCGCTGTGAAATAGCCGAATTTTATGGTCTGGTATAGATTGGGGACCATGATTTGAGACTTTCGCACAGGCGAATTTATAACATATCAACTTATCAAATAGATGTAGGATCCAATTTATAAAAAGGCTCTCTGTTAACCTTTCTTCCTTTATTTTCCCCAATTCCCATAATAAATTTGTGCAATAATGAGGATGGCCTCGCTTTTTTCTCTGCAATTTGGGCGGGTATTTGGCGGAATTCTCTTTTGGACAGCTGCTATAACATTGCCCCTTTTAAATCTCTGAAAACTTATTATTTGAAGATCATACCTTCCGCTTTCTCAAATTGATATCAAGCAATGGTTCTGGCAAGATATGTTTAGCTTTCAGATGTTGATGTCACCGGCAACATGGGTGTTTTTTTGTAAGTTTCGGCTTGGAATGATCGAGAAGGTTAGAAGCAATTTATTTGAAAGAAAGCGCAATTTAAAAATGGTAATCAATGAAATTGACAACAGAGTACCGTGTATGCTATACGGAGGTGTAATAGAGTAAGTAGCAGGTGTTCGGGGGCCTGTATCAGGCCAAAAGAGGGAAGCCGGTGCAAATCCGGCACGGACCCGCCGCTGTATGTGGGGACGAAACCCGAAAGAAGCCACTATACCGTAAGCCATTAGGGACGAAACGGTATGGGAAGGCGTGGGGAGTAGGAAGATCCACGAGTCAGAAGACCTGCCGAAGCCTATTTAGGATTCTTGGAGAGAAGGCAAATCCCCAAGCTGATTACGGTCAGTTTGGGGATTTTTTTTGAGCCGGAAAAGATCGAGTAACAAGGAGGGTGATATGTCGAATTTACTTTCCATTAAGATTCTCCCGGAAAATTGCCGGGGGTGTCGCCGATGCGAAGTAAGTTGTTCCTGGCATGATCCTGGGCCGCTCAATCCACGCCTTGCAGGGATTCATATCATGAAGATGGATCAAGGTGGCACGGACTATCCCGTGATGAACCAGGAATGTCTTGAAAGGTTTTGCGGCAAGATCGGTGCGCGAAGAAAGAATGAAATGGAACCAGCATGCGTCAGTGCTTGTCTTTTTGGAGCCTTGCAGATGATCGGGAAGGAGGATGGCCATGAATAAGAAATGGTATGGCTGGACCGGAAACAT
>DASPPQ010000265.1:0-9106 GCA_035625415.1 Thermodesulfobacteriota bacterium
ATCGAAACAATGATTCTACAAATTCCATAAACCCAAGAAACCCGATAAACTCAATAAACCCGATTAACCAATGATTATTTCATCTCCCACCTTCACTTCTCCTTCGCTTACCACTTCGGCGAAGATCCCTTCCTTGGGCATCACACAATCGCCTGCCTGGTAGTAAATGGCACAGCGCGCATGGCATTCCTTTCCGATTTGAGTGACACGGAGGAGGACTGAGTCTCCGATTCGAATTTCTGTCCCAATGGGGAAATGAACAAGATCGATGCCTTCTGTGGTGATATTTTCTGCAAAATCCCCATAGCTTACGTTCAGGCCCTTGGCTCTCATTTTCTCAATAGATTCATCTGCCAACAGACTAACCTGGCGGTGCCACGGACCCGCATGAGCATCCCCTTCTAAACCAGAATCCTTCAATAGCGCGCAGGAGTGGACATTGGTCTTCTTCGTCCCCTTTTTTTCGCTGATATTGACGGCGAGGACTCTTCCTTTCATAGTTTCCTTCATTTCATTACATCCCTTAGTAGTAGTGAACTTCGCTTCAATTGTTACCATCCAGCCGACATTGCGCATTGAGCATAGCAAAAAACAAAAAATCTCAAACCGTGGATCATAAACTGCGAATGACTGAACGCTATGCGCTCTGCGCGTTGCGCTTGGCGGCGTACGTTCCACTCTTTCCCCCGGTTTTTTTAACCAGATGGATATCCGATATCACGATTCCTCTATCAACGGCCTTACACATGTCGTAAATAGTAAGGCCTGCCGCAGCAACAGCCACGAATCCCTCCATCTCTACGCCTGTCCGGGCTTTAATCTTAACGTTCGCTTCAATATCGATTCGACTCTCTTTTTCATGCCCGTAGAAATTGACCTCAACATGAGAAAGATTAAGTGGGTGGCACATGGGAATGATTTCAGAGGTTTTTTTTGCTGCCATGATCCCTGCAACCTTAGCTACGGCGAGGACATCTCCCTTTGAAATCTTGCCGGACATTATCTGTTTGAAGGTCTTAGAATTCATGAAGACCGATCCTCGAACAACTGCTTCGCGTACGGTCTCCGCCTTCTTACTCACATCGACCATCTTTGCCCGGCCCTTCTTGTCGAAATGCGTAAGTTGTGGCATCCTTTCCTCTCCTTAGAGGTCATTTGGTCATTAAGTAATTAGGTCATTAAGCTATTATTTCAAACATAGGCCCCTTGAGCTTTCAGCTTTGAGCTTCAATTTTTTCTTAAATCAATGACTCAATGACCTAATGACTGAATAACCAATTTCTCAAATTATCCTCCGATCGCTGACATATTCCTCTGGCATTTTTTAAACTGGTGTGTGTTAATAGGGTGTCTCTCTGGCTTTTTTCCGAGGGCGACGAGAAGCTGTTCCTTTAAATCCTGATCGGATCCGCCGTTTCTCAGAAGTTCCTTTACGTCGATCTCCTCATCAGAAAAGAGGCAAGTCCGGATTTTGCCGTCAGGGGTCAGTCGAAGGCGATTGCAATCATCACAGAAATGACTGCTGACTGCCCCGATCAATCCAATTTCTCCAAGAGCCCCTTCAATTCGGAATCTCTTTGCCGGGCCATCCCATCGGCCTGACGGAATCGAGATCAGTTCACCGACATTTTCAAGACGGGCCTTGATCCGGGGAATGGTCAAGATGTTGCTTTCTATCCAGTCCTCCCCGTTTCCGGAAGGCATATATTCGATATACCGAATGATGAGAGGAAGATGGAGGGTGAGTTGGGCAAAGGGTTCGATTTCATCATCATTCAATCCCTGGATGGCAACCATATTAATTTTAATGGGGAAAAGCCCCACCCTCAATGCCTCTTCTATCCCCGCCCATACCCTCTCAAAATCGTCCTTTCGAGTAATTTGGCAGAACCTCTCTTTTTTGAGGGAGTCCAGACTGATATTGATCCTTTTCAAACCGGCCTTCTTAAGGTCGTGGGCAAACTCTTTTAGAAGGATTCCATTCGTAGTAAGGCTCAGATCCTTTATCTCTTCAATTCGGGAAAGGCGGGAAATGAAATCTACGATCCCTTTTCTGACCAGCGGTTCCCCCCCGGTCAGGCGGATTTTAGAAATTCCTTCTGTGGTAAAAACAAGGACTATCCTTAATATCTCTTCGTAAGTTAGGATTTCTTCGTGAGGGATCAGGGGGATTCCTTCTTCGGGCATACAATAGCGGCATCTCAAATTGCATCGGTCCGTTACTGAGATCCGGAGGTAATTTATTTTTCGTCTAAAAGGGTCGAGGAGCATATTTTTTGATTTGCGATTGCGGATTACAGATTGCGGAATCAAATCCGAAATCCACAATTTGCAATCTGAAACAGAACAAAAAAAGCCAATATCCGTGTTTGAGATATTGGCCTTTGGAATTCCATTGCCCGTCTCCTTTCCAAACACGGGAGGTATAGCCGTTTCCAGCTATGCCCTGCTGGCCGATTTCCGTGTCCCTAAAGAGAGGGAATTAGGAAACTGGCTCGGAGACTAAATTTATCTTATTTTAAAGTGAATTACCGAGAAAAGTCAAGAAAGGAACGCGGCCGGGTTTTGCCTTGACAACTTTCCTCGTCCTATATATGATCTCTAAAATTTGCGACATTTCATAGGTGAAGAGGAGGTATTAGGATGAAACGAATCATCATTATATTAACGGTATTACTGATGGGGTTCTTATGTTTCGGAGGAATATCCTTTGGACAGGCGATTGAGAATGAGTTTTACCTCATTACTCCTGTCTCCAAAGATGTCCACGACCCGGCATTAAAGGCCTTTGCTGACTATGCGAAGAAAAAATGGAACATCGACATGAAGACCAGTGCCATGCCTCAAGGAACTCCAGTGGCATATGGGCAGATCCTGGAGTGGAGAGGCAGACCCAGGGCAGATGTCTTCTGGGGTGGCGAAGGAACACTTTTCGACAACTTAGCAGCAGAAGGCCTCTTGGATCAAATAATGATCCCGAAAAAGATGTGGGACGAGATTCCGGCTACCCTTGGGAAACCCATAGGACTACCTCTAAAAGATCCTAAGAAATTCTGGGTGGGAACGACCCTGGAACCGTACGGGTTCATCTATCAGCCGAAGTTGCTGCAGCGCTTGGGAGTGACGATCAAAGACTGGGATGATCTGCTCAACCCAAAACTAAAAGGGCAGATTGCCCAATGCACACCCGATCGTTCGAGCTCCAGCCATGCAAGCTATGAGGTCATACTCGCTATGTATGGATGGGAGAAGGGATGGGACTGGTTGAAGAAATTGGCCGCCAATACGGGAATTTTTACAGCCCGCTCGCGTGACGTTCCAAACGTTGTGGCTAAAGGGGAATTTGCCGTCGGGTTTGCTGTGCCGAGCTACATGGCATTTGCCGAAGTTTTGTCGGGGTATGACGTCATGTTCGTCTATCCCAGAAATGCGTACGTCACGCCTGAGCCGATGGCTGTTCTCAAGGGGGCGCCTCATCCGAAGGCGGCCCATGCCTTTATCGAATTCCTACTCACAGAAGAAGGCCAGAAGATTTTTATGGAACGGGGGCTCTATGCTATTACACCCAAGTATAAAGTCCAAGGGGCCCCAGGCTCTCCCGCCGAAAAGGCAGTTCAATTCACAGGGGGCATGAGGTCTTTCTTCGATATTCAGGTTGGGAATGTCTACAACGATAAGATCGCTGGACCAAAAAAGAGGATTGAAGAAGTGAATGCTTATTTCAGGAAGGAGATTGCTGAGAAACATCAAGAGATGATCAAGGAGAAGTGAAGTTTGTAAACTTAAATACAAATCCCCGCATTGCCTCTCTTTTGCAAAGGGGGGCCGGGAGGATTTAGTGTCCCCATCGGGGATGGTAGAAACCCCTCGCCTTAAGGCGAAGCGAAGACTTTGCGAAATGGTCGGCCGGTCATTGGTGACCTATTCGTCACGGAGTTGGAATTAGGCCGACCATGAGGATCTGAATCATATGGCATTGGAATTTTCATTCCCGTGAAGATGGGAATCCAGGACGGTAAAGAAAAAACTGGATTCCTGCCTGCGCAGGAATGACGTACAAAAGAACGAGAATCAGTAAAGTCGACTTTAAGTCGACAATATGTTTAAGAACCCTCGCCTTCAAGGCGGGGGTAGTTCAGTTCGTTCAATGAGAATCTGACATGAATATTCAGCTTAAGGATATCGTGAAAAGGTTCGGGACACTGGAAGCAGTGAGCGATGTGTCCCTTGAGATCCGGGATGGAGAACTTTTTACGCTTCTTGGGCCTTCGGGTTGTGGAAAGACGACTATCCTTCGTCTCATCGGAGGCTTCCATAAGCCCGATCACGGAGAAATTTATTTTGATGGGAAACCGGTTTCCTCTATCCCGCCTTATGAGCGGAATATCGGGATGGTTTTTCAGAACTATGCCCTCTGGCCTCACATGACGATTTCTAACAATATCACCTACGGACTTAAACTTAGAAAAACCCCTAAGGCTGAGATTGTCGAAAAGGTCTCTCATGTCTTAAGACTTGTCAACCTATCGGGGCTCGAAGATCGGTATCCGGGACAGCTGTCAGGGGGACAACAACAACGTGTTGCGCTGGCGCGGGCTCTTGTTTTAAACCCTGATGTGCTTCTATTAGACGAACCTTTAAGTAATCTGGATGCAAAGATTCGCATCCAAGTGCGCGCTGAGATTCGCAAGCTCCAAAAAGACCTCGGGATTACGACCATCTATGTCACCCATGACCAGGAAGAAGCTTTGACCCTCTCGGATCGTATCGCGGTGATCAATTTGGGCAAATTACTGCAGATTGGTTCCCCCAGAGATCTGTACGAAAGGCCCGAGAATCCCTTCGTCGCCGACTTCATTGGGATCAACAACCTCATCTCCGGTGATATCCAAGAAATCAATACCGCTGAAAAATGGATGAGAGTCCAGACCGAGGTCGGCTCTCTGATCTGTATTGGCAACGGACGCTCAAAACCGGGAGATCGTTGTATGGTCAGTGTTCGACCGGAGACCGCCTCCATCAGCCAATCAAAAGAGGTTCAAGAGGGATTTAATTGTATCAGCGGCACGGTGAGTTTTGCTTCTTATATCGGGAATACGATTCGCTACGATGTAGAGGTCGATCGCGAGATCATCCTTAAGGTGGACGTTCAGAACCCTTGGGGTTGCCAACCTCTCTCCGTAGGAGAACAGGTATATGTCAGTTTTCCAATAAAGACCACATTAGGTATTCCTCTCACCCCGCACCTCTCCCGAGAGGAGAGAGCGAAAGGATAAGGGGTGAACCGCCCTGCCATGAACTCTCCGAACGAATCAACCATCGCTGTCAGTCAGCTCCGTGTTTGGCCACGGGTGAAGATCGAAGGCTTGCTCGGCTATGCCGGGATCTGGGCCTTCTTTGGCATCTTTCTAATCTATCCTCTCATCCGCCTTTTCTACGATGCCTTCACAACCGATCAGGGTGTCTTCACCTTGATGAACTTCTACGATTTTTTCACGGATTCTTTTTACCTGAAGACCCTGGTCAATTCGCTTTTGCTCGGTACGGCGACAGTGGTCACCACTTCGATCATCGGGATCAGCCTTGCATTTCTCCTCCTGCGCTTTGAATTTCCCGGAAGAAATCTTTTTTCTTACCTTACCATCATCCCCATGGTCATGCCTCCGCTCGTCGGGGTGATGGGATTTGTGTTCATCATGGGCCGTGCCGGAACGGTGAATGTGATCTTAATGGACTATTTGGGATTTTCCAAACCCGTTAATTTCATGTACGGCATCCACGGTGTCCTGCTCGTGGAGACGCTTCACCTCTTTCCCCTCATGACCCTGAGTATCGTCGATGCTCTGGGAAAAATCTCTCCCTCTCTCGATGAAGCAGCAGAAAGCGTGGGGTCGCGGGGCCTGCGGAAATTCTGTGATATCACCTTTCCACTCACCACGCCGGGCTATGTCTCGGGGGCGCTTCTGGTCTTCATCTGGACCTTTGCCGACTTCGCCACGCCGCTGGTGGTGGGCATCGATAACTTGCTCGCTTCGCAGGCTTATCTCAATATTGTCCAATTTGTTGACCGAAGGCTCTTCAAAATGGGGATCGTCATCTCCGCCATTATGGTCATACTGGCTATCCTCTTCCTGATCATCGCCAAACAGTATGTGGCCATCAAGGATTATAGTTCTCTTTCTTATTCAAAGATCGAGAGAAAGAAGATTTCTCCCTGGGACCGGGCTGGGGTCGTTATTTTTCTGTTGATCGTTTTGATCTTTGCCTTCATCCCTTACCTGGGTATCGCGCTTGATTCCTTCGGCAAGGGCTGGGCGCTCACCCCATTGCCGGTGAAATATACCTTGAGGTATTTTGAGCGGGTCTCTATCGAAACGCCGAAGTTCATTATCAACAGTTTACTGTATGCGGGCATCTCTGTGTTCATCTGTATTATCGTTGGGGTCCCCGTGGCCTGGGTGATGGCCCGGACGAAAGTGCCGGGACGGAATCTTCTGGATTCACTGACCACACTGATCTTGGCTCTTCCGGGAACTGGAATCGGCATTGCCTACCTCAGGGCCTTCAGAGATCCTCTGCCATTCATGAACGCAGCCCTGCTCGGCATGTGGGTTGTGATTCCCATCGTACTCGGTGTAAGACGGCTTCCCTATACCGTGAGGGGAACGTTTGCTTCCCTTTTGATCGTTCATAGGTCTTTTGAAGAAGCTGCTGAAAGTGTAGGGGCTCCGAAAATGAAGACCTTTAAAGATGTTACACTTCCACTGATTTGGAAGGGAGTCTTGGTGGGCTCCCTCTATTCCTTTATACTTGCTCTCCAGGAGGCCTCGGCCACACTGCTCCTGGTGGTCCCGGGTCATGAGATGATGACCGTTGGAATTTTTAATTTCTATATTGGAGGCTCCGTGAACGAAGCGGCTGCTTTGGGCCTCATTTTGATTATTCTCGGAGCAGTCTGTCTTTTTGCCATCAGCAAGATTGCTGGGACAAAAATGGGAGGGGTTTTCGGGTAATGGGGTTTCCTGTTGTTATTATTTTCCTCGCACTTTTCTTTGCCTACTCCAGCGGCTTTCATGATGGAGCGGATGTCGTATCAACCATCATTATGACCAGAGCGGTTTCTCCCAGAAGGGCCCTTCTCATGGCGGCTGCCTGTGAGTTTATCGTTCCCTTTTTTTTTGGAAGGGCCGTGGCCAAAACGATAGCGGAGAACATTATAAACCTCCCTTCCTACGATCCAAGGGTTATTGATATTTCCGCAGCCTTCCTCATGGCTGCTCTCTCTGGAGCCATCTTGTGGAACCTGATCACCTGGTACCTCGGTTTCCCTTCGAGTTCGACCCATGCTTTGATTGGAGGAATGGTGGGAGCTGTGCTGGTTGCTTATGGGCCGGGTAGAATTCTTTGGAGAGGACTTCTCTATGTGATTGCCTTCCTTGTGGTCTCGCCTTTGATAGGGCTCATTTCCGGCATGCTTTTCTTAAAGGTAACCCTCCGTATCTTTCGGAACGCTCCCCCGAAGGTAAACCGGTTCTTCAACCGTATACAGATTCCTTCTTCTGCTGCGCTTGCTCTCAGCCACGCCTCCAACGATGTTCAAAAATCGATTGGGCTGATGGTTATGTCCATGTTCATCCTTGGGTATTCTACCAATTTTCATGCCCCCCTCTGGGCCATTGCAGGTTGTGGTGTGGCAACGGCTTTTGGAACAGCGACTGGGGGATGGCGAATCATCAAGACTATGGGTTCAAGGATTTATCGTCTGAGGTCTGTTCACGCTTTCTGCGCTCAAACTTCCTCGGCGATAATCATATTAGGGGCGGCCTTAGCCGGAGGTCCCGTGTCCACAACGCACGTCGTTTCTTCCAGCATCATGGGTGTCGGAGCGGGGCAGAGAATCTCAGCGGTGCGTTGGGGAGTGGCAAAAAATATCATCCTGGCCTGGTTGATCACTATCCCGGCCTCGGCGTTGATGGCCGGATTAAGCTTTCATTTAATTCAAAAGATTCTTTTTTACTTCCAGAAAGGATAAGAGGAAAGGCGGTGAAGGATGTTTAGGGGATTTATTCTCGACTTAGATGGGACCGTATATCGAGGCGATCAGCTCATCCCTGGGGCGGAGAGTGTGGTCCGGCTGCTGCGAGAAAAAAAGAGGAAGGTTGTTTTCCTTTCGAATAAACCTATTCAGACGAGGGATGAATACGCTTCCAAACTGACCCGGTTTGGCATTCCAACCCAACCTGAGGAAGTGATTAACTCAAGCTTTGTGATGGTTAATTATCTCAAGAAGGTTGCCCCTGAGGCGAAACTCTTTGTAGCAGGGGAGACTCCTTTTATTGAAGAGTTGAAAAGAGCGGGTTTTCAAATGACCGATGAGCCCAAAGAGATCGATTACGTTGTGGTTGCTTTTGATCGAACCTTCGATTACCGCAAGCTGAATATTGCCTTCCAGGCCATTAAACTTGGAGCCCATTTTGTTGCCACCAACCCTGACCGCACCTGTCCGGTAGAGGGAGGAGAGATTCCGGATTGCGCAGGAATGATCGCGGCTATTGAAGCTGTGACTGGGAAGAAAGTGGAAGTGGTTGTCGGGAAACCTTCTCCGATCATGATTCAAGCGGCCCTGGATGTGATGGAATTAAGACCCGAGGATTGCATCCTCATTGGAGATCGTCTTGAGACGGACATCAAGATGGGCAAGGATTCCGGGATTGCAACGGGGATCGTGCTGACTGGCGTCACCGACGAAAAGACGCTCGAGGGATACAAACACACTCCCGCTCAACCCGATTTTGTCTTTCAAAGCATCGCCGACGTCGAGAACTTATTGATAGGGTGACACGGAGACGCGGAGAACCGGTGATGGCGATGAAAATGATCAACCCTTTACGTAGGCAGATCTCAACTGTTTGTAGGTGTTATATTTCAAAAAAGATGTTTGTTCATGTCGCCCCATTCCCCTATCATCCTTTCTCTCGTCTCCTTATCTTTCCATTTCCGTGTCACGGCTGCTTATTTCTTCTCTCTGAGAATTCGGAGGATTTTGAGGTCTTCAAGATCTTTCGGCCTTGCGGCAGCCTGCTTCATCGTAATCAGGTCATCCAAG
>DASPPQ010000266.1:0-12806 GCA_035625415.1 Thermodesulfobacteriota bacterium
ACTAAGACCCCATTGGAGATCGGAGTATTTTGCAGGGACAAGGCCAAAGAGATAAGAGGCATGCTCCAGAATATTCTCGGGGAGGGATAGTTCGATGATAAAAACAACCCCGTTTAACATAATAAGCATCCATGTAATAGATGGAAACGCTATACGTGAAATGGTGTCTCTGAGGGGTATCATAAATACACCTTTTACGTCAGGTCCGAGACCTTGGATCTCTTCGGATCTAAAGGGCGTGAAGGAATCCGGATGATCGTTCGATCTCTAGAGTCTTACTGTTGCACTCTTGGATCGCGAGCGGTGTCTGCGAAGCCTGAACCCGAGTATCACGAGCATTACCCCGAAGATTATTGCGTAGGCGGCGATCAGCCAAAGCAGGCCGAGAGCTCCAACACCCGGGAAAAACATCACCAGAATGGCGAAGACAATCGAAGCGATGCCACTTAGGATCATCCAGCCTTCCCCCTGGATTTCTTTCCTGAGACGAATGGCCGCAGCAATCTCCAGGACTCCCGTTGCGAGGCTCCAAGCAGCGATGTAGAAAATCAGTGCTATCGCCGTAATACCGGGAGCAACGAGTGTGATCACCCCGATTCCTATGCCCAGAAGTCCCCCCAGCAGAAGAAGCCACCGGTCATCCCTTTCACCCCAGTTGCCAATCGTCTTGATGAGCAGTAGAATCCCGTCAATCAGGACATAGGCACCGAAGAAAATGATGAGGGTTGCCAGAGTGATCCCGGGCCAGGCATAGGCCAGGATGCCAAACAGAATCGCGAAAATCCCTCTCACCACAAAAGCCCACCAGTAACGTGAAAGCATCTCAAGCATCTTCGTTCTCCTTTCTGTCCCCTACCCATCTGTCTGGCTGAGGGAGAGGGGGAGGGGCTCATAAAGTGGTAGTGATAAGCGATAAAGGTGAAAAACATGTCTGGAATGCTCAAAACCCGCCAGTTCGCATGCTGCACACAACTTTTTTAAAATCCCTTCCCTGTCCAACTTATTTTCATCCCGAACGTTCCAGGAATACACGTCACTCATCCTTAAGCTATTGACTGCACTTGAAAAAGTATATGGGGTGAATCCTGTATTTTTATAGGAACCGTACGGTATTTATCATCATTCATCGGCAAGAAGGTTGATCACAATTTGAAAAAGTTTGTGTGGGTTGCTGAGGTTCAAGGTCGCGAGTTCAGGAGAAACTTAAAGGTCCCGATTGAACGGTGCCACAGCATATAAAAGGTGAACATATCTTGCCAGTTCCTGCACTATCCTTAAAGTGAGGATATCGGGTTGAAATTTTCGCTGGAAAGAGAAAAAGGAGTTTTGTTGAGTAGAGGAAGTTATCCTGCTTTTTTAATTGCCTGCCACTCTAGTAAGATAAGGCGAAGTGTATAAATGTGCAGGGCTTACCCACGGAGCATCCATAAGAAGCGACTTCCCACCAGTCTTAGGATCATTGAAATACTTATCTTCCAGCAAAGCATAGGCGTAATAAACACTTTGGCTGCAATACAGAGCATTCTTTTGATCCAAAGGCACTTGGAGTGGGAAATCAAGTAGCCCTAAGAAATTATAAGGAACTCCTTGATGTTGCTTCAGCCATCTCAGAATTTCAATGCTCTGAGTATCTGTAAGAGATGGGCAAGTTTTTCCCACCCAAAAGGGAATACTTGAAAGCTGAACCTTATCATAATTCAGCCCACTGGCATCAGCCGAATAGCACATTACGTTATCATCGTCTATTACTTTCCCGATTGTCTCAGCATGAGATAGATGATGCAAGACTCCTTTATACAAAACAGGGAAAGTAAAGAAGGCTATAACTTCGCTAACAGGATCCCAAGGACGAAAAGTAAATATTACATCAGTTGGTTTTAGTAGCATTTTGGTCTCCTTTTAAGCACGAGTTAGGGTTTTCTCAGACCCTCTGGTCGGGAGGTCTGGAGGTATCTTAAAACTGTGAAAGTCAGGGGTTGACCTCACCCCCGTAAGGCGGCTATATCCCATCACATCCGCACTGAGGATAGCTACGAGTCTACGTTTAACTTCTTTTGCGGTTATGGGCTAACTGGGAATTTGGTCTATGTCCAAGTTCAACATCTCAGGACAATGGTTTGCCTAGAACTCTGAGCCCACTCGCCAGTTACATAAACATTTTTTTAGCCTTCTCCAATCCTCGTCTCTTGAACCATCGGAATTTCATCAATAGGGCCAGGAGAGGCACGTCTATTATCTGTTGATTCGCACGCTTTTGTGTCGTTGAACTAATCCTGCCTATGGTTGCTAATTCTTTCCCCGCTTGATGAAATGCATCATATACATCATAAATCTTAGGGTACTGTTTCTCTTTTTCCGGTGATTTTCCATGTCCTATAAGCTTACCCGTTTTCCTGACAAGCGTTCCTACCATGGGAGCGTCCATGAATTTAGAATAAGTCCTGAAATATGAGATCACGTTCCCCGGGCTTTCATCTTCCAGGTTGTCACAACAGACAAGTAATACGAACGGTTTCGAGCATAGCTCATGATCTATGTCGTGAAAAAACAAACCACTCTTCGACATCCGCAGCTTATTCGAGTCCCCCGTTGAGTGGATTCGATCCAGGAAGATCTTCAGCAAACCAGACATACTAAAAAGGTAAACCGGGGTAGCAAATAGGATGATATCAGCCTCTCTCATCTTATTAAAAATTTCATTAACGTCATCCTGGTCTTCATAAATGCATTTCAGGTAACTTTTTTCTGTATGGCATACCTGGCATCCAATGCAGTGATTAATTCTGTGCTTTGATAAGACAATACTGTCGAATAATGCCCCTTCTCCAGTAACGCCGGAAGCTATCTTGTTGACTAAAAATTGTGTGAAGCCTTTATCTCCTCGATAGCTCGCAGTTATCGCAACAATTTTCATGTTTCCCTCCAAAGTCAAATTTAAAAAAGCTCTTTCTTGGATGTCTTAAGCTTCCATCCCAACGAAACCGAGTACAACGACTTGGCTTCGTAGACGCTATTCGCGGTTCGTTGAAGCTGGTTGGGCTTTCTTTTTAGTCTTGCAATTCTGAATCGGGATCAAAGCCGTCCCAAGGACTCCGGCAGCCACGAGCTCATAATCTTGGGGGACGCGCAAGTTTGACGGCTGCGCTATTCAGCTAACACTAGTTTTTATAGCGCTACAATGCTTCGAAAGGCTCAGTAAATAATAGCTCGTGGCGATCCAAAAGCATCTTTGGAAAGAGAAGATTTTGTTGAGTTGTACGTTTAATAGATACACAAGATGAACCCTTTGTCAATGCCAAAATGAGATTGTGAGAAGTATCTTCTTGAAGATTATCGTTTGAAATCTGGTATAAAAATATGGATACTCGCCTTGAGGACTTCACCCGCAAGCCTTAAAAATAAGATAGTCCTCCGGATCAACGTTTACCGGGCGAATATAAAAGCATCAAAATCTGATTCTAAATTAAAAAACTACATGGAGTGGGACTCTTTCGCTGATGGAATTTTGGATTCACAAGGAACGCCTGTTTGGCAGAGGCCGCAACCATAACCTTCAAAACCAAAATTGGATTTCACATAGGCTATAACATTCGCAAAGATATAACTTCTGCAATTCACTTTATCATGCCCCACAGGAGTTAAAGCGCCAGCCGGGCAACGCTCGATACACTTTCCACAGGTTCCTTTCGAAAAAAATAAACAGTAAGCGTGGTGATCCTGGTAGGGCCTTTTCGTAAAAGGAATCTTGATGTTGGCGACAACAGAACCACAACGCATCGCCTTGCCCTTGGCAGTAATCAACCCGTCACAAAGACCAAATGTCCCGAGCCCGGAAGTATAGGCTGCATGTCTCTCGGACCAAGTGGAGGCAATGGTATAGCGCTCAGATTCCATCCATTTGAAAGATGGAGAAAGAAGAGAAGGTGCCACACCCCTAAAACCAAACTCTTGTAAAGTCGCTACCACGTGTTTGGCAAGCTTGACGTTCACTTCTTCGCCAAACATTCGTGCCCTAGCCCATCTTTCCGAGGGATGGGCCACCTCTTTCCGATTATCTGATTTTGTCGCTTCGGTTTGTGGTAAAACCCAACTTATAACTGTTAAGTCTTTCGCTGATACCTCTACTGAGGGGAAAGTCATGGCAAATATCTCCAAAGGGGTCCGATGAAATGCTCCGACATATTCCTTATAATCCTGGTACAGAGGATCATCACCGCTCGAAAATCCCACGAGTGGATCTTCCCAGGCTTTTTCATTTGCCCTATTCTGGAGAGTATTTTCTGGAGACCTGTTAATGAAATCTTTTATCAAGGTTTCAACCCATTTTCCCGGGTTCTCAATCTGGCCATTTCCCTTCATCCTCGTCCTCTTTACCGTCATAGAAAACGCATTTAATATTTAGTAAATCTTTATAGCCTAATCAAAAGAGGTTTTTCAAGGTAAGATGTCAAATTCAGTCTTTCCGTAAGAAATGTAGTATTAAAGCACAGGACGGATGGTCAAACATTTCGGGAAGGAAGAGGTAAGGAAGAAGTATTTATTTCACAAAGGGAGACAGGAATTGGCCAGTAAAATAGATCCCATTATCGATTACCAGTTGAAAGGTTGTATGGAAGGAGGATTTTAGAAAATAACGAGTACAGGAATGAGTTCTCAAAAAGGGTCTGCGAATAACGCCTATTACCTCCCACTTTAAGACCATCGGCTCAGTTCGCGATTACCGTTTCTGGTCTGCAAAGTGTTGTCGAGTCGGCGCTCCTGGAGAAGCAGTCGGCGTAAGGTTTTTAAGTGGTTCAAAATTCGGCGACTTGTGGTCATGTGCTGACTCAACTTCGCCAGGTTGGTGGAGACAAGCTGGAGGGCTTTCTTGCTGCGTCCCGAGCGCTTTCCTTTAGCCGATGCAATGTCTGCTTCCACGTCACGTCTGGATTCCTCGATCGCTTCGATCAACAGTTCGACAAACTGTTTCGCGCTTTCGATGCTGTCAAATGGGGTCTCTGGCCTGTAGGTCATGCTGTTTGTGACTTATCTCTTCCTATGAAGGTTCATATCAGATTGGCACATACCACGATCACCGTTAAAACAAGATTAGAATAGAATTAGAATTTCCTAATTTTTCTTGACGTGCTGAGCAATTTGTTTCGAAGATTCTAGAGAGAATAGAGCACTCTTAAATCTCCACTCCAGAACTTTGTACCCTTAAACACGAAGTATATATAAATGGCCCCGCTGACGGGCGTGGTTGTAACTGAGAGCGTACCTGTTTCCTGGGCTTTTGCAGGGGTAAAATGCCCTAACCTAAAATGACAGAGAAAACGATAATGGAAAACAGGATCAAAAGGATACGAGTCATTTTTCTTAATATACCAGTAGCTTAGCTCTACGAAAAAGAAATACTCCATTTTTCGTTTGCGACAGGAAGAGAGAATGTATTGACATTCAGTCGCTCACAATGATAATTTAGCCACCGGAGGCGTTGCTTTATGCCAGGCTTGACGCTTCAGCATCCGATACGAACACACGATAATCAATTGTTGTTTCCTCCTGGCACCCTTCTGACGGAGGAGGCGTTAGATGCTGTTATTGATTCGCACGGGGCCGACTCCTATCAGACATATCCCCTACTTTTGTACGGTTCAGTTAAAGAGGATTGTTTAAATTTTCTCAGCGTCCCTCCTTACGCGACCATTTTCCACGACAAGAAACAAATCAACGATCTCTTGAATCTTTTAGAGACAGTCCATTTTTCCATTCCTATCCTGCAGTCCCTAGACTATTTCAAACAGCATGACTTGTACACCTACACCCATGTTCTCATGGTGTTCGCCTTGTCTACGCTTTTGGCAACAGATCTGATACCGGACGACCAGGAACGCATCCACTTGTCCGCAACCGGTCCTACGCATGACATCGGCAAGATGTGCGTCCCCTTACACATCCTGAAGAAGACGACGCCTCTCACTAAAACAGAGCGGGGCTTCTTAGAACATCACGCCGCAGCCGGCTATGTGCTCCTTGGCTATTACTACAAGAACCGCCGACACCTCGCCTGTACGGTGAGCCTTGATCATCATGAAAGGAGAGACCGTTCGGGATATCCCCGAGGTATCCCGCTTAGGGATCCATTAGTGGAAATCATCGCTGTGAGCGACATTTACGACGCCCTGATTATGCCCAGGCCTTATCGATCCGGAGCGTATGACAATCGAACAGCCCTGGAGGAGATCACGGAAATGGCCAAACAGAAAAAGATAGGATGGGATGTGGTCAAAGGGCTCGTTTCTCATAATCGGAAATCTCATCCTCCCTACAGAGAATTAACTCTCTCACCCGAGAAAAGAGGTATCCCGCCTTCCAACAATGTCTATGGTGTTGTCGCAGAGGAAACAGACGCAAAAAACAAAACCGAGTAATCCTTCATCAAGGGTTCGCCACGCCCGCCTACCGGTCGGCAGGGGTGAGCCATGAAAATCAGAAATCCCCCCTCGCCCCCCCTTTAGTAAAGGGGGGTTGGGGGGATTGGGGGGGTGCGATCCAGTCCCTTCCCGCATTTCTCCACGAACCAATCGATGAGCTTGCGGGCGATGCTGATTTTTCCGGGGATACGCGGCAAGTGGTCAACCTCGAACCAGCCGGCATTCTCGATCTCATCATCATTGAGCGAAATCTCACCGCCGGCGTAAGTGGCTGTAAAACCAATCATGAGGGAATGGGGAAAAGGCCAGGGCTGATTCCCGAAATAAGTTATGTCCTTGACCTCAATTCCCACCTCCTCCCTGACCTCTCGCGCGACGGCCTCCTCGAGCGACTCACCCGGTTCCACGAATCCGGCGAGGACGCTGTACATCCCTGGCATAAAGTGACGGGACCGGGCCAGAAGCAATTTGTTGCCTCGCTCGACAAGGACAATGATCGCCGGAGCCAGACGGGGAAAATGAAGCAGACCACATTGAGGACATTCTTTCGCTCGTTCCGTGGTTTTCGTATTCAACGGAACTCCGCATCGGCCGCAGAACCGGTGTGTTCTATCCCAATCCACAATTTGAACTGCCCGGGCTGCGATCCAGAACAGGTTTTCGTCCAGACGGCCGTACATTTGACGTAAGCCTTCGAAGGTCATTCCTGCCGGCGGATTCGTTTGTTCAGCGACTTCGGCAGCATAGCAAGGCCGATCATCGAGTCGGCCCAGGTAGTGCTCGGATAAAGCTGTCAGTCCCAATTCTTCTAGGTCAATAAGATACGGAGGGCCTGCCGGGGAAGGCTCCTGATAAACGAGGAGGTTGCTCTCCCGGAAGACGAGCCACCAGGCGGGCTCTGATCGCTCTGTGGGGGGGACGACGCCCGAAATGAATTTTTCTTTGTGGATCATATCAGACCTTACAAGGTCTATTGTAAAACGATCGAGTCTTACCAGCTACATAATCATTATCATTTTCAAAAAATGTAGAATTCGACGAAAGCTGAAGTGCTGTGTTATACTTTTGGCCCATGTCAGATACGGATGTCATCATCATTGGAGCGGGGATGGCAGGGCTCACCTGCGGTTGTCTTCTCGCCCAAAAGGGATTGAAAGTCTTGGTGATCGAGAAAAATCAGAAGGTGGGCGGCTGCTGTACTTCTTTTCAGAAAGAAGGATTTTCGTTCGACCTCTCAGTCCAATCGCTGGGGGAATGTCAAGAGGGAGGGAGAGTATGGAAAGTCTTAAAGCAATTAGACCTTTTAGATCAAATCCGCTTCATCCCCCTCGAGCCCGCAAGAGAGTATTGCTTTCCGGATCGCAGGGTGAGTCAATCCTCCAGAATGGAAACCCACATTGAAAACCTCTCCTCGCTTTTCCCCGCAGAAGAAAAGGGGATAAAAGAGGTCTATGCAGCCCTGGGAAAAATGTTTGAAGAATTTTCTAGCCTCCGATCCTCTCTCAATTGGTTTGAACCTTCCTCCTTTGTATCCCAATATCCTTTGCTCTCGCGGTATAAAGATAAGACCTACGGAGAACTTCTTGACGAGTTTATCTCCCATCCCTTCTTGAAAACCCTTCTCTCGATCCGAAGCTCCTATGCGCTGCTTCCTCCGGAGGAAATCTCCGCAGTGGGGATGGCGGGGATTGAGATGTCCTATTTTAATTATGGGGTATCTTGCGTTGAAGGAAAGGTGGAACAACTCCCGATTAAAATGGGAGAGGTTCTTAAGAAGATGGGAGCACAAGTCTTGACGGGTCATGAGGTTCAACACATTCTGATCGATGGGAAAAGGGCAATCGGTGTGCGGCTGAAGAATGGGCAGGAAATGACGGGAAAAGCCGTCATTTCCAACGTCGATGCTCACCAAACATTTTCGGTCCTCGTCGGAGAGAACGAGATCCCAAGTGGCTTTCGGTCAAAGTTAAAAGGGATGAGGCCTTCTCTTTCTTATTTCATCCTCTATCTGGGGATCGAAGGGGGCTTGGACGAACTTCCCGTCTCGAATAACGAAGTTTTTTTTGAGGACCCACTCCGGAAAGAATTTGACTTCCTGCACGAAAATCGAATTTCCGAGAAGGCCCCTTTCTACCTCCTTGTTCCGTCGAAAGTCAACCCATCCCATGCGCCTTCGGGGAAAAATACCGTCTGCTTGAGCTGCAAGGCTTCCTATGGTTTCAGCGCGGATTGGGGTCGTAAAACGAAAGAGGAACTCTCCCGGCGGCTTATCCAGAAGGCATCAGCCTTTATCCCTGATCTGGAGAAAAGAATCTTGGTTAAGATAGAGACCACTCCGAAGACGATTGAGCAATGGACCGGAAATCGATGGGGGGCAGCCTATGGATGGGCCCAGATCCCGAGGCAATCCGGGATTTATCGTCTTCCACGAATTGCTCCCATCCCAAATCTTTATCTGGCCGGACACTGGACATCTCCAGGCGGAGGGATTGCCGGAGTAGTCGCCTCAGGGGAATTGACTGCAGAAGCGGTGATGAGCAGGCTTGAAAAAGGAGAATAGCGAAATGATCCGAAAATCCTCTACGTTTATCTCTTATCCATTCTTAACCCCTCTCACCCCGGGGAAGAGGAATGGGATAAAGGGGAACCGAAGCTGGTTCACGCAGTGTAGGCACGTTTGTATTCTTCTCATAATTCTTAGTTTTTTCCTGTCAGGGTGTCCCAAGAAAGTGGCCAGGATTCCTTCTATAGAGGGACCCCCTGTCAGGGATCCCGTGGCTAAACTTTTTGAAGCCCTTTCCTCTGTGGAATCTCTCCAAGCAAAAGCGTCGATCCGTATTGACACGGTGAGAAAAGGGGAGAACTTTAAATTCCTTCTCAACGGCGTCGTTTACTACGAGAAACCGGATAAGCTTCGTATTCTCGGGTATCACCCCTTTGGGATGGGAGTGTTTGATGCCCTTTACCGAGGCGGAGAATTTTTTCTTTTTAGTCCCTTGCAGAATAGGGCCTACACCGGAGAGATTTCAGAGTTCGGCGATCTCATCGCGAAGGCGAATGTTAAGATTTCTGCGGAAAAACCTGAAGGTAGCGAGGTCCCAGACCGAATTCGAATCGAGATGCCGGCGAAGGAGACTCGCCTGGACATGAAATTGAAGGAAATCTCCGTCAATCAAACCCTGCCGGAGGACACCTTCGAATGGGCCCCTCCGGAAGGGGTGGAGACGAAACCGTTATCCCAATTCCTGAAAGGGAAGAAGCTGGAATGAAGATTTCTTTCGTTATTCCCAGATGGCCCAGGGAGAGCTTCTGGGATGTGATCGCCTTTAAGTTTCCGTTGCTTTCATCCTCCCTTCTCGCGGGGCTGACGCCCTCGCATCATCAACTCCGCATCATCGATGAAAGCCTTTCAGAGATCGACTTCGATCAGGAGGTGGACCTGGTTGCCATCACTGCTATCACACCTTTGGCGCCGAGGGGATACGAGATTGCGGATGAATTCCAGAAGAGAGGGAAGAAGGTGGTCATAGGAGGCATCCACGCGTCCTGGCTTCCTGAAGAAGCCAAAGCGCATTCCGATAGTGTGGCCATCGGCGAGGCCGATGACGTTTGGGTTGAGATGCTGGAAGATGCTGAAAAAGGAACGATGAAGCCTTTTTATCGCCAGAAGGAGAGGACAGATCTGAGCCGCCTTCCCCTTCCGAGGAGGAATCTTTTCCCCCCCAAGGGCTACCTTTTTCATAATTTGATTCAGACCACAAGGGGATGTCCTTATGATTGTGAGTTCTGCTCGGTGACGGCTCTTCACGGGAGATCTTATCGGATGAGGCCGGTCTCCGAAGTTGAAAAAGAGATTCAATCCTTGGAACGATCGAAGGCTTACATCTTCTTTGTGGATGATAATCTGGTCGGGAACCTCTCCCACGCGAAAGAGCTTCTCACCATGCTTTCCCGTTATCGGTTGCGCTGGGTCAGTCAGGGACCCATCCATATTTCCGAGGATCAAGAAATGGTTTCGTTGATGGCCAAGGCAGGATGCCATGGGCTCTTCATCGGGTTTGAAAGCCTTCGTGAGGAAAATCTAAATCTCATGGGAAAGCGCATCAACCGAATTGAAGCCTACGAGAGGGGGATTCAAAGACTCCACGATGCCGGTATTGGAGTCTACGGTTCCTTTGTCTTCGGCTACGACTACGATGATCCCTCGGTGTTTGACAATTTTCTGGAATTTGCCGAGCGAAACCACATCGAGGGGGCCTTCCTTCCCCTTCTCACCCCTTTTCCGGGGACCCGGATCTATCAGAGGTTAAGACAGGAGGGAAGACTGCTGACGGAGGATTGGTCAAAATACGATATGGCCACGGTGGTCTTTCAACCCAAACGGATGACTGTCGAAGAGCTTCAGGAAGGGTTCTGGGAGGTAAATCGATCTTTCTATTCCCTCCCCTCGATGTTGAAAAGAATCTTCCACCCTTTTCATATCAGAAGAAGCCTGATCATCTTCGGGCCGATGAACCTCGGCCTCTGGCCCGCCGTCAAAAAAGCAGAGCAGCATTTTAGAAAATTAAGCGAGAAGCCCTAACCATCTCATTCCTGCCTCATTGGAGAACCTCAGAAAATGCAGTAAGGTGAAATCGCGTCTCCTTATATCAGACCTGCTCTATTTTACCTGTATTACCTCAAAATAGCTTCCTGTAGTCGAGTTTCAAAATGTTTCTGTCTTAATACTAATGTTTCAAATCGAAATCAATAAGGAGTGGGAAAGGTTTTTCACACTTCTTTATGGAATGATTTAGGACTTTTGTGAAAAACGCTTCCATTCTTGACTTCCGTCAAAATATTGAAGTTTGAGAAAGATAGAGTAGTTATGGGAGCTTATTATGATAGCCCAGACTCGGCATCGAAAATGCAGAAAAGATTATAAGGAAGAAGTTTAAAAAGTAAGCAGAGGATTAAAGGTATGATAGGTTACGAACTTTACTGCTGGCGTGACCCAAAAGGTTATGAGTTGATCGGGGTGCTGCCGGAAAGGAGAAACGACCCTCAGAGGATAACCAAGGAATCGGTTTTGAATTGGGGGCAAAAATATTTTGCTATCCAGTTGGACCTCGATGATGTGTACTTTATTGAAGTAGAAATAAATGGGGAGGCAATCCCTCTGGAAATTTGATTTTCTGTAGTTTCGAACTATTAAATTTGGCATATCATATGGTTTTCCCGGGGCGGCGGTTGATTCCGCCCATCTTCATGTAACTTTCCCTTCAAAGCACCTTCGGGGGGTGGATTAGGGAAACCCCCCGCCAACGATATTAAAAGGGGGAGGGTCAGCAGTGGCTCTGCCTTTTTTATTCACGTTTTAATTCATAATCCTCAATCCATAGATGCTGATCGGATTGAATAGTAGTGGCTGTTATAGCGGTCTAAGAGGCCACGATTGCCAAATTTGGCTCAATGTTTAGGCCGGAATTTAGAGGCAACCAACCCTTTCAATTCTTATTGACACTCTATTTAATTTCTAATAGGATATCCGAAATTATTTTATCCGAGGAAATATTTTCGCAAAAAAAGGAGGTGCCTTAAATGACGAAGGAGGAATTAATCGCCAGTGTGGGGAAGGAGGCCAAACTCTCAAAAGCGTCAGCCGAAAAAGCGATCAATGCATTTACCAATACGGTGATGAAGGCGTTAAAGAAGGGGGATAAGTTGACCCTGACTGGATTTGGAACTTTCTCTGTGGCGAAGAGGAGGGCGAGAACGGGAAGGAATCCTCAAACCGGGAAGGAGATTAAGATACCTGCGACCAGAGTGGCAAAATTCAAAGCAGGCAATTTGTTAAAGAGTGCGGTTAAGTAATTATTGATGCACTAAATCTTGCCTTATAAGCTTTAATAAAGAGGGAAGAAAGGTAAAATTCTCCCCTCTTTTGTTATCAGAGGAAAAGAGAAATTCCTATCTGAAAGGCAGCATATAAACAGGAAATGAACATCGAGGTTTTAAGATTTACTTCTTAAACCACAAGATGTTGTGTATTTTCAGCCGAGAACCACAAAAGTGTAACATATTGGAATTTCAAGCTTTATTTTAATTCGTTCCATCCATGAATTTAATTACATAATGGGATTAAGGAGGTATGGACGGTTAATACATTTTTTTCCACAGGATTTACACATCAGAAGTAGCCCACCCCAAAAGCATTGATTTTTCTGCATCTGAGGATAGCACCCCCTTCTCTCCCTTGATCTTAAACCAATTGCCATACTCATCATGTGGAGATAAAGGCAGACTCGACAAAAGATTGGTCCCCATATGGCAATCATAGGAAAGATCGATCTTGGAGAAGAATGCGTTAATCTCCTACAATAAATCTGGGCTTCTTTGAAATGGCCTATC
>DASPPQ010000267.1:0-5071 GCA_035625415.1 Thermodesulfobacteriota bacterium
GCCTCCAGGGGCACAATTGTTCTGTAACCAATCCTCAGTTTTGATCTGGGAGCATGACGGACAGTAAAAGAAATCCAGTCATGAGCCATTGTCTGTCTTTGGTGACGCATCGTTTTGTACGAACACTATTGAAGTCATCAAGCGCGACACGCGGAATGTCGAAGGATCGTACTTTCCAAGTCGGAGGGGGCAAACGCCTCCTCCGGCTCCTGCTCATAAAGCCGGATTGCACGTGTAACGAACCACTCAATAGTTTTTGTGGCCACTCGAAGTCTTTCTGGAATAAAAGTGATCGGTGATTTCAATCCATAATCACCAAGACTCACAGTACGACTGAGCTAGTGAGTTGTAGGTGAACTCGCCAAAATCTGGATGAGAGTCCGAATTTTACATTGAACCGAGAACTTCTTCCTGTAATGTTGTTTTTACATTTTTGTTCCACCATACAACCTTTCTAACGGTAATCGATAATTCCTGTTGAAGTTTTTCCTAAAAATTAGTAGATTTTTACCAAACATTGAGGACGGTTTCATATTCTTCAAAGTCTCAATTTAAAAATCCGAAGGGTGTTGGACTACTGAATGAACCAACAGTAAGCTGCTCTCTAAAGGAGGAAATACCATGGCAGAATCCATTCTGAACGGAAAGAGTATCCTGGCTGTAGATGATGAACCGGACGTTTTAACTACTTTGGAAGAAGAAATTACGAGTGCCTGCCCAGGATGCACCTTCCATAAGGCCAGCACCTATAAACAAGCAAATGAACTAATAAGAGCTTGGACCTATGAACTTATCATCATTGACATTATGGGTGTTCGAGGATTCGATCTGTTGGAGCTTGCTGTTGCCTATCAGCGCCCTGTTGTCATGCTGACGGCTCATGCCTTGAATCCAGAGGCCCTGAAACGCTCCATTGAAATGGGTGCTCGGGCATATCTTCCGAAGGAGAAGTTGGGTGAAATGGTTCCTTTCTTAGAGGATGTGCTGGAGCATGAAAATCTGACTGGATGGGGACGTCTTCTTGGAAACCTGAAGGGATTCTTTAATGCACGTTGGGGAGAGAACTGGAAGAAGGTTGATGAAAAATTCTGGAAAGAATTTGATGAAAAGATTGCGTTTATTAAGAGATAGATGACCGAGGCGATGGCTTCTCCGGGGACACGGCCAAAAGGCTGGAGATGCTTTTCTTCCAGATCAACCTCCAACGTAAATCCTTAGATCATATAGAAAGCCCGTATTCTCTCTGTATCTGAACTTCGCACTTCCTTTTTCCGAGGACTCCTTCCTGAAGTCAACGACCCTGTTTTTTGACCAGGTATGCGTGATTTGAATTGGTAATCATTCGTATCCTTCTGCCCGTCGGCCTAGCCCTCGAAAGGGCAAGGGATGGAGAACGCTGCAGCGAACCCGAATGGGTACGCAACTGGAAACGGTGGGTGCAGCCAAGCGGATATTTACGGTGACTCGCCATTCCTTGACCCTACAAACAACAAGATAAGAACGTTATGAGATTGAAAGTGTATTTACCCTTTGCCTGTGAGGTAATAAACTGCTCAAAATAAGCCATTGGGGCGTGTGCTTTTTTGAGAAAGAGTGACTGCCGATAGACGATTGATTTTGAGACAAAACTGGTCAATTTTTGCCCACGCACATAGTTTGAACCTTCTAAGGACCCTTTAGAAATCAAGGGATTTGGTCACTTAATCCCTGTTGGCACTAAAATTGCTCCATAAGCCATGCCCAATGGATAATCAAATTCTAAAAAGGGATAGACTACATGCAACCTTCAAACTATAAAGTTCTTGTGCTTGATGATGAAGCAATCAAGAATCTTCAATCAAGAATCTTATTGTCACTGTCTTGTCTACACCGGGACATCACTGTGTGGTAGCCATTGATGACAACGACGCTTTGGATAAAGCGAATAAAGATAAGTTCGGTGCAGTCGTTACTGACATAAATAATGCCTTGATACGATGATCCATATTCTCCAGCAACTGTTGTTGGAGGAGCCTGGAACTGTGAAATCATGGAAATTCGAGTATTTCAGCGTTGGTACAATTCTTGAAGAACGTAAGATAGGAAGTGGCTTCCACCCGAGGACAGCGTGAAAGAACAAAACCATCACTACGAGATCAAAAGGCCTGAGGATTACCTGGAGATCCTCTATAGGCGGCATTTTCAAGGGGCGCTTGTCCGCTCATGCGCCAGCGTGATCATGTGGGTATTCGCACTATCCGCTTATCTTACAAACACTATCAAGATGAATCACTTTGCAGGCGTTACCTTGTCAGTCCTATACCTCATTTTGATCAACCCGCCCACCTTGCTGCTATTGAAGCGTATTACTCACATGCGCTTATACCGATACGCTTCACTCCTGATCAATTTCCTTGAGATCCTTGGTTATACAGCAATCATTTATTTCCTGGGCGGTATCGAAGCCACATTTCTCACCCCTATCTATGCTGCCCTCATCACGTATGTGGGCGTCGTCGCGCCGCGAAGATTTCCCTATATCATAGCCTTTCTTTGTTCGGCTGCTTTCAGCTTCGTGGTAGCAGGCGAGTATTTCGGATTACTCCCGCATCAGACTGTCGTCCCCTCTTTTGATCCGCCAATACTGACAAGATTGACCGACCTCTCAGTGGTCATAGGGTTACTTCTTGTTGTAGCCTACATTTCTTCATTGACTGCCGGTATCCTGAAGAAGAATAGAAACAAGTTGCGTGAGCAGAATGTTGCACTCATGGAGAAAGCCGCATCGCTGGAAGAGGCTCAGAAGGAACTGCGAACAGCGCACCAGAAACTGGAGAGCCGAGTTGAAGAAAGAACAACCGAACTCAGGGGTGCAAACGATCGACTTCGGAGGGAGATTAGGGAGCGGGAGCGCACTGAGGAGGCTTTGAGGGAAAGCGAACAGAAATATCGGCTGCATTTTGAGAATGTAATGGATGTCGTCTTTTCGATAGACAGGGAGTTCATCGTGCGCACCGTATCGCCCTCCGTCGAGAGGTCGCTGGGATACAAACCTGAAGAAATCATAGGTCAACGCCTTAGCGATCTGAATATTCTGTCACCACAGACCCTTGATCAGGCGATGTCCAACTGCGTGCGTATATTTGCGGGGGAGACGATAGATTCGTCCACATATGAATTCATTGCGAAGGACGGCACCAGAAAGATCGGCGATGTGAGCGGAGCTCCCCTGTTTCACGATGGGAAAGTTACTGGTTTGATTTCAGTTGCAAGGGATATTACCGAGCGCAAGCGTGCAGAGGAGGCGCTTTATGAATCGGAGGTTAAGTATCGCACATTGTTTGATGAGTCCAAAGAGCCGTTATTCATCACTACGACGGATGGGAATTTTGTCGACCTGAATGAAGCTACGGTTCAGCTTTTCGGCTATGACAATAAAGAAGAGCTCATGAAAATCAAGGTAGCCCAAGCCTATTTCAACCCCGAAGATCGAAGCAAGTTTCAGGAAATCATGGCAAGACAGAACTATGTAAAGGATTTGGAGCAAGAGCTGAGAAGGAAGGATAGGAGCAAAATCTATGCTTTGCTAACGGTGACCACGAGGAGGGATCCTGAGGGAAATATTATTGGCTACAAAGGCACGATCAAAGACATCACCGAGCGCAAGCGGGCGGAGGAGGCATTGCGCCAGAGTGAGGAGCGATACCGAACCATTCTTGAGAGTATCGAAGATGGTTATTACGAAGTGGACCTGGCCGGTAATTTTACCTTCGTTAACGACTCAATTTGCCGGATATGGGGGTACCCCGAAGAGGAATTAATAGGCATGAATGACCGGCAGTATATACATAAAGAGACCGCAGAAAGAGTGTATCAGGTGTTTAATCACGTCTTCAAAACAGGGGAGTCCGGTCGATGTAATCATGAGGTGCTAAGAAAAGATGGGACAAAGAAATATGTGGAGGTCTCCATATCGTTAAAAAAAGATGCATTGGGTAAACCGATAGGGTTTAGAGGGATCACACGGGACATCACCGATAGAAAAAGGATTGAAGAACGATTGTTCCAGGCTGAGAAGCTCCGGGCGGTCGGCGAGATGGCCAGTGGGGTTGCCCATGATTTCAACAATGCCTTAGCGGCTATCATCGGAAATACCCAGCTCTTACTTCATACCGCTCAAGATGAGGAGCTAAAGGAGCCGTTGAAGATCATCGAACAGGTGGCCAAGGATAGCAGCCAGACGGTTCGAAGACTTCAGGACTTCACGAGGAAGCCGGTCCCTCAGGAACTTTTTAAGGTCGATATCAACTCAATCATTAGAGATTCGATTGAGATTACCAAACCCAAATGGAAAGATGAGGCCCAAAACAGAGGAATCCGCATTGAAATCGTTACAAACCTTGAAGACATTCCTTTCGCGTCAGGGAATGCCTCTGAGTTGAGGGAAGTATTCACCAATATGATTTTCAATGCGATTGAGGCAATGCACGAAGGGGGAAAGGTAGAAATTCGTACGTTTAAGAAAAGAAGGGATATCTTTATCCAGATTTCGGATACAGGAATTGGGATCGCGGAAGAGGCGAAAAAGAGGATTTTTGAGCCCTTTTTTACAACGAAACCATTCACCAATACAGGGTTAGGGTTAAGTATGTCTTATGGAATCGTCAAGAGATTTGGAGGAGAGATTGAAGTAGAAAGCAAAGTCGGACAAGGAACGACCTTTACAATCATTTTGCCCATTGGCGAAGGGGGAAAGGAAGAGACGGTCGATCCGCAGCCTATCAAAAAGGGAATAAAGGCTCGTATCTTGGTGATCGACGACGAGGAGTTTATCCGAAGTGTCCTTGGTCGGACTCTGGCTCAAGCCGACCATCAGGTGACCCTGGCAGAGGACGGAACAAAGGGCGTTCAGCTCTTTAAAGAAGGAAAATTCGATTTGGTTTTAACCGATTGGGGAATGCCCGGAATGTCAGGTTGGGAGGTATGCAGGATGATTAAAGAGGTAAGCCCTCGCACCCCTGTAGGAATGATTACGGGATGGGGGGATGAACGGAATCGAAACAAAATGGAGGAGTATGGTCTTGATTTTTTT
>DASPPQ010000268.1:0-3110 GCA_035625415.1 Thermodesulfobacteriota bacterium
TCCCCTCTCCCTCCGCACAAACCAGAGAGGGAGAAGGGACCCCAGGGTTAACCGGTGATGAAGGAAGAGACGGGAGGCATGCTACTTCATATCACTCCATTTGCCGTATCTCTCCCTTAAAATTCGATGGAGGATTTTCCCGGTGGGCGTCATTGGCATTTCTTCGTCTTTGATGAAATCGATCGATTTGGGAATTTTATATCCTGCGATCTTCCCCCTGCAGTGGTCGATAAGTTCTTTCTCGGTTGCCGTTTTCCCTTGATGGAGGGCGACCACGGCCTTCACCGACTCTCCCCATTTCTCATGGGGGATTCCAATCACTGCCACATATTTAATGGCAGGATGAGATCCCAAAACATTTTCAATCTCTGAGGGAAAAACATTTTCACCGCCAGTGATGATCATGTTCGCCTTTCGGTCCACCAGGACATAATATCCATCCGGATCCCGATAGGCCATATCCCCTGCGGAGAACCATTCCCCCTGGAAGACCGACTTCGTCTTTTCGGGATCTTTCCAATATTCTTTGAAAACGCCCGCTGTCCGTGAATAGAGTTCTCCTACCTGTCCGCTCGAGACTTCGTGGCCGTTCTCATCCAGAATTTTTATTCGATCGGACCCCCAGATTTCCCTTCCGATGGAACCTAACTTCTTGAATTGCTCTTCCGGCCTGAGAAGCGTCACGAGACCCGCTTCGGTCGAACCATAGGCCTCCCAGAGTTCTGCTTTCTTAAAATATTCCATGATGGCCGTTTTAGTATCTTTCCGGGCGGGCGCAGAGGAGATCAAGAGCTGCCGTATCGAACTCACGTCGATTTTCTTTTTTATCTCGTCAGGGAGTGCCAGCATCATGATGTAATGAGTGGGAACAAGCGACGTAAACGTAATTTTTTCTTTTTCAATCGTCTTCAACAGGTCGAGCGGGTCAAAACTGACCATATTGTAGACGAAGACCCTTCCGCTTGCATAGGTATAGGCAAATGAATAAAAGATCGAGTTGATATGGCACATGGGCATGACGAGCATGACGCAATCGTCCGGCCGAATACCCATACAGAGATCGCTCAGCAGGTACTGGCCAAGGTTACCTTCATGGGTCCGAACGACCCCCTTGGGCTTTCCAGTCGTTCCTGAAGTATACATCAGGTTCCAGGGATCATCCGCATCGACCATCACATCCGGCTCCGCGGGGGAAGCCTTGGCAATGATCGATTCGTAGTGCTCATAACCCTCCGGTGCTTTTCCATCTCCCCAGAAAACGTAATTCGCCGGCGGGACATTGGAGAGTTTACTTCGGATCGAATCGACCACCTGGACAAATTCCTTGGCCACGAAAAAGGCCTTGCATTCAGAATGCTTGATCACATACTCTATCTCTGGAGCTGCAAGCCTGAACATAATGGGAACCGTGATCTGTCCTCCCTTCGCAGCCGCCGCGTAAATTTCCATCCACTCGACACAGTTGTAAGCTAATATGGCAAAGCGATCTCCTTTCTTTACACCCATCTTGTTTAAAGCGTTGGATAATCGACAGCTCCTGTCGTTCCACTCTTTGAAAGTCATCTTGCGAAGCTTATCCGCCGCCCCCGGCTTATCCGGGTAGTGCATGGCCATCATTTTAAGAACCGTTCCTGCCGTCATCCATTTACTGACTGTCATAAACTCACCTCCTGCTTAATTCCCAGGCCTTGCACCTGAGGGGTAGCAATTTAGTATCAGTTAGTTACTTCAAAACCATCGTGGTTTTTTTGCATCCCATTACCATTACGCCAAAATTTTGTCAAGGAGAAATTATAATGTTATAAAAAGGACTTGTTATCATATTGTTTTTGGTGTATATAGCCAAAAAAGAGAGAAAGGGGGATTTTGTACAATGGAAATTGAAGGATACATTTTTCCGGACGATTTATATTACCATAAAGAGCATTTTTGGGCAAGAGTTGAAGGGAATATTGTGGTGACGGGCACAAACGATTTTGCCCAAAAATTGGCAGGTCAGATCGTTTATGTCGAGTTGCCTTCTCCGGGCAGAGCCGTCGAGCAAGGCAAGCCTTGCGGCTCAATGGAGTCTGGCAAATGGGTCGGAAGAGTCTATGCTCCGGTCTCTGGAAAAGTGGAATCGTCCAATCAAGCCCTCGAAGAGAACCCTGAGCTGATCAACGAGAGCCCGTATGAAAAAGGGTGGATATGCAGGATCAACCCTTCTAACCTTCAGGAAGAGCTTAAGAACCTGTTAAAAGGAGAAAGCCTGGTCGAGTTTGTAAAGTCTGAGATCGACCGGGTTAAAAAGATGAAGAAGTAAATTACGGTGCGATGATCGTGCCTGAAGGTTTGGTCTTTTGACTTTTAGATGTTCAAAAAAGAAACATCAACTGAATTCTTCATCTCTCGCCTCTCAAAACGTGTAATTCCAACCGATTCTTTCTCCCTTTATCCCCAATAGACTAGATTTTCGCTTAAGAAATTATAATTCCAAGTTATGTAAAAAACTATATGATTACAATAAGTTGTTTAATTTTATAATCAATTTTTGGAGAATATGCAAATTTTTTTAGAAAGATCTTGACAACGGCGTTCATATTCTTTAGAATATGTGAAAAAATGAACAGCATAGACGACTGGCAAGCGTTACCGTGAACATAGCCCACTCGTTTTCATTGAAAAGTGGGGGTTCGTATCTTATTATTAGTCCAGTGACTTTCTTATCCAGCTAATATTCCATCATATAGCATAGCATCGAGGTGAGAGATGGATTCGTACCAAAAAGAGAATTCTTTCCTGTCAGAAGTGGCTCAGGCCAGCGGTGAGACCATCCAGGCCTGTTATCAATGCCAGAAGTGCTCGGCGGGCTGTCCGGTCGCTTACGCCATGGAGATCCTTCCCAACCAGGTCCTCCGTCATATTCAATACGGCCACCGGGAGAGGGTTCTTTCCTCGAAAACGATCTGGATGTGCGCTTCTTGTTATTGCTGTAGTGTCCGATGCCCGAATAACATCGATATCGCCAGGGTCATGGATTCGTTGAGGATTCTGGCCATGCACTCCGAATTCAAACCCGGGGAGAAGGATGTTCCCATTTTCCACTCCGCTTTTTTGGATACGATCAAATC
>DASPPQ010000269.1:0-7734 GCA_035625415.1 Thermodesulfobacteriota bacterium
GGTCAGCGTAGCTGTAAAGGGAACGATTGCAAAACCCCACACTTTCGCGTCGAACACATTGAGAGACTTGGCAATCTGGGAGAGATTTCCGGTTGTCATCAGGCCACCGGTAGCGACAAAAAGGAACATCACATACAAGAGATAGAACTCGGGTCTCGTCAGAGTTTGAGTCCAGGTATAGCTTACCTTTGATTGAGCAACCGCCTTGGTTACTTGTTTTGAACGCTCGGCCCACCCGCGAGGTTGCCAGCCCACAGGGGGATGACGCAGTATCAGGGCCATTATAAAAGCGATGACGCCTTGGGCAACCCCCCAGACAGCCATTGCGCCGCCCCATCCCATACTGCTGATCGTACCTGCAATGGGTATGATGGTCAGTGCTGCTCCCCCTCCAAATCCTGCGGCTGTCAGGCCGGCGGCCAATCCCCTTCTATCCGGGAACCATTTAACCGCATTGGCTACCGTTGAAATGTAGATGATTCCCGCGCCGGTTCCGGCAATAACACCGTAATAGATGTAGAGTTCAAAAACAGACTTAGCGACTGCTCCTCCGAGTAGCCATCCTGCAAGAATGGCGATGGAGCCAACCATCATGAGCTTGCGGATGCCGAGCTTATCGACGAAATATCCTGCCACCGGCACGGGCCACGTTTCAAATAAGATGAACATCGAAAAGATGGCCGCTATTTTGGCGTAGGGCACCCCTGTGAATTGTTGTCTCATGCCTGGAGTGAAGAGGGTGAACGAATATTGATAATTTGATATGACAATCATGGCGATGACACCGGCAATCAGCTGGACCCACCGGTTGCCGGCAATCGAACCGTAAGCTTGTTTGGCAGTGTCGATGTAAACTTTGCTTTCATTAGACATAGACGTCCCTCCTTTCAAATGACCCAGAAGTTAATTTTAAATCTACGCCCTTCAGAACACCCCGGCGCACCGACCGGGGCATTCTGAGTCTAAGCGTAAGAACCCAGGCCTCTCTTCGCCTTGTCTAAGATTTAAGTTTTCGGTGTCGGGACGGGAGCCTCGACAGCAATGGCCTGGATCTTTGAAATCTTCTCATCCACAAAAGCCTGCATTTTAGCGATATGCTCCTGTTTCAAATGCGCGAAGCGTCCCTGATATTTCATATACTCGCCTACCGACTTATACTTCTTGGGTAGATGGGAATATTTGTATTTCCCATTTTCCCACTCATATAGGGTCCACATCCCTGTTTCCACCGCAAGACGACCCATCTCTAATGTCAGTTTTTCATCAAACTTCCAGCCTTTCGGACAGGGCGCCAGCATATGAAGGAAGCTGGGGCCGTCATAATTAAGAGCCTTTCGCACCTTGTTCATCAGATCCAGGGGATAAGAAACACAGGTGGTAGCGACATACTTGACGGCCGGATGGCCCCCGATCACGAGCTGCGGAGGGTCCTTAGGGAATAAGGTTTTGCCCTCTGGAATCATCTTGCCTGGGGGGGTAAAAGTCGTATTCGCGCCATAAGGCGATGTGGGCGATGTTTGAATCCCTGTATTGGCATAAGATTCGTTATCGTAGCAGATGAAGAGAACGTCATGGCCGCGATACATCAGTCCCGACATCGCCTGCAGGCCGATATCCACAGAGCCGCCATCCCCTGCCATGACGATCACGTTCGGAAAGGGACCATCGTATTTGCCTCTGCGCATCATCGTTTTGTAAGCGGCCTCAATCCCTGACGCCACTGCCCCGCCATTCGTGATCTGGGCATGAATCCAGGAGACCGCGTAGGGAGTACAGAGATAGCTCGAATTTGCCACATACATGCAGCCGGTCGGTCCAATAAAAATAGTGTCTTTGCCAGCTGCCTTTGCCACGAGGCGATAGTTGAGGGCCGGACCGCAACCGGAACAGGTCCGGTGTCCAGGTAAATACATCTCCTCTCTTGGGGCCCCGCGAAGAGACTTGATCGGCTCCAAAATCTGTTTCTTATAATTAAATGCTTGCATCATTGAACACCTCCTTAATTTATCGTAATGGTCTATGCTTCTTCCTCAAAACCTACCCAGTAGACAAGCTGATGAGTCTTTCTATCTTTGGCCATCTGCGAGAGGATTTTAGCCATGTAATTGAAATCCTCAAGCAAAATGACGTCTCCGCCCAGGCCGGCCATAAAAGAGGTAACCAGTGGTCTCTTATCCAAATCGTAAAGAGATGCCCTGACTTCATGAATCAGATTGCCACCTCTGGTTGCGCCACCGTAAGAAGTGCTGCTCTCCACACAACCTACTGCCTTCACGTGAGAAAGGGCCTTCGCAATTTGCTCGGTGGGCCAGGGCCGAATCCATCTCGGCCTGACCATCCCTGCCTTAACTCCCTGGGTTCGAAGATGGTTGATTGCTGACTTGCAGGTGTTGGCATGAGCCCCTTGAACAAAGAATGCGATTTCGGCATCTCCCATTTTATATTTTTCTATAAAAGGGTCATAATTTCGGCCGAAAATGCGGTTGAAATCATCGGTCGCTTTTTCGATTACTTCTGGAAGTTCCAAAAAGGTTATTGCTCTCTGTGCATCCATCGGTGCTCCCTGATCGGGACGGATTTGCGGACCGTGCGACACCGGGCACTGGGGACTGAGAGGATGAGGCGCCTTATAGGGCGGCAAGAATTCTCTCACCTGGGCCATGTCAGGGAGAATGACCTTATCCGGAATATGAGAAAGGAAATAACCATCCTGGCAGACGAACTGGGGTAACATGATCTTCGGATCTTCTCCCACGCGGTAATTGATCAAGGTATTATCGAACACTTCCTGTGGGGTTGCGGCCCATCCCATCAACCACCCCTGATCCCTTGCAGACATGGCATCGGTATGCTCCGATCCAAAATCACCCGGGGGATCGAGGGTTCGATCCGCTATGGCCATTTGGAGGGGATAACGGCCGCCGGCTGCCGGGCTGTAGACTTCGAACGCATAGGTGACACCCACTCCGGAACTTCCGGTATAGGCGCGGGCGCCGGCTGCCGAGGCCCCAAGCGCCACCGAGAGCTGGGCATGTTCCCCTTCACCATGAACAAACTCTGCATCCAACTCGCCGTTGGCAACCATTCTGGCAAGTTCCATCATGATCGCCGTATAGGGGCGGATGGGGAAAGAACAGATGACCTCTACTTCTGCAAATTTTGCTCCCTGGGCTGCTGCAGCACAGCCGCTGAGCATCTTTTCTTGAGCCATAATTTTTCCTCCTTCATTAGAAAGGTTTTTCGAGACGAACAACCCCATCCTCAAAGTCAAGTTCTGGGGCAGCACTCAGGGCATCCGCCGGACACTCGTTGATGCAGATCTGACAGCCCTTGCAAAACTTCCAATTCCACTCCATCTTTTCTTCCTTTTCATTAAAGGACCAGCAGGAATCGGGACAGACGATATAACAGGTAAAACAGCGAGTGCACTTCTCATGGTCAATCACGGGACGAACAATCCGCCAGTTCGAGGTCATAAAGAGCTCCTGCTGCTTCACCGGAGCAGGCGTGATTGCCCCGAATGGCACCGCTCTATCCTTTGGAACATTGATCGTTCCAAACCGTTCACCAAAAGCCGTGATTCTCTCCTTTCCTCCTCCACTGGGCCCTTTGGGCGTCGTCTTTGGACCTCCCGCCCTCACCTTCAAATTCTTCGTTTCTGTCTTCCGGTTTCTTGCCCTTTTAATTTTAACTTTTGCTTTCTCTATTTTTTGTTTTTTTGTTTTCACTTTCCATCTCCTTCCGTATCGCTCTTGGAATGTCCCGTCGTTAGATGTTTACTCATCGCCATTCGGATTTAGCCCCCCCAGAAATAGACCGAGCGGGGTTTGCGAAATCTTTGCATCTTTGCCTCCTGATAGCCTCGTTCCATGGCGGCGACGTCACTCACAACCTTGGCCAGGTGCTCTTTTTTTACCATACCCGTCACCTTGGCCATAGCGCCCAAGATCGGAGCAGCAACTCCCGCACCGATGCCGGCTGCGTCCACGCCACCTTCCGATCCAGAAAAGTCCACGGTTCGAATTCCTGAGATACCATCCGCATCCACCGTGGCAATGGCTCCCAGGAGGTCGGCGTTTGGAAGAAACTTGAGCATGTAGTCGATGGGACGACTGGTATTGATAATCAAGAGCCCCCCATCCGGCATCCCCTTCAGTACATTGATCCCTTTAACAATGGTGGGTTCCACGACCACGACGACATCCGGATGGCTGTTTGTATAGAGATATTTCATCTCGATCTCTTCGTCACTGATCCGTGCGTATTTCCGGGTTGTAACGAGCACACGGTCGGGCAGGTCCTCATAATTATCGAAGGCCTGGACAAACTTGCCTCCCATCTTTGCAGCCTGGACAAAGGCATTGGCGACGTCCCGGGCTTCTTTGTCCATAACCACCCCTCGTGTCCAAACAGTGATTTCAGTCACTTTAGCCATAAACCATTACCTCCTTCGAGTAATGTTGATCCATCAGACTGGTCCGTAAAAAAAATTAACTATTCAACAAGTTTTCCCTCAGCTCGTGAATTGCGACTTTTATTCACCTCCTTTCTCTTTTTCTTCAGCAGGATATCTTCCACGTTCTTTAAGTGCCGACGCATCGCCTGCCGAGCGCCTGTGCTATTGGCATTCTTAATAGCCACCAGGATCTCGCGATGGCCCTGAAGTGATCTTTCTTTTCTCTCCTCGGTTTGAAGGTAATTCTCGCGAGTCTTGCTAAGGAGGTCCAGAAGGGCAAGAAGAAGACGCTCCAAAACCCTGTTTCGCGCCATCCGGGCCAGCTGCTGATGAAACCCGGAATCCGCTTCGATAGGGGCTTTGCCTTCTACAACCTCTTTTTCCTGTTCCATGAGGATTTCCTCCAACTCGTTGATTTCTTCGAGCGTTGCATTTTCTGACGCGAGTTGGGCAACTTCCGGTTCAAGAATTTTTCTGAGGAAAAAGATGTCGATCAGATCGTCCTTCTCATGGAAGAGCGTGGCGGCCAAAGGCTGAACCAAGGCCTCTTCACTGGAAGCGATCACATAGGTCCCGTCCCCCTGACGCCTGTCGACAAGTTTCATCGTTTCAAGGGAAAATATCGCCTCCCTCACAGTCGCTCTGGACACCTTAAACGTTTCCGACAGTTCTCGTTCGGTGGGAAGCTGGTCTCCCCGCTTCAATGTTCCCTTTTCAACAAGATGACGGATCTGTTTGACGATGTCCTCATAGGCCCTCTTTTTCCTCACCGCCTTCAGCATGCAGTAGATTCCTCCTTTCCCTGCACCTGTCCTATCGCCGCTTTAAAGTGGGCCGAACCAATTAAAAGTTTCGCCAATGACTTTTTTTCTGGCCTACGGATGGTTTCCATAATCGCCATCATCGCTGCACTTCGGCAGATGGATGCGATTTGCGATCCAACCATCCCCTCCGTCAATCGGGTCAACTCCTTAAGATCCACGTCACTCCCCAGTGGTTTTTCTCTTGTGTGCACTTGAAATATTTCTAACCGGTCTTTTTTATCAGGGATTGGAAATTTGAGGATGTAATCAAGCCTTCCGGCACGCGTCAAGGCGGGGTCAAGAAGATCCTCACGATTGGTGGCCCCGAGAACGATCACCTGGGAGAGATCGCTCAAATTATCCAACTCGTTAAAAAACTGACTGGCGATGCGCTCGACGACCCCGCTCTCGCTTATATAACCGCGGGCGACACCCAGGCCATCGATTTCATCAAAAAAAAGGATGCACGGGGCTGATTGTTTGGCTTTCTTAAAGAGCTTATGGAGTGCCTTTTCGGATTCGCCTAACCATTTCGAGAAAATCAGGGGGGCACTGACCGATATAAAATTCAACCCGGTTTCGCCCGCCAAAGCCTTCGCCATCAGTGTCTTTCCAGTGCCCGAAGGGCCGGAGAAAAGAATTCCCCTCGGGGGTAATACCTTGCCCTCGGCAAAAAGATCTGGATACCTCGCAGGCCAATCGACGATGGAGATGAGAGCCTCTTTAATCTTTTGCAACCCACCGATATGATCCCATTTTGTGGTTGACCTTTCCGTATAAAATTCGCGGGTGGCCGTGGGCTCAATCCCACGGAGGGCCGCTAAGAAATCTTCCATTGTAATCTGTAACTGTTCGGGAGTCGCGAGAATAGAGTCAAGATGATTTTCTCCCTCAGAGGAAATGTATCTCCTTAAGGCAACCATCCCTGCCTCTTTGCATAAAGCCTCTAAATCCGCTCCAACAAAGGCATGGGTGATTTGAGCAAGGCGACCGATGTCCACATCCGGGGCAAGGGGCATACGGCGGCTGTGAATTCTGAGTATGGCTCGGCGGCCTTCGGTATTGGGAACGGGAATAACAATCTCACGGTCAAAACGGCCTGGTCTTCTGAGGGCTGGGTCGATCAGTTCGGGAATATTGGTGGCACCGATGACAACGACATTGCCACGGGAAACCATGCCATCCATCAGAGCGAGGAGTTGTGCCACTACTCTTTTTTCGACGTCCCCTAAAACCTCCGCCCGCTTTGGGGCGATGGCATCGATCTCGTCGATGAAGATGACACTCGGCGCTTTGTGAGATGCCTCCTCAAAAATCTCCCGCAGCCTGGCTTCGCTTTCGCCATAAAACTTATGGATGATCTCTGGCCCATTCACTCTTATAAAATGGAGTTTGGTCTCACTTGCGATCGCACGAGCAATCAGCGTCTTACCTGTCCCGGGAGGACCGTAAAGAAGTACCCCCTTCGGCGCTTCGATGCCTAACTTCTCGAAGGCCTCGGCATACCGGAGAGGAAGTTCCACCATTTCACGGACGAGCCTCAATTCTTGTTCGAGCCCACCCACATCCTCATAAGAGACATGGGAAGGCGCTTCCATCGAAAAATCGGGCTTCTTCAGTACAAATTTAGTCTTTTGATTAATGATCACCCCCCCTGTAGGAGAGGTTGCTTCAATTTGGAAAAAGCGATCTTTCCCTGCCAAGAAAGGAATATTAATCTTATCCCCTGCGATAACCGCTAATCCCTGGAGGACTCTCGCATATTGATCCAGTTCATGCTCTTCGGGTAATACCGTCATAAAATCGAGAGGCGTGATAAGAACCGTCACAGCCGTTACACGGGGAATTTTTTTGACCTTTACCCCTTCGCCTAAATTTGCCTGGGCATTGCTCCGGGTAATGCCGTCGATCTGGATCGCTCTTTTGCCGTAAAACTCTGGAAAGGTGCCGGTAATTCTGGCGACCGTCCTCCTTACGCCATTGATCTCAATCAGATCTCCCAGAACAGCGTTCAGGGCCTTGATATCCTCCGGATCAAGTCGAGCCAAACCTTTCCCTACGTCTTCAGCCAAGGCCTCAGCCACCTTTAATTCAACAAAACCGTCCACTGAGTACGCTTCTCCCCGCAAGAAAATTGGTATAAAGATCAGACCAATTTGATACTAGAATATTTCTCCCCATTTTGTCAAGACATGTTGCGGTATACCAGATTATCGTTTGCTTAAGAGGGGAAGGGTTCAGAATGAAAGACGTGTGTCGGAGCAAGCGGGACGCGAAGGGTATTCGCATTTCTTGACTGAGATTTTCTCTTGCGAGGAAACGGGGATGTCTTTCATTCATATCGAAGAGCTTCGATGGGGTTGAGCATGGAGGCTTTTCGAGCCGGGTAGAATCCGAAAAACACCCCTACCGATCCTGAGAAGAGAAAAGCCAAAAGGACAGCTTCCACTGAAAAGAGGGTCGGCCATTGGGTAA
>DASPPQ010000270.1:0-4838 GCA_035625415.1 Thermodesulfobacteriota bacterium
TCGTATTCCCTGCCATCGCTGGGCCGGCGCGTCTCGACGATGGTCAGGCCATCGATGTCCCGTGGGACCACACAGGCGACACAGAAATCCTGGTCTTCTTCCCGGTAGCCGCTACCGGGGAGGATGAAGATCTCATTGGATGCCGCCACCCCGCAGATCATTGCCTTCGCGCCGCTGATGACGATGCTGTTTTTGTTGACCTCCTTGATGTGAACATTGCTATCTCTGTTCGGTTGCTTTGAAGGCCTCAGATTGCGGTCACCTTTGGCGTCGGTTAGGCCGCCGGCCACGACCGATGCCTTCTCCTGAGCCTCAATGATCCATTGTTTCAGACGTTGGCGGTAATCCGTGCCGTATTCTTGATCCATTTCAAAGGTGACGTTCCACATCACATTCATGGCGTTCCATCCCACACAGAGCCCTCCACTGCACGTGCCGGTCAGATGGTACATGGTTCGTTTCAGCAGGGAATTGGAAATAACGTCCTCCATGCTTTCCATCAGGGAATTGAAGCGGTGAATTCTTTCTCCAGTGAACGATGAAACAGTTGTGAAAATATCGGCGTACTTCTTGTCGTGTGCGGCATCAAAACCCCTGGCATGGCTTTCGACCGTGCGGCGCGTGGCCGGATGTGTTGTGGCATCTTTGATTCGTTCCCCGAATTTGAAAATGTTGGGTCTCATGGTCTGTAACGATTTTAGATACGCCTCTCTCGTCTTGAGTGCCATGGCTATTTTCCTCCTTCAACCGCCAATTTGACGGCCTTGTTTCCCGCCTTCTGGCTTCCTCTCTAAAGAAATCAATCTACCGATCAGGAATGGTCGAAGCCGTACCTCTTTTTCATCGCCTGAGAAATCTGGCGGGTGATGTGTAATGCACGGTCGGATTCATTGGGAGTGAGGAGGACCGTTTCACAGGAGGGCAGGATCCAGGAAGATTCGGCCAAGGTTTTTTCATCGATTCCCTGCCGTACGAAACGATCAATACCCCGCTCCAGCCTTTGAATAAGACTTGCAGCGGTTTCCCCTTTAAGATGATCGCTGACCACCGGGACAATGCCCCAACCCAACATCCCTCCTCTTTTTAAAAAGGATTGGATCTCCTCGGCATAGAGAGAAAGCTGCTCCGAATATTGGTAGGCATCAAAGTTGACGACCAGCACTTCTGAGCCAAAAAGCAAGGACCAATCGATATTGGCACAGCAGTGAACCCAGGAGATGCCGTTTACACCGGCAAAGCTCAGATTGATGGCCTTGACGATTTCTTCGCGGGAGCCGGTACCAGCTGAAGAAGTGAAATTAACCAGGGTGGTTTCCGGAAGATCGGCCACAACCTCAACATCCGGGATTTCCGCCCTGATCTTTTTTTCCAGCCACCGGGCTTTGGCATTCATCCCCTTGATCAATATATCCCTCAAGGTTTCGTTATGAATCGAGGGCGTACCGTCCGCCTGTTTGATCGTATCTCCAAGCAATAACGGTCCTGATGTATGGAATAGGACCCATTTCAATTCAGGAGGCCGCAGATGCTGAATCCGCTCGATCATATGATGAAAAAAAGGAGCGGTTTTGGAGGTGGTGGCGAAATATTCCAAATCATCGGCTTCAATCCGATCGTAGAATTGCAGGATTTCGTCTTCCCTTTCCGTTGACATATCGAAATATACAATCCGTTTTTCCCGGTCGAAAACCAGACAGGGTATCCCCTCCAGCATCCAGCGAATATTTCTGGTCATAACCGGAAGCGTGGGGGCTTCCGGTAGGCAATCCAGGATAATGTCAGCAGCCCGGTCCATTTCGCGATAGGGCACCGCCCCCATCATCGTTCCGGCAAAACAAGGCCTTTCGTCCATAGTCACTTCTCTTTCTGATCCGATACTATTTCACGGGCTTATCCCCCTCGACCCGTTTTATTGCCCGGCTTATAGTAGCATAATGGAAACCCAGATACTCGGCAATTTCCTTTTGCCCTTAGATGTCGATATTCAAGTGTGGCCGCTTTTTCAAGGCCTTATAAGCGTTAGGCGGAGATCTGAAGTACCTTCACCTCAGTTTTGATCCGGTCATTGAGCTTGTCCTTTTCCACTTCAAGATCGTATCTTGCTTGAAGATTTAGCCAGAACCGTTCTGATAGGTTGAAATAGCGGGACAATCTCAGAGCCGTATCGGCGGTGATGGAACGCTTGCCGTGAACAATTTCGTTTATGCGGCGCGCGGGAACATGGATGTCTTTGGCCAGTTTATACTGAGTAATACCCAGCGGTCTCAAAAATTCTTCCATAAGAATTTCACCTGGATGGATCGGCGGAAGCATTTTTTTTCTCATAGTGGTGCCCTCCTAATGATAGTCCACGATTTCCACTTCATACGCATCGCCTCCCGACCAGCGAAAACATATACGCCACTGGTCATTAATGCGAATGCTGTGTTGTCCTTGGCGATTGCCTGTAAGTTTCTCTAAGCAATTCCCTGGCGAGATGCGTAAGTCTTCCGATTTGTCCGCAGCATCAAGCAAGAGCAGTTTCCGTAAAGCTACACGATGAACATCAGCGTGAAATCGAGCTGAGCGCTGCCGCAGAAAGAGCTTCTCGGTCTCTTTGCAACGAAAGCTCTTAATCATAGATAAATATTAACGCGAGGCGATATTATTGTCAAGCGTTATTATTGGCCGATTTCACCATATCGCACCGCAATCGGTGCACCTCCAGTTCTTTCTGCGAAAGAAGATCGGGGCATCGAAAAAGAGCGATGGAGCCAGCCACCATCGTGAGTATGGCCGCAGTGAAATGGAGAGAGACCCGCACTTCGGGCAAGTGTCCCTTGGGCCCTCTTGGTCGAGTGCGTCGATATCTTTGGAATAGTCCTCTTTCAGGATTTTTTCGGCCCGTTCATAATCAGCTTCAGCCACCTGAACCTTGACCCCTCCAATTGCTTGAGAATACATCCAATTGATGTCAACTAAATATTCATCTACTACAATCGAGGAAATGCCTTCAGCCTCCAGTTTGCCTTTTGCGAGATACGCTTTATATGCTTCCCTAAAACTAGCAACTGTTTTCATTCATTGTCTTAGCGATGATGGCTAACAAGCCTGTAGAAAATGTTCCTTGCACCGGTGAGAATGGTGCTTTGGGGGTCTTTCGGGTCAGACATAATTATTGAGATTTTTCCTTACTCTCTTCAGAGACAAGACAATCTTTCTTTTTGTCTTTGGATGGCAATATTTAAGTCTGATCCTAGGGTTCTTACTGGATGGGTTCTTATCTTATGTCTTTCCTGAGTTGAATCGGACGAGATTATTCCACAATATTGAGCCATCGGTGGCACAGTACTCTTTGGAGAATTCAAGAGTGAATTTATTAATAACCTTCGCGTACTCAACTTGGAACCGCTCATTCTTTTCTTTAGCCTTGTGACCAAGTGGTTCAATAATCTCGGTATAAAGATTTTCATTACCAGAGATGAATTCCCAGAAGCGCTGTCCGCATAACTTCAAATAATCCCCTTTGTCAGGTTTATCATCCTTACCGTAACAGCAGCCGTTAACGGCAACTGCTTTGACGCCTTTTGTATTGGTACCCCTTATTCTCTTCGCCTTCCTGAAGTCGTCTTTCATCCGTGCTAATTGGCGACTGTTCCCCCAATTGGGACCGGACTTGATGGAAATGATATAGGAGATTCCATCCTTCTCGAATTCTAGATCAATGCCCTCCGCTAATGACTTTTTACCTCCGTAAACGCGACCGCAGATGAACACCGCGAGTTGTTCTAGAAATCCGCCGAAAATGCCTTCCTCTTGAGACGAGAGGTGTGCATCGAGAACGGCTTTCACCAAATCATGAGCGGTGATCTGATTCTTTGTCCCACAGAGATACCGAGGCTCCGTACGATTACGTTTTGCGTTCTTGTATCGTCTGGGCAACTGCAGTATTCACAGCTTCATACCAATCTATATATTCTCCTAATTTAGCTGCAACAGATTCCATTTCCTTTTCGTTAAGTTTCCTGTCGAACTCACGCTGGGCCACGTCTTGCACATCCTGCACATTTATAGAGTAAAGTATGTCCTTTTTTTTCATCTGGCACCCCCTTTGGTCAATTTAGCCGGGTTCTTTTACTTTATAATTCCAATCATCCGTTCCATTTCTCTATATGTTCGTTTTTTTTCTAACAACTCGTTAATCAGCTGCATGTCGATAAACTGCAAATGGTCAGCCACCTCATGAAAAGTTCCGGCAATAAGCTCTTCGTATTTAGCTTTTTCGGATATGTTCGCAACGAGGAATATATGGCTATTCCAAAGATCGTGGGCGTGTTTCAATTTTGCTATGGCGTGATAAATATCTCCACCGACTTGTACCTCAAATGCATACGTTGGAACAGACCTCTGGACTCGCCGCCATACTACGTCGAGATAGCCACTTTCTATTTGGTATTCTTGGTCGACCACATAGTTCTGAATCCGCCCAATTTCTGCCAAACAATCTTTCAAACCATCATGGGTGAGGATTTTCTCCACGGCGGAAGGCGTAAGTTCCGACAGGGCCAGATTTTGCGTTGAAGTCGGCATTTGCAGCCCAAACTTTTTCCTCGCAGCCGCAACCTCCTCAATAGGTAAACACTGGAAGACCATTCTCGTTATGTTTTACAAATCCTTGGACGTATATTTCTTTGATTCCCAGAGGCTTGGCGGAAGGCAGTATTCTATATCAAACTCAAAACGAAGTGGCCAGATAACTGCTTTACTTTTGACTTCATCAGGCCAGAGAGGATTTGTTTGTCTGAACTTTGTCGCCACAAGACCGAAACCTACAATACCATGGACTGGTTTGGACACAT
>DASPPQ010000271.1:0-24954 GCA_035625415.1 Thermodesulfobacteriota bacterium
GGATACCAGTAAGTCATTCCGGAGCTAACACAAATGAGATCCGGTTCTTCAAGTAATGAGAGGCTTTTCAACAGCATTTCTTCAGCAATTCCATACTGGCTATAATTTCTCGGAACGAATTTAAGGAGAGGGGGCTTCTGAATCTTTGTCTTAAGAAAGTTCCCATCTGCGTATCTTTTTGTTTTTACTGAGTAATCTAGGCAATCAATCAGGGTGATCCGAAATCCGTTCATCCTCAAGAGACTACCGATACGAAGGAGGCCCAGGGGTTTCATCCAGAAATTATAAGCTGCAAAATCAATTATCCAGGGGTTGATGAGGAGGATATGTGGGGCGATATGTTTCACGTGAAACATTATTTCCCGATGCAAAACTTTTCAAAAATACGATTCAAAACTTCTTCGGTCGCTGTCTCTCCAGCCAAATCTCCCAAGGCCTCCAAGGCAGAGCGGATTTCGAAGGCGATGAATTCAGGGGAAATCTCTTTTTCCAATCCTTTCATCGCATTGGAAAGATTATCCCTTATTTGAGTGAGAGCTCTTTTATGGCGAATGTTTGCCACGATCAAATGTTCCGGCGTTGCCCTCACCTCTCGGTGAACCAGTGAGGTATAGACCGCCTGTTTCAAATCATCGATTCCCTCGGTTTTTAGAGCGGAAATTGAGATGAGGGGGTCTTTCGGAAAAAGTCTTTTCAACTCTTCCAGAGAAACCTCCATCGGAAGGTCTTTCTTATTGACGGCAATCACCTTCTTCTTTCCCTTGATTTCCTTGAAAATTTCCCTGTCGTCACCGTCGAGACTCCGACTCCCATCGAGCATTAAGAGGACAAAATCAGCATCAGCCACGCGTTCCTTTGCTCTCCTCACTCCTTCCTGCTCAATGGAATCTGCGGGTTTTCTCAAACCTGCGGTATCCATCAAGCGGACCGGAACCCCGTGAATGGTGACGACCTCCTCAATCACATCGCGCGTCGTCCCAGGAATCGGTGTCACAATCGCCCTCTCCTCTTTTAGCAGCACGTTTAGAAGGCTCGACTTACCGACATTGGTTTTCCCCACGATTGCACAGGAGATCCCTTCACGAAAAATCCTTCCTTCTTCATAGGAGTTAATCCATTCCTCTGTCCGATGGACGATCGCTTCCAGGTCTTTCTTCATCTTTCCAATGGCAATCGGTTCAATCTCTTCTTCCGGGAAGTCGATGTGGGCCTCAATCAAAGCCAAGCTCTCGATCAGCCTTCCCTTGAGCTCTCCCGTTTCCCTATGGAAAAGGCCTCTCAATTGCTGGTTTGCGATCTCAAGGCTGTTTTGAGTTTTTGCCCTAATCAGATCAATGACAGCCTCAGCCTGAGTGAGATCGATTCGGCCATTAAGAAATGCCCGCTTTGTGAATTCTCCGGGTTGGGCCATTCGGGCCCCCTCTCCCAGTACTAATTCCAAAATCTTCTGTAAAACGAAGTATCCTCCATGGCAGTGAATCTCCACAATATCTTCCCTTGTATAGGTTTTCGGAGATTTCATCAGCACGATCAACACCTCATCAACAGGATTTCCACTTTGACTATCGATGATTTCCCCAAAATGGAAGTGATGTGAAATAAAGTAGGATTGGTCTTTTTTGGGCCTAAACAACTTCCTGGCGATAGGTTCGGCAGAGGAGCCGCTGACACGGACGATGCCAATACCACTCTCTCCAAATGGGGTTGAAATGGCTGCAATCGTCTCTTCTTGAGTAATTAGGGGGCATTTCGAAGAAATGGATGAGGAGCTTCTGTTCACATTGATTCAGGTTGTCTCAAGAAATTATCCCTATTCTTTCATGGGGATGATTTTGACCCTCTTCAATTCCCCTTCTCCAATGCTTTCCGTTTTGAGGAGGGGGTCTTCCTTAAGCGTAAGGTGAATGATCCTTCGGTCGTATGCATTCAGCAGACCGGCGACCTGGGAGCGACCCGTCCTTTTCGCTTCGTCACCCAACCGCAGGGCCGTCTGCGCCATGCTGTCTGCCCTCCTTTTTCGATAGTCATCGACATCGAGAATCACCCTTATAGACTTCTTCAGCCGTTTATTAACCATTCGATTGACGAGCATCTGGAGCGATTCCAGGGTGCGGCCATGCTTCCCGATAAGAATCCCCCCCTGATCCCCCTTGACCTCGATATAGAGATTCCCTTCTTTCAAGAACCCTTCAACTTCTGCCCGGACGCCCATCCGTTCCAGCAATCCCCTCGTCAGCGCTTTGGCAATCTCGATTTCTTCCATGGCTCAAACCTCATGTCTTCTTGTTCAAATAGTATTGATGAGCTATGGATAAGACATTATTCACTAACCAATATAAAACCAGACCAGACGGGAAATTGAGGAAGAGGAAGGTGAACATCACGGGCATCAGCAAAAACATTTTTGCCTGTGCTGGGTCAGCCGCGGAGGGAGTCATCTTTTGTTGGATGAACATGGTCGCGCCCATGATGATCGGAGTAATATAGATCGGGTCTTTCGCCGAAAGATCCACAATCCAAAGGAAGAAGGGAGCATGCCTCATCTCAATCCCGTTCTGAAGGGCATTGTAAAGTGCAATGAAGACCGGAATCTGAATGAGCATAGGCAGGCAACCGCTCATGGGGTTGATCTTTCTCCTCTTGTAAAGGAGCATGATCTCCTGCTGTAACTTCGCCTTATCGTTCTTGTACTGTTCCTTCAGCCGGTTCATCTCCGGCTGAACCTTCTGCATCTCCTTCATCGATTTCATGCTGATCTGCGTTAAAGGAAGGAAGATGATCTTGATCAGGATGCTAATAAGGATGATATCAATCCCATAATTTCCTGTGACCTTATGGGTGAGCCTGATAAACCAGAGCAAGGGTTTTGCAACGATAGTGAAAAATCCGAAATCCACCAGTTTTTCCGCGCCGACACCCAACGCCTCCAGCCGGTCCTCGTCCTTGGGGCCCAGGTAGATCCTGTAGATAGCGTTAACCTTCCCTTGGGGAGGAATAGTAACGGGGTGGGTCATGACATCAGCCCTCAGCGGCTCTTTTTCAGACCCCTTTACCGACACGGTAATTTCTTTCGACGGCGGAGGGATTAGAAGGGCGGTGAAATATTCGCCCCCGAAAGAAAACCATTTGATATCGCCATGTTCCACGGTTTCGAAAGGCTCGATGGTCGTCTTCCGAGCTCCACAACCCGGGACGCAGCCCGACGTTCCAGTTCCTCCGAAATCCTTCTTCTCAACTTTTTGATTCCTAAGAAGCGAGTATCTCAAGCCAAAATCCTTGTTCTGTTCTTTGGCTAGTCTTGCCAGCTCAATCTTTCCCACCCATTCAAGTCCCAATTGATTCGTGATCTCACTTGGAGAACCGTTTTGAGCCTCCACCTCAAGATTAACAGCGTACCCGTCAGAGCTAAACTTGAACCGCTTCGCGACCTTCAACCCGTTATCCAGAATTCTTGAAAACGTGATTTCACCCTTTTCTCCGCTTTGGAGCAAACGGAGCTGGTCTTTGTCGACCTCCCAATTCTCATGAAGAGGCAGGTTTGAGCCGTTAAACGTCAGCCCTAAAGGAAGATCTTTCTCCTCTCTTGTATTGACAAGATCGAGAGGTTCTGGTTTTCTAGGCTCCTCCGGTTTCTTGCCGAGGATCTCATCAACGAGCTGGGTCAACTTTATAGTAATCGCACTCTGCCTTACTCTGTCTTCATATTTCTTAAGCTTGAAATGCTTCAATCTCGCATCGTCCGAGGTGAAGACGGCCCAATAGTTCTGGGTCTCAACCCTTACCTCCTTTTGGGGAACGACCTTCCGTCTTACAGGGGTCTTCTCTCTCTCCAGAGGTCTTCCTTTTATTATTTCTGCCTTCTCGTCGGCTGCCTTCTCTTGGGGCGATACCTCCTCTCTTTTTACTTCCTGAGGTTGCGTTTTACTGGGCGGGGGCGGAAAGACCTTTGATTGGATGAATGACCAAAATACAATAATAATGAATGTGAATAATATCGCAAGGATAGCTCTCTTTTCCATATCTCCCTTGCCCTAAGTCTCCTCCCTAAGATTTTTCGATGATATCGGGAACCGGATCGTACCCGCCGGGATGGAAAGGATGGCACTTAATAAGTCTCTTGAATATAAGAAAGGTCCCCTGTATGATTCCGAAACGCCCAATCGATACCAAGGCATAAGAGGAACACGAGGGAGTGAAACGGCAGCAAGGCCCAAGAAGGATTGAAAACGTATGCCGATAGACATGAATTAGAATAATAAGTCCCTCTTTCATCAACCTGTACGCTGTCCTTTTCATAAAACGAACAGCCTTCTTAACTCTTCCTCCACATCCTGATACCCGTTGAGTGAACATCCCTTCTTAATCATCAGAATAATATCACAAGAACCCCTGATTTGATGCTTATGAAAACGAAAAAACTCTCTGACGTAGCGTTTCATTCGATTCCGAAAGGTCGCCGGGCCAGCTTCCTTCTTTACCACGATTCCTAACCGATGGAATGTGTTGTCGTTTTTTCGGATGAAGAGGATAAAGCTTCGAGAGGAAACCCTCCTGCCAAATTTCATGACCGTTCTGAAGTCCTCAGGCTGAGTGATCCGCTCCTTTTTTGTAAACTTGAAGGAACCCTTTGCGACGGCCCTGCACTTCATTTATCCGCTGAATGAATCCACGTACCGTCTTCGCGAACCCAGAATTTAAACGGTCAACCTTTTCCTTCCCTTCATTCGCCTCCGCTTCAGAACATTTCGGCCGCTCCGGGTACTCATCCTCTCTAAGAATCCATGAGTCCTCTTGCGTCGGAGATTGCTGGGCTGGTACGTCCTTTTCATTGAATCCCTCTTTATGAGAGTGGCTTATTTTTTGAAATAATTGAACTTTTTATTTAAACCACATTTATTGCCCATTGTCAAGATTCGTTCTCAATTTTGTCAATTTTATTGACACAAGAGGGGTTTTTGTATTAAATTTTGTATTAAAATTTACGTACTTCTTCCAAAAGGGCAGGGCTTCCCGGAGATGACACGTCACCCGCCTCTTGCCTGTTAATTTAAATGAAAAGCTGAGTTAAAGGGCTCTTTCCGGCCTCCGTCGCTTCAGGAGCTTCCATGAATATGCCTATCGAGCACATCCCGGTCAACATCGAAGATGAGATGAAGAAATCCTACATGGACTATGCCATGAGCGTCATCATTGGCCGGGCCCTCCCGGATGTGAGGGATGGCCTTAAACCCGTTCATCGCCGCATTCTCTATGCGATGAATGAGTTAAGCAACGATTGGGACAAACCCTATAAAAAGTCCGCAAGAATCGTCGGCGATGTCATCGGCAAGTATCACCCACACGGTGACATGGCTGTTTACGATGCTATTGTCAGAATGGCCCAGGACTTCTCTCTCCGCTATCCACTGATCGACGGCCAAGGGAACTTCGGTTCCATCGACGGCGACCCGCCAGCAGCCATGCGCTACACAGAGATCCGGATGTCCAAGCTCACAGCCGAATTGCTAGCCGACATTGATAAAGAGACCATCGAGTTCATCCCGAACTACGATGAATCTTTGGTCGAGCCTGCAGTTCTTCCATCCAAATTCCCGAACCTGGTCGTCAACGGTTCCTCAGGGATCGCTGTGGGCATGGCTACCAATATCCCTCCTCATAACCTCACGGAAACCATCAACGCCATCGTTGCCCTCATCGAAACCCCGGAGATCTCCCTCTCGGAATTGATGGACCACGTTCCCGGCCCCGACTTTCCTACGGGAGGCTTCATTCACGGGAAAGAAGGGATACGCCTGGCGTATGAAACGGGGAAGGGTGTGATCCAACTCCGGGCCCGATCCCTTGTTGAGAGGGACCGAAAGGGAGAACGTGAAAATATCGTCATCACCGAGCTTCCCTATCAAACCAACAAGGCCAAGCTCATCGAAAGAATCGCTGAATTGGTCCAAGAGAAAACAATCGAGGGAATTGCCAATATCCGGGATGAATCGGATCGGGAAGGAATGAGGGTGGTCATCGAATTGAGACGGAATGAGGTGGCCGAGGTCATCCTCAATCAGCTCTATAAACACACCCAGATGCAAACCTCCTTCGGGATCATCCTTCTTGCCATCCATCAGAATCAGCCAAAGCTTCTCTCCCTCAAAGAGATGCTTCATTTCTTTGTTCAACATCGGCAAGAAGTCGTGATCCGAAGATCCCGCTTTGAGCTGAACAAGGCAGAGGCCAGGGCTCATATTCTGGAAGGTTTGAAAAAGGCGATTGACCATATCGATGCCATCATCGCCACGATTAAGGCCTCCAAAACACCCAAGGAGGCAAAGGACCGGTTGATGGAAAAATTCGCCTTCTCGGATGAGCAGGCGCAGGCGATCCTGGAGATGAGGCTCCAACGGCTGACCAACCTCGAACAACGAAAAATCGTCGATGAGTACCAAGAGACGATCAAGTTGATCAATCGCTTGAAGGCGCTCCTTGCCAGCGATCGATTGATTCTCAATTTAATCAAGGAGGAACTCCTCTCCATCCGAGATGCCTTCGGAGACGAAAGGAAAACCGAAATCGTAGAGGCTGCCCCGGAAATCCGCGTCGAAGACCTTATCGCCGAAGAGGATATGATGGTGACGATCACCCATACGGGATATATCAAGAGGAATCCGATTAGCCTCTACCGCAGCCAGCATCGCGGTGGGAAGGGGAAGATGGGGATCAACGTCAAAGAGGAGGATTTTGTAGAGGATCTTTTCATCGCTTCGACCCATGATTACCTCCTGTTCTTCACAGACGCTGGAAGGATTCACTGGATGAAGGTCCATGAGCTTCCTCAAGCTGGACGCCTGACGCGGGGAAAAGCCATTGTCAACCTTCTCAATCTTAGCCCGAGGGAGAAAGTGACCGCCATTCTCTCCCTCAAAGATTTTACCAAAGAGATGTTCATCACCTTTATGACCAAGAGAGGGACGATCAAGAAGACGGCCCTTGAGGCCTACAGCAACCCCAGGTCGGGGGGCATCATCGCCATTCACCTCGACGACGCGGATGAGCTCATCTCCACTAAGCTGACTGACGGAAAACAGCATCTTTTCATCGGCACCAAAATGGGGAAAGCCATTCATTTCCCCGAGAACCAGATCAGAGAGATGGGCCGCACAGCCCGCGGGATCAGAGGGATTAAAATTTCAAAACAAGATGAGGTGGTGGGTATGGAGGTGGTCGCCCCCCACACTCAGATCTTGACGGTCACAGCGAATGGCTATGGAAAGCGGACCCAGGCCTCTGAATACCGCATTCAGAATAGGGGGGGCTCCGGTATTTTTACAGTGAAGAGAACACAAAAGACCGGAGATGTGATAGGTATTAAAACCGTCGTGGATGAAGATGAATTGATGGTCATCTCCAACAAAGGGAAAATTATCCGTCTGAAGGCCCTAGATATCCCTGTTCAAGGAAGGAGCACTCAAGGGGTGAGGCTGATCACCCTCGAAGAGGGGGAGAGGGTGGTCGCTGTGGCGAGATTGGCAGAGAAAGAAGAAATCCCGTAAAAAAAGCTTGCTTTTTTTAAATAACGGATTTAATATGTAAGACGTAAATTCTCAAGAATTTTAATCCTCAAAATTTATCCCCTCTTTGTCTTTAATTTCATTTATCCACAGTTGTGGAAGCATTGTGCAAAGAGACTTATAACTAATTGAAAATGAAGATATTTTCTTTCCGGGGCCTGTCCTGCCTGTTCCATCGACACCCCTCGCTTAACACTTCAAATCATCAAGGTCGATTCCATGGAAAATCTATGGCCTAAGGCGATCGATGCTTTAAAGGAAAGGGTCGGTCAACAGAATTTCGACATTTGGATCAAACCAATTCACTTTCTCTCCAGGGAAGGAGAAAAGGTTGAGCTAGAGGTCCCGAACCGATTTTTCAAGGAGTGGATTAACGAACACTATTCCATTCATATCAAGGATGTGATCTCTCTCCTCACCCATGCGCCCTGTCAACTCCAATTCCGAGTCAGAAGCGAAAGGATGAACGGAAAGGATCCGATCCCTCCATCTTCGCCAAGCTACGATCAGCCGACGGCCCATTCCCTCCAGCCGATCTTCAACCCCAAATACACATTCGACCATTTTGTGGTGGGAGCGAGCAACCAGTTCGCTCATGCGGCCTGCCTGGCCGTAGCTGATTTACCTGCAAAGAATTACAATCCGCTCTTTATTTATGGAGGGGTGGGATTGGGGAAAACACATCTTCTCCATGCCATCGGAAACCATATCGTACAGCATCGAATCCTTCCGGACGTAAGGAAAATATTCTATATCTCTTCGGAAGAGTTCACCAATGAGCTCATCAATTCGCTTCGGTATGAGAAAATGGACGAGTTCCGGAATAAATTCAGAAGAATGGATATCCTCTTGATCGACGACATTCAATTTATTGCCGGCAAAGAGAGAACACAAGCTGAATTCTTCCATACGTTCAACTCCCTTTACGAAGCCCGGAAGCAAATCGTTGTCACCAGCGACAAGTTTCCAAAAGATATCCCGAATTTTGAAGAACGACTTCGATCTCGTTTTGAATGGGGTTTGATCGCTGATATTCAATCGCCCGATATCGAAACCAAGGTGGCCATCCTGAGAAAGAAAGCCGAAACGGAAAATATCGCCCTCCCCAACGAAGTTGCTTTCTTCCTGGCCTCTCAAATTGATTCCAACGTCAGAATCTTGGAAGGATCCCTGATTCGTATCGGTGCGTTTGCTTCCCTGACGAAAACTCCGATCGATATGCAGTTGGCTAAAGAAGTTTTGAAAAACATTATTAAACCTAAAGAGGAATTCGTCTCCATCGACCTGATTCAAAAAGTGGTTTCTAATTTTTTTAACATTAAAATTTCCGATCTAAAGGTAAAGAGAAAATACAAAGGTTATGTGCTCCCGCGACAGATCGCCATGTATCTCTCTCGAAAGTTAACCAACGCCTCACTCCTTGAAATTGGAGACAAATTTGGGGGAAAAGATCATTCGACCGTTCTTCACTCCATTAAGAAAGTAGAGGAAAGGATGTCCAAAGAGGCCCCCTTTAAAGAGACGATAGAAAATTTACACGGTCGAATTAAATCCTAAATCCTTCTTAATTTACAGCGGGTGCTGCTCTTCGCAACGACATCTTAACATCGTAGGGTAAACGGGGTGGAAACACTGTGAATCAATGAGGAGAGGAAAGGAGAGAGAATCTATTTTCTGACAATGAATCGAAATTCCAAAACCCATAGGATCAATATTCAACAGTGAAATGCCTTTTCTTTTTTCGTGTTGGGATCTTTTTCATCATTTCCACAGACATAGATGACGGTGACGTATTTAATAAGATAAAGAATACTATTAGGAGGCAGAGACGATGAATTTTGAAATCGAAAAAAGGGAGTTCATAAAGGGGTTAAGTCTCATGCAGAGTGTGGCAGGGAGAAAAACGACTCTTCCCATCCTGTCCCATATTCTTTTAGAGTGGGATAAACACTCCCTTTACCTGACGGGAACCGATTTAGAAACGGGAATCCGAGAAGAATTAGTTGCCAAAATTCATGAAAAAGGCAAGGCCTCCGTATCCGCAAAGAAATTATTTGAAATTGTGAGAGAATTGCCAGAAGAAACCATCCATATCCAGAAGAAAGAAAATCAATGGATCATTCTTCAGTGCGGAAAATCAATTTTTAATCTTGCAGGGTTAGATCCGGAAGAGTTTCCTTCTCTTCCTGCGTATCAAGAGGAGAGTTTTTCCCTTGTTTCGACTCGACTCTTCCGGGAGATGGTTGAGAAAACCGTTTTTGCCGCCTCTAATGAAGAGTCTCGGTATCACCTGAACGGGGTTCTGTTGGTACGCAGTAAACAAGCGGGGAAAGAGGCGTTGCGAATGGTCGCAACAGATGGCCATCGTCTCTCTCTGATTGATCGAGGGAATCAAAAGATTCAAGGCGTCGAGGAAAAGGGAATTATTGTTCCGAAGAAAGGAATTTTGGAAATCAAGAAAATCATCGGAGATCAAGATGAAGAAGAGGAGATGGGAATTTATTTCGATTCCACCCACGGTTTTTTTAAAATGGGAAAGTCTCTGACGGTGATTCGCCTGATCGATGGTGAATTTCCAGAATACGAACAAGTCATTCCAAAAGGAAACGATAAAAAATTGGTCATGGTAAAGGAGAGAATGATTAGTAGCCTGAAGCGCGTTTCTACCATGGCCAGTGAAAGGATGGAAGGAGTAAAATTTTCTCTTAAGGCGAACTCGGTAGAGATGTCCTCCACCCACCAAGACTTTGGGGATGCCAAAGAAGAAGTGGAGGTCGTTTACGAAGGACCCCCTCTTCAGGTTGGATTCAATGCGAGATATTTAATCGAGGCGTTCAATGTGGTCGATACAGAAGAGGTTCTGATGGAGTTGAAGGATGAAGGAAGTCCTGGAATCCTCCGGCCCTCTTCCTCCAGCGTGGGGATCTCGGATCAGATTTCGATTATCATGCCGATGAGGCTTTAAAGATACCATGATGGTGGAATGTGATAGTGATCGTTAGAAAAATTCGCCAATCACCAACACCCATTACCCACACTGATTTTAGGAGAGAGGATGAAAGACCAGCCAGAAAAATATAATGCGGAACAGATCAAGATCCTGGAAGGATTGGCGGCCGTCCGCAAAAGGCCTGCGATGTATATTGGAAACACCGGCGTCGAAGGACTCCACCATCTGGTTCACGAGCTGGTGGATAACAGTATTGATGAAGCCCTAGAAGGATATTGCTCCAAAATTGATGTGATCATCCATATCGATAACAGCGTTACGGTGAGAGATGACGGCCGCGGTATTCCCGTCGATATGCACGAGAAAGAAAAGCGTCCTGCCGTGGAGGTCGTTATGACCAAGCTGCACTCCGGGGGTAAGTTCGATAATCGCAGCTACAAAATCTCGGGGGGGCTTCATGGGGTGGGGCTCTCGGTGGTCAATGCCCTTTCTGAATTCATCGATCTCGAGATACGAAGGGACGGAAAGGTTTATCATCAGACTTATGAGCGGGGGGAGGCCAAGACCAAACTGGAAGTGACCGGCAAGACCAAACATACGGGAACCCAGATCCGCTTCAAGCCGGATAGCCAGATCTTTGAGACCGTCAATTTCAGTTTTGACATTCTCTCGCAGCGCTTAAGGGAATTGGCTTTTCTTAACAAAGGGCTCTCCATCAGCATCGAGGATGAACGTTCGGAAAAACGGCATGACTTTTTTTACAAAGGAGGAATTCTTTCCTTTATCGAATACCTCAATAAGAATAAGAATTGTATCCATCCGAAACCCATCTACGTCCAGGGCGTCAAGAACGGAACCGACGTGGAGATTGCGTTTCAGTACAACGACGGATATGCTGAAAACCTCTTTTCCTTCGCCAATAACATCAATACCCATGAGGGGGGAACGCACCTCATCGGCTTTAAGAGTGCCCTTACACGGACGATCAATCAATATGCGACCAGCGCGAACTTGCTGAAGGGCACGAAGGAAAACCTCACGGGAGAGGATATCCGAGAAGGACTGGCAGGGGTCATCAGTGTGAAGATCCCGGAGCCTCAGTTTGAAGGACAGACGAAAACGAAATTGGGAAACAGCGAGGTGAAAGGCTTGGTCGAGGCCCTGGTGAATGAAAAACTGGGGAGTTACTTTGAAGAGAATCCGGGCATCGCAAGAAAGATCATTTCCAAAGTGGTCGATGCCGCTCGGGCCAGAGAGGCCGCTCGAAAAGCACGGGAGCTGAGCCGCCGAAAGGGAGCCTTGGAGGGAGACTCCCTTCCCGGAAAATTAGCCGATTGCCAGGAGAGGGACCCCGCGCGCAGCGAAATTTTCATCGTGGAGGGCGATTCTGCAGGAGGTTCAGCCAAACAGGGCAGGGATCGGACCTTCCAGGCCATCCTCCCCCTCAAGGGGAAGATCCTGAACGTGGAGAAGGCCCGGTTTGATAAAATGCTGGCCAGCGAAGAAATCCGTCTCCTCATCTCCGCCTTAGGAGCGGGAATTGGGAAGGAAGACTACGATATCCATCGACTGCGTTATCACCGGATTATCGTCATGACCGATGCGGATGTGGATGGGTCCCATATCCGAACCTTACTCCTCACCTTTTTCTATCGCCATATGCCCGAGGTGATCGAGAGGGGGCACCTCTACATTGCCCAGCCGCCGTTGTACAAAGTGGCAGAGGGAAAGAGTGAGAGCTATATCAAGGGAGAAGAGGATTTCAATCGGTATCTCATGAACCGCGCCATCGAGAAGAGCGAGGTCATCGTCCAGTCCACCGGTAAAAAGATGACCGAGAAGAGGCTGAGCCTACTGTTAGAAAAAATTTATACCTATCATGATCTGATCCAACGGATCCAGAAAAAAGGGTATTCCCGGTCCCTGATCAAATCCCTGCTTGAAAATGGCGTTCGAAACAAGGCAACGTTTGAGGAAAAGGGGAAAATAGCCGATCTCCAGAAGCGGTTGCGAAAGAGCGGGTTTGAGGTCTTCGATCTTTCCTGGGATGAGGAGCATAATCTCTACGGTTTTGAAGTTCAAGAATCGAACGGAAAAGATGTGCGGAGCAGCGTTCACTGGGATCTGATCGCCTCCGTTGAATACCGCCATCTCTATCAGGTTGGTCAAGAGGTCCAAGAGATGGCCCCTCCTCCGTATACTTTAGTGGAGAAAGGGAAAAAGGTGATCATCGATCGCGAGGAAGGACTGCTTCAAGCCTTGAACCAATTGGGAAGGGAAGGGCTGAGCATCCAGCGCTATAAAGGATTGGGGGAGATGAACCCCGAACAACTCTGGGGAACCACCATGAATCCCGAGACCCGAACGCTCCTCAAGGTAAAGGTGGAGGATGCCATTGAGGCTGATGAAATCTTCAGCATCTTGATGGGCGATGAGGTGGAGCAAAGGCGTCAGTTCATCGAGGAGAATGCTCTCTTTGTTCAACGCCTCGACATTTAATATAGGAGCATTTCATAAATTGACATTCGCCCCTCACGCCGCCCTCTCCCCAAAGGGGAGAAGGGAAGGGTGAGCAAAGGGTGACCACAATCAAGGCTAAAGCACCGAGCAACTGTGTCATTTGGCACCTGCGGTATTAATGAATGCTCATCGTCGGATTGACAGGGGGGGTGGCGAGCGGAAAGACGGCTGTCTCCCGGGTCTTAAGAGAAGAGGGCGCTTATATTATCGATGCAGACCAGATTGCAAGGGAACTGGTTCAACTCCACAAACCCGCCTGGAATGAGATCATCAGGGCATTTGGCAAGGAAATCCTTCAAGAGGATGGGTCCATTGATCGAAAAAAATTAGCGGATAAGATCTTCACAGATCCGGAGCAGAGGAAAGTCCTGAACCGGATTCTCCATCCTCGGATCAAAGAGGAGATCGATCGAAGAGCAAAAAAGTTCGGGCAAAAGGATCCCGAAGCGATCGTGGTGATCGATGCGCCGCTCCTGGTCGAGCTTGGGATGCACCATAAAGTGGATCGACTGATTGTGGTCACTTCAACCAAGATCCAACAAATGGAAAGGCTGAAAAAACGGGATGGGAGAAGCCCCGAGGAGGCGTTGAAGCTCTTTTCTTCTCAAATGCTCGTCGAGGAGAAGGAAAAACTTGGGGATTTTGTCATTCGAAACGAGGGGTCCCTTGAAGAGATGAAGAAGAGGGCCAAAGAGGTTTTCAAAGAATTGAAAAAGGGCAACCTTCAAAAAAGTAAAGAACAGTAGGCTTGTCCGGCCTTCTGTCGGCCACCGGGCTACCGGCAGGCCCTGAACCTAGTGTACTGCGTCAGAAGTCCCTTTACTTTGAATGTCATTCCAGGCTTGACCCGGAATCCAATGATTTCAACTGGATTCCTGTTTTTGCAGGAATGACAGCTTCTGAACTTATGTAAAGAAGTGTTGAACGCACTACACTGCATGGTACAGAACAGGTAAGCGGTCCCGACCGAGGGCTGGGCTAGCAAGTTGTATGGCATGAACAGTATGGGTGCAGGGCTATACGTACCACGATAGAGGAGGATAATAGGAAAAACTATGAATGTGAAAGATTTGAAGAGGCTGAAGATTAACGATCTGTACAAAATCGCCAAGGAGCTCAACGTCGAAGGGGCGAGCGGGATGAGAAAGCAGGAATTGATATTTGCTATTCTTCAAGCCCAGACGGAGAAGAACGGCCTGATCTTTGGAGAAGGAGTGCTGGAGATCTTGCCAGACGGGTTTGGCTTTCTGAGGGCCCCGGATTACAACTATCTGCCCGGGCCGGATGATATCTACATCTCCCCATCCCAGATCCGGCGATTCAACCTTCGAACGGGCGACACGGTCTCGGGTCAAATTCGACCACCCAAGGATACCGAGCGTTACTTTGCCATGTTGAAAGTTGAGTTGGTCAACTACGAAGACCCGGAGGTGGCGCGGGATAAGATCCTCTTCGACAACTTGACCCCTCTTTATCCTCAGGAAAAAATCCATTTAGAAGCGGGGAACGACTCTAAAAATTACTCTGCCCGAGTCATGGACCTTCTGACGCCCATTGGAAAAGGACAGCGAGGGCTGATCGTCGCTGCGCCGAGAACCGGGAAAACCATGCTCCTTCAGGCGATCGCTCATAGCATTACCGCCAACCATAAAGAGATCACGTTGATCGTCCTCCTCATTGATGAACGTCCCGAGGAGGTGACCGATATGGAGCGGTCTGTGAATGCGGAAGTTATCAGTTCTACTTTCGATGAGCCGGCCTCGCGCCATGTTCAAGTGGCGGAAATGGTGATTGAGAAAGCAAAACGGTTGGTGGAGCATCAAAAGGACGTGGTGATCCTTCTTGACAGCATCACCCGGCTCGCGAGGGCTTACAATACCGTCGTGCCGCCTAGCGGAAAGGTCCTCTCCGGAGGGATAGACGCCAATGCCCTCCAAAGGCCGAAGCGGTTTTTTGGTGCCGCCAGAAATATTGAAGAGGGCGGGAGCTTGACCATTATTGGAACGGCCCTGGTCGACACAGGAAGCCGTATGGACGAGGTGATCTTCGAAGAGTTTAAGGGGACTGGAAATATGGAGATCAATTTAGACCGCCGCTTGGTCGACCGGAGGGTCTTTCCCTCCATTGATATTCAACGCTCCGGTACTCGAAAAGAAGAGCTGCTCCTTGACCGCAACGATCTCAACCGCATTTGGCTCTTGAGGAAAGTCCTTCAGCCGATGAATACGGTGGAGAGCATGGAATTTCTTTTGGAGAAGATGCAAGCTACCAAGAACAATCGAGAATTCCTCGATTCCATGAATCAATAACGATCAATAGCTTTGACCATCACCAACCACGATGACCCGGTTTGCACAAATAGTTGAAAATTTGTGAAAAATCGGTAAAATAGAGAATTGGAGGGGATAAAATGAAGAAAGATATACACCCTAAGGTTTTTGACACGGTGATCAAGTGCGCTTGTGGAGCGACCTTCGAGACGAAGAGTACGGAAAAGGAGATCCATGTAGAGATCTGCTCCAACTGCCATCCGTTTTTTACTGGAAAACAAAAATTCTTGGATACCGCCGGAAGAATTGAACGGTTTCAGAAGAAATATGCGCAAAAGGAAAAAAAGAACGGATAACTCAGACTTCTTCGGATATTGTGGTTCCTCCCGATCCATCACCCGTGGACTGACCTCTTTCGATGCAAACAGAGGTTCGTCTTGTATCCCTGTCTTTCTGGCTGTCTTTTCTTTAACAGGCATTCAGCATTAGTTCACCCTTTTCTACGATATCGTCGCTTGAAGAGAATGGATGTTGTCAGTCTATCTCTGAGAAGTTCGTATTGTTTTTTTTTAATCTAAGAAGGCCAATGGTTCCCAATTTTTTGGCGACAGGATTCGTGAGGAGGGTTTAAATGTTGTTTGGAAGAAAAGATCCCGGGCGAGGATGTTCTCTATCCCGTCCGGTCATTTTTAAGAAAAGAGAGGACCGGCTTCGGGTGGGCGGACAGGCGGTGATCGAAGGGGTGATGATGAGATCCCCCAATTCGATGGCCGTTGCGGTCCGGAGACCCAACGGTGAGATTGTAGTAAAACGGGAAAGGTTGGACTTTTTCTCCGAAAAGAAACTTTTCTCCAAGCTTCCCTTGGTCAGGGGAGTAATCACCCTCCTGTCCGCATTGGTGTTAGGAATGAAGGCTCTGAATTTTTCGGCCAATCAGTCCCTTGAAGAAGAACAAGAGGTCAGCTCCTGGACCATGGGCCTCACCTTTACCCTTGCCCTTTGCTTTGGCATCTTCCTCTTCTTTCTGATCCCTCTCTTTTTGACAAAGTGGTTGCGGTTCACCATCCCCATGGTTTCCACAAGCGGGATACTCTTCAATCTGGTGGATGGAATAATTCGATTGATAATCTTTCTGGCCTACCTGTGGGCCATCTCTTTTTTTAAAGAGGTTCGAAGAATCTTTCAATATCATGGAGCAGAGCATAAGTCGATCTTTGCGTTTGAGTCCGGCGAGGTGTTGGCGGCCGATCGGGTAAGGGCCTTTAGTTATCTTCATCCCAGATGTGGAACGAGCTTCCTTCTCATCGTCATGGTGGTGAGCATTCTGGTGTTTGCCCTCATCCCTCACCAACTTGCCTTCGGGTACAAAGTGGCGTCTCGGGTGGTTTTCATCCCTCTCATCGCAGGCCTCGCTTACGAGATCATCCGATTCGCCGATCAAAAGCGGGAGAGGAAAAGCATGCAATATTTCATCAAGCCCGGTCTCTGGCTCCAGCGACTGACCGCCCGCGAGCCCTCCGAGGACCAGATCGAGGTGGCACTCCGGGCCCTTCAAGAAGTACTGCAGTTAGAGGAACAGCGACGTATCGGTAATTAAACACATTTGAAATTATCCCTCACTCCCACCCTCCCCCCATCTGGAAGAAGGGAAGGGGGAGTTGGGATTTAGAAAGAGTTTGGGGAACGTTTAGCAGAGAAGGAACTTATTTGATCCAAATACGGAGACAGAAGTCGGGAAGAAGAGATGTTTGAGAAATTAGAAGAGGTTGAACATCGATATGAAACGCTCTCGCACCTCCTCGGCCAAACGGAGTTGATTGCGAAACAGGATGAGTATCAGAAGGCTGCCAGGGAGTATGCCGAGCTAGGGAAGGTAGTCGATCTTTACCGAAGACTGAAAAAATTGGAAGAGGAGACTAGGGGAAGCCAGCACCTCCTCGATAACGAAGAAGATGAGGAAATGAAAAGGCTGGCCAAAGAAGAACTCAACCGGCTGATCCAGGAGAGGGAAAAGGTGGAGGAGGACCTGAAGATGGCGCTTCTCCCCAAAGACCCGAATGACGAAAAGAGCATTCTGCTTGAAATTCGGGCAGGAACCGGAGGAGAGGAAGCCGGACTTTTTGCAGGGGATCTCTTCAGGATGTATTCTAAGTTTGCAGAAAAACAGGGTTGGCGAATGGAGATATTGAGTCGCCATTATACGGGTGTAGGAGGGTTCAAAGAGATTATCGCCCTGATCGAAGGAAAAGGAGCCTACAGTCGACTGAAATTCGAGAGCGGCGTCCACCGCGTTCAGAGAGTTCCCGTGACGGAATCTCAAGGCCGCATTCATACGTCGACGGTGACCGTGGCGATCCTTCCAGAGGCGGAAGAGGTCGATGTTCAGATCGACCCCAATGACGTCAGAATTGACATCTTCAGATCGTCTGGACCGGGCGGCCAGAGCGTAAACACCACAGACTCCGCTGTGCGGATCACGCATCTCCCGACGGGAATGGTCGTGTCCTGTCAAGATGAGAAATCGCAACATAAGAACAAAGCCAAAGCTCTCAAGATCCTTCGAGCGAGGTTAATGGACAAGGCCCAGCAAGAGAAACAGATGGAAATTTCGGAAAAGCGAAGAAACCAGGTCGGAACTGGAGAGAGAAGTGAACGTATTCGTACCTACAACTTTCCTCAGGGAAGAGTCACCGATCACCGAATTGGATTAACCCTCTATCGGTTGGAGTCTGTTCTTGAGGGAGACCTTGACGAGATCATCAACGCGTTGACCGCACACTATCAAGCGGATATATTGAAGGGAGAATTGGAGAATTCGAAATTTCAAAACCCAAACGGGAAACATTGATCCCTGACCTCTAGAGTTTCGAAAAAAGATGACGCTACTCGAATCACTGAATCAGACAACCCATCGTTTGAGGAATCATCGGATTGAAAATCCTCGGCTGAGTGCAGAGCTTCTTCTGGCCCGTTCTTTGAATCTCAGCAGGGAAGGGCTCTATAGACATCTTCCCGAGCCAGTCAAGGAGCCGGAAAAAGAGGTTTTGGAGGGGTTGATTCAGAGAAGAATTTCCGGAGAACCGCTTCAATACATTTTGGGCCTTCAGGAGTTTTGGTCAATCGATTTTAAGGTAGATCCTCGTGTGCTCATTCCGAGGCCGGAGACAGAGCTTTTGATTGAACAGAGCCTCCCGATCCTCTCTGAGCGATCTCTCAAACGAAATTCCTCTGTTCTCGAAATAGGAACGGGAAGCGGTGCAATCGCCATCGCGTTAACAAAAGAGGTGAAGAATATCTTTCTGATCGCAACGGATATCTCACGAGAGGCCCTCGTCTTAGCTAGGGAAAATGCGAAGTCTGCGGGCGTGCAGGATCGGATACAATTTCTGAACGGTGATCTCTTTGGCCCTCTTCATCCTCCAAAAGGGGAAGCGCCTTTCGATCTTATCCTCTCGAACCCTCCCTACATCACCCGTCCAAAGATCGATACGCTGGCGAAAGAGGTGAAGGATTATGAACCGAGGATCGCCTTAGATGGAGGGGACGATGGATTGGCTTTCTACCGGCGCATCATTCCAGAAGCCTCTTTATATTTGCGAAAAGGAGGATGGCTCCTCCTGGAAGTCGCCTTGGGCCAGAGTGGGATCGTTTCAAAGATGATCGAGGAGGGGGGCAATTTTCTCAAGCCTGAATCCATTCCCGATTTATCCGGGATTGGAAGAGTGGTGAAAGCACAGAAATCGGAGAGTAGAAAGTAGAATGTAGAATGTGGAGAGTGGCTTTAAGCACTTAGAACTTTCCACGCTCCACTCTACGAGAACGGACCCAAGAATGGATAGAATCGTCATAAGGGGAGGGGAAAGGTTAATCGGCGAAGTGGAGGTGAGCGGCTCAAAGAATTCCACCCTTCCTATCTTTGTCTCCTGCCTTCTCAGCGAAGGTGAAAACGTCTTCTCTAATGTTCCCAACCTGAGAGATGTTCAGACCATCATCAAGGTTCTTAGAAATCTCGGAGTAAAGGTGTCGCAGGAGGATGGGGTTTATCGAATCGATGCCACAGAGGTTTCCAGTGACGAGGCTCCTTATGATTTGGTAAAGACGATGAGAGCCTCCATTCTCGTCTTAGGCCCTTTGGTCGCTCGTAGGAAGAGGGCCACCGTCTCTCTTCCAGGAGGGTGTGCCATTGGCGCACGGCCGATCAATCTCCATCTCATGGGTCTTGAGGCCATGGGAGCGAAGATTGATCTCCGGCATGGTTACATCGAGGCGAAAACCGATGGTCTGAAAGGAGCGATTCTCTCCTTTGACACCGTCACCGTCACGGGGACGGAGAACTTAATGATGGCGGCCGCGCTGGCGAAAGGAAAGACGGTTTTGCAAAACGCTGCCATGGAGCCTGAGGTGGTGGACTTGGCAGATGTCCTGAATAAGATGGGGGCAAAGATCACGGGTTCCGGAACGAATGTGATCGAGATCGAAGGCGTGAAGTCCCTTCATGCCGTTGAGCATCGAATCATCCCCGATCGGATCGAGGCCGGAACGTTGATGGTGGCCGCCGGACTGACGCGCGGAAATATAAAAATTCTCCGGTGTCCTTTCTCCGAAATGGAAATGGTCGTCCATAAATTGAGAGAATCCGGCATGGAGATTGAATCCGAAGGAGACGGGGTCAGGGTGGTGGGCACCAAGAGAATTCGGAGCGTGGACATCAAGACGCAGCCTTATCCCGGATTCCCGACGGATATGCAAGCCCAGTTCATGGTCTTGATGTCTTTGGCAAAGGGGTTAAGTGTCATTTCCGAAACGATCTTTGAAAATCGATTCATCCACGTGAGTGAACTGAGAAGAATGGGAGCCGATATCCGCATTCAGGGCGATTCAGCGATCATCCAAGGGGTGGAAAGCTTGAGTGGAGCGCCGGTGATGGCGACCGATTTAAGAGCCAGTGCGTCCCTCGTGCTAGCCGGGTTGGCCGCTGACGGTGTGACAGAAGTCTCGAGAGTCTATCATTTAGACCGGGGGTACGAGGGCCTGGACAAAAAATTGGCTAAACTCGGCGCGAATATTGAAAGGATGAAAGAAGGGGAAGAGTGAGAGTTTTTCGAACAGGAGAAAAAGGATTTGAGCGTTACCTCTCTATGATGGAAAAAAGGGGGCCGCAGGATAGCCCACGCATCGAAAGGAAGGTTCGTTCGATATTAGAGAATGTACGGAAACAGGGAGACGAAGCTGTCATCCGTTACACTCAAGTCTTCGACCGCTTACGAATTTCGATCCATCAAATCCGGGTGAAGAGAAGCGAGGTGGAAGGGGCTTACAAAAAGGTCCCTCCGGATTTCCTAGGAACACTCAAAAAGGCAACTCGACGAATTCAAAAATTTCACCAACTCCAGAGTAAGAGACTCGTCCCGTCACTGAAGGAAGAAGAAAGGGGAATTGAGCTTGAGCAGACGATGAGGCCGTTAGAAAGGGTAGGGATCTATGTTCCCGGTGGAAAAGCCTCTTATCCTTCGACCGTTCTTATGGCTGCCATCCCTGCGAAGGCGGCGGGCGTTCAGGAAATCGTCATGGTCACTCCCCCTCAGAGAGGAGGGATCAGCCCAGCTGTCCTGGTGGCAGCGGATTTGGCGGGAGTGGATCGAATCTATCGGGTGGGAGGTGTCCAAGCTATTGCCGCGCTTGCCTATGGGACGAAATCGATTTCCAAGGTGGATAAGATTGTTGGACCGGGAAATCAATATGTGGCGACAGCCAAGAGATTGGTGTATGGAGAAGTGGATATTGATATGGTGGCCGGGCCAAGCGAGATCGTGATTGTCGCGGACGGGAGCACTCCCCCTTCGTTTGTCGCAGCGGATCTCATCTCCCAGGCCGAGCACGATGAAATGGCATTGGCCATTCTCATTACCAGTTCTGAAGCGTTCGGAAGGAAAGTAAAGAAGGAAGTGGAGACGCAACTCTCTTCTTTGAAGCGAAGAAAGGTGGCGTCAGAAAGCCTCAATCGGAGAGGCGCCATTCTGATTGTCAGAAATCTCGAGCAGGCAATGGAGGTGGTAAGCCGGATTGCTCCAGAACACTTGGAGCTTGCTGTTTCGAGACCCCTCTCACTCGTGAAGAGTGTGAGACACGCAGGTGCCGTCTTTCTTGGTCCCTTTACTCCGCAGGCCATCGGAGATTATATGGCTGGATCCAACCATATCCTTCCCACCGCAGGCACCGCTCGATTCTCTTCCCCTTTGGGTGTGGAGGATTTCGTCAAGAGGACTAACCTAGTGAGCCTGACGCGAAGGGCATTAGGACGGTTTGAGAAAGATATAAAGAGGTTCGCGGAGTGGGAAGGATTGGAAGGACACGCTCAAGCGGTTCAGATAAGGGTAAACAGGAGATGATCAAGTCCTCAGTTCAAAGCGGGAAATCCTGATTTCGGATTTGGAATACTCCGCCACCAATTTCAAATTTCTTTAACTTGTATTCAAAACGGGGAGAAAAGATGAAAAGGGATCGCAAGGCAGAGGTGAGGCGGAAGACAAAGGAAGCAGCCGTGGTCCTAAAACTGAATCTGGATGGATCCGGAAAAAACTCGATCGTAACGGGAATTCCTTTTTTCGATCATATGCTCAGTCTCTTGGCCTACCACAGCCGCACGGACCTCTCCCTCAAGGCAAAGGGGGATATTGGGGTAGATGCACACCACACCGTAGAAGACGTGGGCATCTGTCTTGGAGATGGGATCCGAAAGGCTCTCGGAGAAGCGAAGGGAATCCAAAGATACGGGATGGCCATGATTCCAATGGATGAGACGTTAGTCTCCGTTGCGGTGGATCTTTCGATGAGGCCTTATCTTGTCTTTCAGATGAAACTAAGAAGATCCAAAATCGGGACTTTCGACCCCGAGTTAGTGGAGGAGTTCTTCAAGGCCCTTTGCAACCATGCGAGGATCACCCTTCACATCAACCTTCTTTACGGGAGAAACAGTCATCATATGGTAGAAGCTGTGTTCAAAGGGTTTGGAAGAGCGCTCAGAAAGGCAGTCTCTCTTGATCCGCGTTCGAACGTCGTGCCCTCAACGAAAGGGATTCTGTAAAGGACGCGTGGAGTATGGCCATATGGAAGCACCAAATCCCAAGCACCTGCCTTCGCCGAAGCGGCTTCGCGCAGGCAGGCCAAATTCCAAATAGATCTTAATCACCGAAATCCAAAAGAAAATCTTTTTGTTCATTTGAAATTGGAATTCGGAGCTTATTTGGGATTTGTAATTTGTGATTTGGGATTTTTGGCAAGCCGTCCTTTGCAAGAGGATAGATATGAGCAAGATCGTCATCGTTGATTACGGCATGGGAAATCTCCGGAATGTCCAGAAGGGTTTCGAGAAGATTGGCTTTGAAGCAAAGTTGACCCGTAACAAAAAGGAGATTGGAGGAGCCTCAGCCATTGTGGTTCCAGGGGTGGGAGCGTTCAAGGATTGCATGGACAATCTGGAGAAGTACGGCCTCGTCGATCCTCTGCTCCGATCCATAGAGGAAGGAAAGCCTTATTTAGGCATCTGCCTCGGGCTACAAATTCTCTTTTCGGAAAGCGAAGAGTTTGGGACCCACAAGGGACTGGATCTGATCAGAGGAAAAGTGGCGAAATTCAGGCCCGATCCAGAGCATAAGGTTCCCCATATGGGTTGGAATACGATTGAGAAGGAGAAAGACGTTCCTATGCTCCAAGGCATCGTGAGTGGGGATTTTTTCTATTTCGTCCACTCCTATTATGTTATTCCCGAAGAGGCACGGTGGATCTCCACTCTCACTACGTACGGCGAACCTTTCGTCTCCAGCATCTGGGAAGGGAACCTCTTTGCTACCCAATTCCATCCTGAAAAGAGTCAACAGAAGGGGTTACGGATATTGGAGAACTTTGTCAAGTCCATTTAGGTGGGTTTTGAGTTTTAATGATTCACGAAACACGGACACGAGACACGATTTTTACAAGGAGCTTTCGATGAATGAAGTCAGAGTAGGAGAGATCGGCATCGGTAAAGGGAATCCTCTGGTTCTGATTGCCGGACCCTGCGTGATCGAGAGTGAGGCAAACGCCCTCGAGGTGGCCAAGGAGATGAAGAGGATCTGTTCAAATCTGAAGATCTCCTACATCTTTAAGGCTTCTTATGAAAAGGACAATCGGGGGTCAGAAAAATCTTACAGCGGACCGGGCCTTAAGGAGGGTTTAAGGATACTGGCCAAGGTGAAGAGAGAAGTAGGCGTGCCGATCCTCTCCGATATCCATCGGATGGAAGATGTGGGTTCAGCAAAGGAGGTTCTGGATATTCTCCAAATCCCGGCCTTTCTCTGCCAGCAGACGAGTCTTCTCCTTAAAGTGGGCGCGGCAGGCAAGGTAGTTAATATCAAGAAGGGACAATTCGTTGCACCTGAAAGCATGGCAGGGGCGGTGAAGAAAATTTACAGCACCGGGAATCGTCAGGTCCTTTTAACGGAGAGGGGAACTTGTTTTGGTTATAACAAATTGGTTTCGGACTTCTGTTCTATTCCTATTATGCAGGAGATCGGTTGCCCTGTGATCTTTGATGCCACACACGTCATCAGAAATTATGGTATTCCGAGTGACGATCCGAGGGGAGGCAGTCCCCAATTTGTTCCCCATCTCTCGAGAGCAGCTGTAGCGGTTGGTTGCAACGGTCTATTCCTCGAGACTCACCCGAGACCAAGGGAAGCACTTTGTGACGCCTCCAGCATGATTCCACTCAACGAAATGGAAAATCTTCTCAAACAGACCAAAGCCATTCATGATATAGTCAGGACGTGGGGGATCACTTGAATGGAGATTGCGGATTGTGGATTGCGAAATGGAAAACAGCGGAAAGATAATCAATGACTTTTTGAATAGAGAGGAGGGAAAGGCGTGAAGATATTTATCGATACGGCGAACCTCGATGAGATCAAGAAGGCAAAAGAACTCGGTTTGGTGGACGGTGTGACGACCAATCCAACGCTCCTCGCAAAACAAGCGGAGAAAACGGAGGTACTGATCAGGAAGATCTCGAAAGAGGTGAAGGGCCCGGTCAACGTAGAGGTGACAGGGGTTACTTGTGATGATATGGTGAAAGAAGCCAAGGTCATGGCGACTTGGGGGGATGCGATTGCAATCAAGATTCCTATTAATCACGAGGGCTTGAAAGCGGTAAGGACCCTTTCCTCCGAAGGAATCATGACTACGGTAACCCTTATCTTCTCAGCCAGCCAAGCCATTTTGGCTGCGAAGGCTGGAGCTACTTATGTTTGTCCCTTCTTGGGGAGACTCGATGATATCGGTTTTAACGGCCTCGAACTGATCCGACAGATCAGAGAAATCTATGATCACTATCCAAGCATAGAAACTCAAATTATTGTTGCCAGCGTCCGGAACCCTATTCATGTCATCGAAGCCGGAATGTTAGGGGCAGAAATTGTGACGATCCCTCCTGCCATCATCGATCAGATGATGAAGCATCCGCTGACGGATAAAGGAATTGCCCAATTCTTAGAGGATGCGAAAAAGATTGGTACCAAAAAGTGAAGGGCAGGGGAAATTATCCAAAGGAGGGGGAGATGAAAAATTTTTTGATAGTGCTTTTCATGCTGGGAATGATTTTCGGATGGAGCGCTCCGTTAGG
>DASPPQ010000272.1:0-6498 GCA_035625415.1 Thermodesulfobacteriota bacterium
AATATCCTGTGGGTTGTCAATACGAATACGTTTTTGTTAGTCCTTCTGGTCATCATGGTTTCCTACCTGACGATCCAATTGAATGCGGTGATCCGTTGGCTGAAAAGAGAATAAAAACACCATCGGGGATTTCGGGTCGCGCCTGCCTGCCCCTGCCTGCCGGTAGGCAGGGAATGCGAAATGAGAAATACGAGATGAAGGTTATTTCAATTTCCAGACTGTACCGGAAGGGGTATCCTCCAAGACAATTCCTTTTGAAACAAGGTCGTTTCGAATCTCGTCAGCCTTTTTCCAGTTCTTTTCTTTCCTGGCCAGATTTCTCTCCTCAATGGATCGAAGTACGGTTTGTTCCGTAAGATTGATCCTCTTCAGCCCCTCTTTTTTTTGTTGAGCCAAATAAGTCTCAGGATCCTCCCGAAATAGGCCGAAGACCCATCCCTTCTTGCTGAAGTGGTCTAAACCCTGTTTCAACATGGAGATGATTTCCTCGGTCGGCTGACCCTTTGAAAGGCTGAGAAGGCCGTTCAACTGGGTTTGGAGGTCGTAGAAATATCCTAAGGCTTGGGCGGCGTTGAAGTCGTCATCCATGGCTTCTTCAAATCGGACCGGGAAGGAATCGATAGCCTTGCGGCAATTTTCGATGACTGTCGCGTCGGTTTTTCTGTGTGAGACAGGTGGTTTCTTTAGCTCTTCCCGAGCCACGTGGATGGTACTGTAAAATCGGTCCAACCCCGTTCTCGCTTCGCTGAGACTGTCCTCTGAGTAATCCACAGGACTTCGATAGTGGTGAGAGAGGAAGAAGAGCCGAAGGACCTCCGGATGCCAATTTTCAAGAATTCCTTTGACGGTGAGGACGTTCCCAAGAGATTTGGACATCTTCTCCTTATTGATATTGACGAAGCCGTTGTGAACCCAGTATCGGACAAAAGTTTTTCCGGTAGCCGCCTCGGATTGGGCGATTTCATTTTCGTGGTGAGGGAAAATGAGGTCCCTTCCGCCCCCGTGGATATCCAGGGTCTCGCCTAAATACTTCTGGCTCATCACAGAGCATTCGATGTGCCAGCCCGGTCTTCCCTTTCCCCAGGGACTTTCCCAGAAGGGTTCTCCGGGTTTGCTCGCCTTCCAAAGGGCGAAGTCAAGCGGGTCTTCTTTCCTTTCGTCAATTTCGACCCGGGCCCCGGCCTGCATCTCTTCCAGATCCCTCTTCGAGAGTTTTCCATATTCTTTGAATTTCCGCACAGAAAAAAAGACGTCGCCACCGCTCTGGTAGGCAAATCCTTTCTCAACGAGGGTCGAGATCAACCGAATCATTTCCGGGATATTGTCTGTGGCTTTGGGTTCGACCGAAGGCTTTTCCAAACCCAACTTTCCCATATCGACGTTAAATTCAGCGATGTATTTTTCAGCGATGGCTTTGGTGTCTACGCCTTCCTCGCTGGCCCGCTTGATAATCTTGTCGTCGATGTCCGTGAAGTTTCGAACGAAGGTGACTTCATAACCGCGATACCGAAGATAGCGATAGACCGTATCGAAGACAATGGCAGAGCGGGCATGGCCAATGTGGGAGAGATCATAGACGGTTACCCCGCAGACATATATCCCCACTTTTTTTTCATGAAGGGGAACGAAATCCTCCTTGTTGCCGGTCAGGGTGTCATGGATACGGATAGGCATAAGTTGACAATATAAAATGTCAAATGCCAAAGTTCAAATGTCAAATCAATGACAAATGCTTAAATGCTACCGGAGAGCGTCAGTCCAGACTTGATCCGGAATCCAGTCTTCAAAATTTGAACTTTGGAATTTGAACTTCATCTGAACCTTGAACTTTGATATTTGAAATTTAAGTAATTTGAAGAGCCATTTTAATCCGGTGGATGATTCGGTCCTTCCCGAGGAGAGGGAGTGTTTTGGCCAACTCGGGTCCCTTTATCTTTCCAGTGGCCGCTGCCCGAAGAGGGGCGTAAAGGCTTCTTCCTTTCCGCCCCGTCTTTTCTTCCAATTGAGAGAGCAGGGAATTCTGTCCGGAGAATAGGATTTCTGACGACGTCTCTAATCCGCCGAGGACAGATCGCAGGGTCTCCCGATTTTTCGGATCCTGGAGGAGGCTTTTGGCTCCATCCTCAAAGGAGAATTTCTCATCGAAGAAGATACCCAGATACTCCTCCACCTGTGAGAGGACGATGATATTTTCCTTTAAAACGCCCGAGACTTGTCCGAGCCATTGGCGATCGATGTCGTCCGTTCGTATCCCGGCCTTTTGAAGGTAGCGAATCAGAATTTCGGAAAGCTGTCCGTCGTCTTTCTTCCGGATGTAAAAACTGTTCAACCATTCCAATTTTTTGCGATTGAAAATGGGAGCACTCTTTGAAACGTCTTCGAGCGAGAACACCTCTGTCATTTTTTGGAAAGAAAGCGTTTCTTGACCAGAAGGAGGCGTCCAGCCCAAAAGAATAAGGTAGTTCTGAAGAGCCTCCGGCAGAAAGCCTTCCTCCCGATATTGGGAAACAGCGGTAGCACCGTGGCGTTTGCTCAACGGGGACCGGTCGGGTCCGAGGATCAGAGGGTGATGCGCAAAGAGAGGAGGTTGCCAGGACAGGGCCTGATAGAGGAGGATCTGGCGGGGGGTATTGGAGAGGTGGTCCTCCCCTCGGATGACATGAGTGATGTTCATGGCGTGGTCATCAACGACGCAGGCAAAATTATAAGCCGCCATCCCATCGGACCGGACGATAATGAAATCGCCGATCCCCGAAGAATCGAAATTCATCTTCCCATGGATGAGGTCCTGAAACAGGATGGGCCCTCTTCCCACGTGATATCTAAGGACAGGGTGAAGACCGGACGCTTCCATTTCAGAAATCTCCTCTTCAGAGAGAGCGCGGCACCGTCCGTCATAGCGGGGCATCTTTCCTTTGGAGAGTTGTTCTTTTCGAAGGTTTTCCAGTCTCTCTTCGGAGCAAAAACACTTATAACTCTTTTCTTCTTGAGACAATCGATCAGCAAATTCACGATAGATGGCCATCCGTTGCGATTGACGGTAAGGACCCAAGGGGCCGCCTCGGTCAGGACCTTCCTCCCAGGAAATTCCAAGCCATTGGAGATCCTCTAAAATCCGGTCAACGGAGGTATCGTTCGATCTTTCTAAATCCGTATCTTCGATGCGGAGAACGAATGTTCCTTGCTTCCGTTTTGCAAAGAGAGCGTTGAACAGAGCCGTCCGTGCATTTCCGATATGGAGAAGCCCCGTAGGGGCGGGCGCAAAGCGAACCCGAACCTTTGGAATCATTTGAAGCCCTTATCGAGTGTTACCATATCCGAAATCCGAAACAAACTCTAACTTCAAATTTCAAAATCCTAAGCTGTTTTTTGTTTCGGTCATTCAGATTTTGGTCATTTGCATTTGTTTCAAAATTCGAATTTTGTGTTTCGAATTTATTCTTTCACCGCAGTTGAGAAAACTCGATCAATCTTTTTCTACCAGGGCCACGGCGTAGGCAGCAATCCCTTCTTCCCTACCGGTAAATCCCAATCCCTCTGTCGTGGTGGCCTTCACGTTCACCCTCTCGGGTTCGATCTCCAGGACATCTGCAACCTCTTTTACCATTCTGGGGATGCTGTCGATGAGTTTTGGTTTCTGGGCGACGATGGTGGCATCCACATTGATCGGGCGAAACCCTTTCTCCCTTACCTTGCCCAACACCCTTTTCAAGAGTATCGTGCTCTTGATATCACGGTACTGGGGATCCGTGTCAGGAAAATGTCTTCCGATATCTCCCTCTGCGACGGCTCCGAGCAAGGCATCGCAGATGGCATGGACGAGAACATCCGCATCGGAATGTCCCACCAACCCGAAGAGATAGGGGATTCTTATTCCTCCCAAGATCAACGGCCTCCCTGAAACGAAGGCGTGAACGTCATATCCAAAGCCAACTCTCATCTTTTTCTTCCTCCTCCGGTCGTGTCTCTTTTAGAAAGATTGTCCATCTTGAGATAGAGGTTGGCCAAAAACAGGTCTTCGGGGGTGGTGATCTTAATATTTGTATAGGATCCCGGAAGGATATGGACCTTCACCCCCAGGCGTTCGACAAGAGAGGCGTCATCGGTTCCGATAAACCCGTCTTCTGCTGCCCGATAGCAAGCCTCTTTGATCACATTGACCTGGAAGGTCTGCGGGGTCTGGATTTGCCAGAGGGTTTCCCGGTCCAACGTCTTGAGAACGGTTCCATCCGGATTGGACACTTTAATCGTGTCCTTAACGGGCATGGCCAGTACCACAGCCCCCACCCGCACGGCAGCGTGAAGGGAGTCTTCGATCATGGCCTGGGTGACGAAAGGGCGGACTCCGTCGTGAATGGCCACCACGTCCGTGTCCTTGGGCAGAGCGTCGACCCCGTTTTTTACAGACTCCTGCCTTCGTTTTCCCCCCGGGACGATCTGCGAGACTTTTTGAAATTTATATCTTTCGACGATTTCTTTCAGGCAGTAATCCATGTCCTCCTGGCCCACGACGAGGAGGATGGAACGGATCAGGGGGCAGGCCTCGAATTTTTCAAGGGTGTGAACGAGAATGGGCTTCTCGCCCAGGGAGTGGAACTGTTTCTTCTTCCCCTCCATGAAGCGGAGCCCCTTCCCAGCGGAGACGATCACTGCGTCGGCCTTCATCGTTCAACAGCGAGTCCAAAAGCAAAGGTTCAGGTTGACATTGAAGCCAAGGTTTAGAATATTCCAAAACAAAATATGAACCTGGATATTAGAAGGTAAGTCTCAACGCAGGATCACCCCAACCTGTTTTGTTAACCCATATCAGAATTCACTGTCCAGGGGGTAATAATAATCTTTTCCCTTGGTCTCCCGATTTGCCTCCTCCTTGAGGCGAGCGAAGATCATTCTTCCGGCAGGGGTTTGGAGAACGCTGGTGACGACGACATCGATTGTCTTGCCCATGTGTTTCCTTCCATTATCCACCACAATCATCGTCCCGTCGTCGAGATACGCGACCCCTTGCCCGATTTCTTTTCCTTCTTTCAGGATTTTGACATTAATTTCCTCTCCGGGGAGGACAACGGGTCTTATGGAATTGGCCAACTCATTGATGTTGAGCACCTCGATCCCCTGGAGCTCCGCTACTTTATTGAGGTTGGAGTCGTTCGTGATGATTTTCCCGCGGACCTCCTTCGCCAATTCAATCAATTTTGAATCGACCTCTTTGACCGCGGGATAATCCTTGTCTACAATTCGAACATCCACAGTGGCCTGTTTTTGTATGTGGTGGAGAACCTCCAAACCCCTCTTGCCTCTCGTCCGTTTGATGGAGTCCGAGGAGTCGGCAATGTGCTGGAGCTCGTTCAAAACGAATTGCGGGATGATCAACGCCCCCTCGATAAAGCCCGTTTCTGTGATGTCGGCAATCCGGCCGTCGATGATCACGCTGGTATCTAAAATCTTTGCATTTTCACTTTGAGGGAGATTTTTCGAGAACAATTTCCAGTTAGGGAGGTGAATTTCTTCTCCCTTCTTAGAGCCGATTCGAAGACCGATATACCCACAAACCCCGTAGAGGACGCTTAAAAGAGGAGCCGCCGTTTCTTGATGGTTAACGAGATTGGAGAAAATGACGTTGGAGAGGAAATTGGCGATCAGGATGCCGACGATCAACCCGAGAAAGCTTCCCAAAAGATTTTTTAAAGGAATTTTTTTCAATCCCTTTTCGATCAGAAGGGTCAGGGCGGCGAGGAGCAGTCCACCGACGAATCCCAGAAGGCGAATCAAGGGAGACGGAGAAACTCCTTGGAAGAGCGCATACCCGCTGATTCCGCAGACCAGGAACAATAAGATACGAAGAACCCATGAGCCCAACCCATTCACCTCCCTTCCATGACTGGATGATAGGAGAAGACATTTCAACGAAAACGAACGATAGGAATTTGCAGGAGGTTATGGTCCGAAGATCGAATTGATCTCCCTCAAGATATCCGTCTCTTTCACATTCCGGGCGATGGCCAGTTCCTTCACTAAGAGATTCTTGGCGGTGTCCATGATTTTCCTCTCACCGAAGGATAGGTCTTTCTCTTCTTTGAGAAGATGGAGGTCCCGGAGTACTTCCGCGATGCCGTAGATCGACCCCGTGTTGATTTTTTCCATATACTCGCGGTATCTCCGATTCCACGTTTGATTATCGACGGTCACATCCCGATCCTTTAGGATTCCGATCACCTTCCGGACGTCAATTTTTCGGATGACCCCCCTCAATTTGGCCGCCTCCACATTATCCCGGGGAATCATAATGGTCATCCCGTTTTCCAAAATTCGCAGGATGAAAAAGATCTGTTCTTTACCGGAGATCTGTTTAGTCTCAATGGCCTCAATGATTCCAACACCGTGTCCTGGATAAACCGCTTTGTCACCGATCTGGAACATAAAATGAAAACCTCCTTCCTGGCAGTAAGAAAAAAAGTAATTTCAACATCGGGACGGACGATACCACATCAGCGCGAG
>DASPPQ010000273.1:0-3951 GCA_035625415.1 Thermodesulfobacteriota bacterium
CATAGGAGAATCCGACTGGCTGACAATCCCTCCGGTGATACCGCTGAGGACATGCCAGGTGTAAGCCTCATAGTTAAGGGAGTTCACCCTCAGAAGCCCTTCATGGCCATACCTCTTGGCTGCTGCTTCCAGAATACCGCCAAACTCGATTTCGGTCATTCCTTTTTTAAGATTCTTTTTAGCCTCATGATACGCTTTCTTTCCTATGTCTCCTGCCTTTCTCATCAGATCGATCTCAAAAGAAGATTTTATCTTCCTTGCTTCTCGCAAGATCGAAGAGGCGTCCACCATTTTAGTGCCCGGAAAAAGTTCCTGGAACTTAAAATAGTCTTTCACGGGGAGCCTATCGAGTTCCAGTCCCAGGTGAAGGGGGAGCTTACGGCAATGAGTCTGGATCAGCAAAGGTATCTCACGGCTCGAATCTAACGCAACGATTCCTTCAATCGCTGATTCCACTTTGGCCCGCTCCACTTCCCTCTTGATCATCAGCAACGGTCTTCCCTCCAAGGGGATAAAGATGAGGCCATCCTGGGTGGTTCCGGAAAGATAATAAAAATTCATTTTCTGAACCACGAGCAATGCTTCTACCCCCTGTTTCTCCATCCCTGTCCTGATGCTGATGAGGCGATTCTTTATCTCCTCATGCGGAGTATGGTGGAAACCCAGCGATTTGCTCAATTCCCTTAATTCCTGTCGCACCCAGTCTTCGTAATTCATCCTCTCTCCTTTCCTGATCGTCAAAGCACCGATTATTATAACCAATATCTCAGGATCGATAAATCTCATTTAAGAATCTTGAAGTTATTGCTTAGAAAAGGTAAAAATTTATCAATGAAACTGAAAAATCTTCTTCGGAATAGAAATTTTATATTGATTTCTGCGCTGGGAATCGGCCTGCTCTGGGGAAAGGGAGCTCGGTGGACCGAGCCAGTAACCTTACCTGCTCTGGCTATCGTGATGACTTTCTCCACCATGGGTGTCCCGGGAAGTATTTTCCGATCCTTTCGAGGCCTTCTCCGTCCGTCGATGATAGGGATTATGATGAACTACTTCATCCTTGGAACCGCCCTCCTCCTGTTCAACGCCATTTTGATTTACGATGAAGCCCTCCGATTGGGCTTCATCCTCGTTGCTGCTGTTCCTCCAGCTGTTGCCGTTATTCCTTTCACATATTTTCTAAAAGGCGATGAAACCCTCTCTCTCGTTGGGACAGCAGGTGCTTACCTTGGCGCTTTAATCATTATGCCCCTCAGTGCCCTTTTGTTTCTCGGCCCAGGCTTTATTGACCCCATGAAATTGGTGATTATCATGCTGGAGCTCATTCTTTTACCCTTACTCGCTTCTCGTCTCCTTCTCAGAATCGGAATGGCTTCGCGTCTTGATTCGATCAAAGGGCCTATTACCAATTGGAGTTTTTTTCTTCTGATTTACACCATCGTGGGGTTGAATCGTGACCTGATTCTAAGCCAACCCCTCTCACTTTCTCCAGTCGTCTTCATTGCCCTGCTCAGCACCTTTTTGTTGGGATGGGGAATCGAGAAATTAGGAACCCTTCTGCATATACCGCAAAAAGTATTGACCAGCCTTGTCCTCCTTGGTACGCTTAAAAATTATGGGCTGGCAGGCGGTCTGGCCTTAGCCCTCTTCAGCAAGAAGACATCTGTGCCGGCGACGGTGTCAGCCGTTTTCATGATTGTTTACATTATCTGGCTTGAATTTAGAGTCAGAGGGAGCCATTAAATAAGAATGAAAGAATTAGAAGAGCGGATTAAAAAATTAGCGCAATGGATGTTCGAGGCCAAATATCTTGTCGTTTTCACTGGCGCAGGCATCAGTACCGAATCAGGGCTCCCCGATTTTCGGGGGCCGGACGGAGTCTGGACAAGACAAGAAAAAGGCCTTCCGCCCATCACCAGACCCTTCACTTCGGTCGAGCCCAACGCAAGTCATCGAGCGATTGTCGATTTACAGGATTTAGGTAAACTAAAATTCCTTATCTCCCAGAATGTGGACAACCTCCATCTTCGCTCCGGGATTCGTCTTGAACTGCTGGCTGAATTGCACGGAAACGTCGCAAAGCTCAGATGTCAGCGCTGTCAGACTCAGGTGGACAAGTCTTTGGGGATAGATACCTGCAATTGCGGAGGCAGGCTCGTCTCCAGTGTGGTGAACTTTGGCGATCCACTTCCTCAAAGGGATCTGGAGGATTCTTTCCAGCGTTCAAGTTATTCTGATCTTTTTATTGTGGTGGGGTCGAGTCTTGTGGTGAGCCCTGCCAATAATATGCCCAGAGTAGCCCTGAGATCAGGAGCCCGCCTGGTTATCATTAACCAGGGAGAGACTCCGATGGATAGAAGTTGTCATCTACGCTTCGATGAAAAGATCGGAGAAGTCCTCCCCCCGGCCGTCAACAGATTAAAGGGGCTAATGAGGAATTGACGCCGCCCCATCGCTCCAACGCATCTGATAGTTGCATAAGAAACGTTCCAGAGGCAGGTGGGTGTATAGAACCGCATTATAAAGTTTTGGATGCACATTCACCTGCCGGTTGAATCCAACGATAAGGTATACTCAATCGGTGCAGAAAGCTTGGATGTCAGTGGCTTATCATGATGCTACATGGGACCGGGCGGCTTTGACGAAGGCCCTCTCTTTGAAGAATCGTAGGAGGAAGCTGCAGGGCTCTGAGGAGAGGGTGTCAACGAAGGCACTGATACGGCTTTCTTGCTCATCCATCCCACTGCTCCGCTTTCAAGGCGGACCCGCATCCAGCCTGAGTTTTCAGCAAGGATCTCAAAACTGTTTTTCAGGTAGGCCTTGCCGATGATCCTGTACTGAGTGCCCGGTCCCTCGCGGAGGTTGACGTAAACCCATACGACCTTTCCTCGAGAGACCGGGAGTGGAGATGGTTTCAGGGTGAGGGCTGGAGGCGGCGAGGGTCCCCTCTCTTCGTTAAGCAATTTTTGAGATGAGGGGATGGGCTGTTTTGTTTCCGGCCTGGCAAAGGCTTGCCAAAGATTCCTTCCGAATTCATCGTAAAAGCTGCACAAATTCGGCGAGGCAAGTGTCCCCCATGTTGTCTTGACACTGATTTGAATGACTAAGGAAGATGCTTCCTGTATAATTTTGACTGTAGCGGGATAGCCCTCCTCTTGCTCTGCTTCAAAGAACATCGTGGTGCTGATCGTCCCCGATCCGGGGTCGGTTGAAAGAATTCAATGTCCTTGAGACTGAAGTGTCCTGACCGCCAAATCGAATCCTTTTTTGAATTCGAGATGATCATATTTGACCCAGGTCTTATAGACCGGACGGGAGATTAGCCCTCCTTCCCTGGTACAATTCCTCTGGCAATCCGGAGCAGGGGCAGAGATTGTTCTCTCCTTGTTCGGCTGGACACCTGCGTGAGAACAAGCAAAGGCCCAGAGCGCCGATAAAAGGAGGAGATAGTTTCGGAGATTTGGTTTAAGCATTGATTCTTCCTCTCTTTGCCAAAGTATTGGGGCGTTACAAAAGCCCTAGGCAGAAAAAGGAAATGAATCGCCAAACAAATTGAAGTTGCATTTTGTGTGCCAGGACAGAAGGATTTTAGTCCTATGATTTCAAGGTTTTCTCTCCTGAGGAACAAAAAAGGCCGATCAAAAATGGAAAAAATTTTGGCTTCTGGCCAAAATTGTGCATTAAACCTAGTATCGTGTCTCAGAAATGCTATGCTTAATTTGGGCCTAACTTTTTGGTAAAATCTTGTTCTCATATTACCGCTGGGTCCGTCATTCCTGCGAAAGCCGGAATCCAGTCTTTTCAGCAGGTTCTGGACTCCGGCTTTCGCCGGAGTGACATCGCTTTGCGTTAATAATCCAACAGGCTTTCTATAGCCCTAACTTATGCAATGAATTTCTGAGACGCGACACTAGTGTACTGCGTCAGAAGTCCCTTTACCTTGAATGTCATTCC
>DASPPQ010000274.1:0-7903 GCA_035625415.1 Thermodesulfobacteriota bacterium
GATGTGGACATCGTGCTTGCATTTCAGGGCGCTGTGGAGATCGAACTGATTCAGGTGAATCATGAAGACGAGTGCGTTTATTCGGATATGCTCAGGAAAAGCGGCGGCGGCATCCATCATCTCGGCTTCACTGTGTCGGGCTACGACAAGAAGCTCGACCAGATGAAAAGAAACGGCGTTGAAGTGCTCCAGTCCGGCGTCATCACCACAAAAGGTTCAGCCATCACCCGCTATGCTTATCTCGACACGGTCAAGCAGTGCGGCATCATATCCGAACTCATCGTGACAACCCTCAAAGGGCTCCGGATGCAGCATGGCAAGCTCATCATGGAAATCGGCTGCATCACCGGCGATGTGGAACGTATTAAAGTATAATCTCCCCTGCCCCTACCTACCGGCAGGCAGGCTCATCCTGCTGGGCAAAGTCGATGAACCCTCGTTCTACATCACTGATTTTCCCCCCCTCACCGCGCCGTTCGCCAAAGCGCTATGGCCCGTCGACGACCCGCCCTCTCCCCTTGGAGACTGTGTCGTAATATGAAAATACCGCTTTTCGGGAAAGGGGAGAGGCGGTCGGGTGGAAAAGATTTAGAGCGGTAACCTTTACCGTTTGGATTCAGGGTCGCTAACCCTATGAAGACATTCGATTTTGAGCTAACGATGGCCCCCATACTTAAAAGATCCGCGTTCTAAGGCTTTGGAACCGGACTGCCTTTCCCCTCAAACGTTCGATTGCGACACAGTCTCTTGGGGGAGAGGGGAAAAGTGGGGGAGCTGAACGCGAAGTCGATCTCCGACATCAAGTCCTTCAAATCCTCGTATCACTTTTTCATCCATTGACATTTGGGAACGGAACGAAAAATTATCTTGTTTTTAAGAGAGCAAGAAATAATCTCAATAATCAAGTCGGTTCGACTCCGGAGACTTGACCCTTGGCCATATTGTGTCGCACAATGGTGGAATCGGCTCCCGCCAGGCAAGGCCACTTCAAGAGTGGCCTTTGTTTTTGTGTTATTGGAGGATGGTTTTTGGGCTGGAGTTAAGAAGAATCCAATCCATTTGTTACCTTAGCCAGAATTAAAATAACATCGGGTCATAAGGTTCAACCCGGAGTAAATATTACGGAGTTTTTATGAAACTGACGCATGACCAACGAAGCGGTATTCCGGCGGCGGTTCAAACAACTCGGCAGGAGCTCGCATCCACTTTGACCAATGATGTCGGCTTTGATGCCAAAGGGAGAACGAAGTGACCGCAGAGGAGTCCCTCTTAGGAGGGTACCGGACTGTCTTCCCGATTCTAGTGGCCATCGGCTTTTGCCATTTCCTCAATGATATGATGCAATCGCTGATTCCAGCGATGTATCCGTTGCTGAAAAGCGGATTCCACCTCAGCTTTACGCAGGTGGGACTGATTACGTTGACGTATCAGTGCACGGCGTCGCTTCTGCAGCCGCTAGTGGGCTTCACGACGGATCGTCATCCCCAGCCGTATTCTCTGGCGGCGGGAATGGTTTCAACTCTAATCGGGCTCATCTTATTCTCGCGGGTGCAGGCATTCCCGCTTCTTCTCGCATCAGCGGCCCTGATCGGCATGGGCTCTGCAGTGTTCCACCCGGAGGCATCCCGGGTAGCCCGCCTGGCCTCGGGAGGACAGCATGGCCTAGCGCAATCGCTCTTCCAAGTCGGTGGGAACGCGGGTGGAGCCTTGGGCCCCTTGCTGGCCGCGCTGTTTGTGCTGCCGCGCGGGCGAGAAAGCATCGGGTGGTTCGGGATCGCAGCACTCCTCGCCATTTTGATCCTGAGCCGCATCGGGAGCTGGTATGGACGTGTCCACCCGAAGGCAGACTCGCCCCGTCCGCACCTGCCCATTGCAAGCGGGGCCGCTACACCGAAGGTCGGCCGCTCCCTAGCGATCCTCATGGCCCTGATTTTCTCGAAGTTCTTTTATCTCGCGAGCCTCAACAGCTATTACACCTTTTATTTGATCAGCAAGTTTCACGTCTCGATACGGAGTGCACAGATCCACCTTTTCGTGTTCCTTGGGGCAGTGGCAGCCGGGACCCTGATCGGCGGACCGATTGGGGACCGCATTGGTCGGAAACGTGTCATCTGGGTGTCGGTTCTGGGGGTCCTACCCTTTACCCTCCTGTTACCGCACGTCTCCCTCGCCTGGACTGGCCCACTTACCGTGGCCATCGGCCTGATCCTGGCATCCGCGTTTCCTGCAATCGTGGTGTATGCGCAAGAGCTCGTCCCGGGAAGGGTCGGGATGATTTCCGGCCTCTTCTTTGGCTTGGCATTCGGCATGGGTGGGATCGGCGCGGCGATCTTGGGAAGATTGGCCGACGCGACGAGCATCATGACCGTATATCAGGTATGTGCCTTCCTCCCGCTACTAGGGATCCTGGCTGGGTTTCTCCCCGACCTGCAACGAGAGCGCCTACGTCAGTCCCAATTAGCTCATGGGTGAGGATTTTTCTTGAAAGTTGGATTTCCAATAAGCATATTTTTGGCAAAGAGGAAAAGCCAAGCCAATAGGCTCAGGAGGTGACTAAGATGGCAAAAATGGAAGGGAAAAGTCTTAATAAGCCGGATGAAGTGAGGACTTTCGATAAGGGAAAATTGGAACTTATAAATATTGGCGGGAGGACGGTAGGCCGGGCCACATTCCAGCCGGGATGGAGATGGTCTCAATCTGTCAAGCCTCTGGTGAATACGAAAAGCTGTGAGGCTCCTCATTTCCAGTATCACATGTCTGGGACGATAAGAGTTAGAATGGACGATGGGACAGAAAAGGATTTTAAGGCAGGGGATGTCTCTTTACTCGAGTCGGGACATGACGCCTGGGTTGTTGGAGATGAGCCCGTGGTTGTCATCGATTTTCAGGGGATGTTGGATTACGCAAAGGGGTCTGGAAAAAAGAAAAGCTAAAAACTGATAGAAATCTTCTTGAGATCCGAATCCCCCCTGCCCTCTTCTGCTCGGGCAAAGGTGATGGACCCTCGTTCTACATGGGTCCCGATGAGCTGAACGCGAACTCGATCTCTGACATCAAGGCCTTCAAACCCTCGTATCACTTTTCCTTCCAAAATTATATTGCCGAGGCATATTTTCTTGCTTTTTTCCATAAATTAGCTTATATTGGGTTTACAAACTAAGTTGCACAGAGCCTTATAGGCTTGTACCTTACGCCCGCAAGAACTCTAAACGACTTCTTTGCGGGGTTTTTTATAGCCAAATCGAAGCCGATTTGGAGGTTAGGATGGCAAATACAAGACAGAACGACCGGAGAAAAGGCACCGGAAGGGAGAGCGGCCGGAGAAAAACTGATACAAGAACAATCAAAATCGAAGGGAAAGAGGACAAAGAACAGGAGGTGACTGTCCGGTCCGAAACCGCCCTCCCAAAGAAAGCAGGCTCAGTGTGGGCCTGGCAAGAAGAATTTGCAGTTGAATGGAGCGAGACTTTTTTAACAAAGAAAAAGAAAAGACGCCCAAGAAAAGGAGAATGATTATGAATATTTATGTAGGGAACTTATCGCATGATGCAACAGATGTGACGATTCGAGAAGCTTTTGAATCCTTCGGCGAGGTAACCTCGGCGAGAGTAATCAAAGACAAGTACAACGGCCAGTCCCGGGGGTTTGGTTTTGTGGAAATGCCTACCCAGTCTCAGGCTCAAACGGCCATTAAGAGCCTTAACGGGAAAGACCTCCTGGGCAAACAGATTAGTGTGAATGAGGCTCGTTCCCGTGCCGACCAGGGAAGACGGGGAGGACGAATGGATTATAGCGGCGGCAGAAACCGTTATTAATTCGGATTCTCTGGAGAAGAGGTTGAACAATGTTACAGCGCAGAAGACATGGAAGGTTCCATGCTTCAAGACCGAACTATTTGAGGCATCCAAAATCCTATAAAGTTTTATGTTCGGGTTGCGGGAAGGAGGTTGTTACCCCGGTTCCCCCACCCGATGACAAAAAGCTACTGTGCGTAGAGTGTTTCAGGAAATAGAGAATATCCAAGGAGTAACCAGGACGGAAAGGAGTCGATATGGATAAAGAAAGGCTTGAATGGGTGATATCAGGACTAAACCGGTATAGATTAACGAAGAGTGAAGATGAATTTATCAAATCTGCATCAGGGGATTTCGATAAAAAACAAATGTTAACAGAACGCCAGGAAGAAAGACTCGAAAACCTTTATAAGGAGAAGTCAAAATCGAAACCCAACAAAAATTCTCCTGATTATTTTTCTTTTCAGGAAACTCCCCCAAAAAAGGAAAGGGTCCGGAAAACTTTTTCGAAAGATGTTTTGATCACAACCTAACCTTGCCGCATGAGCTGAACCCGAACCCGATTTCCGACATCAATGCTTCTCTCCCTGCCCGCTTCCCGCTCGGGCAAAGTCGATGAATCCTCGTTCTACGTCCGTCGCGATGAGCCGAACGCGAACGCGATCTCCGACGTCAAGGCCTTCAAACCCTCGTATCATTTTTCCTTCCACCGGCGGGTGGAACAGGCGAGCCCAGGTACCTTTTTCTGAGGCGCCCGTAACGATGGCATCGAAACGCTGCCCAATGCTTGATTCAAGGAGCAAGGCGGCAGCCGATTTCCTGACGAGCCGCTCAACCTTGTTTGCATCATCCTCCTTCTTCGTACAATGCTGGGCGAGACCGGTTAGCTCATCGTTGCTGTAAGGAACCGGCCGCTCTGCCATCGCTGTCTTGAGAAGCCTCTGGGTAATCAGATCCGGGAATCGCCGGTTGGGCGCAGTCGAATGGGTATAATCCTTGACGGCAAGCCCAAAGTGCCCGGGGGATGTACCGCCTGGGAGATCGACGACATATTCCCCTGAACCTATCAGCTTGACCACGCTCAGGGAAAGATCAGGAAATCGAATCGGATCGGCCTTCCTCTGCTTCGACAGAAACGCCCCCAGTGCACCTGAATCGGGTTCCCGGGGCAGATGCCCGCCCAGACCTGAGGCCAGATCGACGATTCGCGTCCAACGCTCCGGGGAGCGAAGGACGCGACGCAGAGACGGAAGCCCTTTGGCCTCAAGATACCTTGCCGTCGCTTCATTCGCCACAATCATGAAGTTCTCTATCAGTTCCTTAGCCTGATTGGTCCTCTCCACTTCAAGATCGGTTAGCAAGTCTCCTTTAAACACTGGCCTCGCTTCAATGGTTTCGAGCTGGAGGGCACCGCAGTCAATTCTCAGATTCTTCAATCTCTGGGCAACCTCATCCTGAATGCGGATCTGTTCGTCAAGAGCTGGTACCGCTGCCACCCGTTCCGGAACAGGTTTTTTGCCTTCAAGCCATGCCGCCACACCGTTATAGGTAAGTTTTGCCCGGTTACGCACAACGGCCCGGTAGAGATCCCATTGAGCGATGGAAGAGTCCTCACCGATGACGATCTCGATGATGATTGCCAATCGTTCTTCGTCCTGGCGAAGCGATGTAAGATTGGTGGAGAGCACCTCGGGCAGCATCGAGAAGATTTGTGCAGCGGTGTAGACGGACGTGGTGTTGTACCTGGCGTGGCCGTCGATGGCCGTTCCTTTGTTTACGATCGCGTCGACATCGGCGATGGCAACCAGGATCTTCACCGCTCCTCCGGACAGCGGCTCGGCCACTGTAAGCTGATCCAGGTCTTCAGAATCGTCGTTGTCAATCGATGCCCAAAGCAATCCCCGCAGGTCTCGGATCTTAGGATCCTTTTCAACAGCAGCGGATGTAATTCTTCCGATTTCTGTCATCACTTCAGCCGAGAAATCCGGCAGCAAACCGCGCTCGATCATTGCCCGGCGGGCAATGGCCTTCAGGTTTGATCGATGTCTTCTATGATCACGGTCCATTTCATTTCCCCCCACTGGACCCCCACCCCTGCCCACCGGGAAGCCCTGAACCTAGCATGGTACAGGGCAGGCGGGCTAAATCTCCCCCCTCGAGCTGGGCGATGGGTAAGGCTAAACTCCCAGTAACCCTATAATCACAAAAATCAGCAGAAACCCCAAAAGCGTAAAGGCTATGGAAACCAGCGGATCATTTTTTTCATGGGCTTGCGGAAGAAGATCTGAAGATCCCAAATACAGGAATCCCCCGGCAAAGAACGGCAGAAACAATATGAGATAATTCATGGGGATCCTGAAAACGAGGGTGGATAATACACCCAGCACGGGAGTGACGGCATCCAGCAGGAGCATCTTAAGCGAAGACCTCAAGGAGTTTCCCGCATTCAGCATGACGGTTACTGTATTAAGGCCATCCGAAAAATCATGGGCGATGACTGCAAAGGCCACAATGATACCCACATGGAATTCCAGCTGGAATCCCATTCCGATTGCCAACCCGTCCATGAAGCTGTGAGCAGAAAGCTCAGCAGCCCCGAAAAACCCTCCCTTATGGTGACGCTCATTGGTGCACGTCCCGTCAGGAAGGCATACCTTGTGAACAGAAAAATAGCGTTCGAGTATGAGGAGGAATATGAAACCTACAGCGGTGACATACATAACCTGCTCAAGTGGTATCCCAGCATTCGTAGCCAACCGGAAGGTCTCCGGAAGCAGATCAAAAAGGGACACGGCGATCAGAACGCCGGCCGCAAAAGCCGCAAGGATCCCGAGACTCTTCCTGTACCGGACGGCAAACAGCCCGCCAACCAGTGTGGAGACAAATGTGATCACGCCGAAAATGATTGGAAACATATCCATGCCTCCCCTCGTTCTTGCCGGTGGCAATCATTATCCTGTGCCGGCCGCTATAACGTTGGAAAGCATTATAGTATAGAAGAGGCCGCCTTACAATCTTGTTGATTGCATCGGGGCCCCTTAATCCGGACTCGGCTTTACTGTTGCGTATGGCCTCATCTCCAATCTCTTTTATTACGGAAATGAAAAGGGTTCTACGCCAGGACCACATACGGTCGCATCAACTCGTTGTCCTCATGCTCCAAGTCGTGGCAGTACCAGACATACTTGCCCGGGGTCGGGCTAAAGGGATACAGGTTAACACCGTTGGAGGGGCTTCGGGGTCCGGTTAAGGGAGCTCGCACTTGCTTTCTGATCGTTTCAACTTCCCGGGGTATCTTGCATTAAGAGACTTGTGTGTGGCAGCAATAACCGAAGGGAAGGAAAGGGAACTCTGCTGTCAAGAAAGCTCAATAGCTGCTATCGATGAGGCCTTTTTCGAAGGGCAAAAACTTACGGTTTGAAGATCAAAGAGAAACATCTTCTTATTCTTTTCAATGAATTGTATTGGCAAGATATGTTTTGCTTTCAGATGTTGATGTCACCGGCAACATGGATGTTTTTTTGTAAGTTTCGGCTTGGAATGATCGAGAAGGTTAGAAGCAATTTATTTGAAAGAAAGCGCAATTTAAAAATGGTAATCAATGAAATTGACAACAGAGTGCCGTGTATGCTATACGGAGGTGTAATAGAGTAACTAGCAGGTGTTCGGTGGCCTGCATCAGGCCAAAATAGGGAAGCCGGTGCAAATCCGGCACGGACCCGCCGCTGTATGTGGGGACGAAACCCGAAAGAAACCACTATACCGTAAGCCATTAGGGACGAAACGGTATGGGAAGGCGCGGGGAGTAGGAAGATCCACGAGTCAGAAGACCTGCCGAAGCCTATATAGGATTCTTGGAGAGAAGGCAAATCCCCAAGCTGATCACGATCAGTCTGGGGATTTTTTTTAGCCGGAAAAGATCGGGGCATCCACCTGATTCAAGGAGAAGGATATGTCGAATGCACTTTCCATTAAAATTCTTCCGGAAAATTGCCGGGGGTGTCGCCGATGCGAAGTAAATTGTTCCTGGTATGATTCTGGGCCTCTTAATCCACGCCTTGCAGGAATTCACATTATGAAAATGGATCAAGGCGGCACGGACTATCCAG
>DASPPQ010000275.1:0-5884 GCA_035625415.1 Thermodesulfobacteriota bacterium
TGGTAGACCCCAAAGAACAGTTGATTGCAATTATGATGAACCAATCAGCTTTTAGTACTCTGATGTTTCCTTACACATATCGTATGCGAGAATATGTGTATGGAGCCATTTCGGATTAAGTTATATAGAAAGGCAGGCTCATTACCTCCCTACCTTTTTTTGTGCACATTTCCATCCGTAATCATTGACCCTCAGCGTCATCTCAGTTTGCAGATTCGTAGATGTTAGCGCCAAAGCATTCGCCCACTACCTACCCACCTTTCACTGCCCACTCGCAAAGACGGTTTTGCTGGGTTTCGCATGGTGTCACCTTCGCAGCCCCATTAGTCATCAGATTCCTGAATTTTCATTGACAAAAAATAGTTGAATGGGTAGGATTCTTACAAATAACAGATTGCAGCATAATAATTGTTGTGCGAATAAAATAGAATACGGAAATGAACATTAACCGACTTGATCACTTGGTATTGACGGTCAACGATATAGAGGCGACATGCTCTTTTTATAAGAGAGTATTAGGGATGGAGATTGTCGTCTTCTGCGGTGGGAGGAAAGCTTTATCTTTTGGGGCGCAAAAAATCAACCTGCACCAAAAAGGTAAAGAGTATGAACCTAAGGCATCAAAACCAACTCCAGGGTCAGGCGATTTGTGCTTTATCACTTCTGTTCCGATATCACAAATAATAGCACATTTGAACTCCTGCGGGATTGAGATCGTCGAAGGCCCTGCCAGAAGAACCGGTGCAATGGGGCCAATTATTTCTGTCTATTTCCGTGATCCCGATTTGAATTTAATTGAAGTATCAAACTATGACGACACACCACAAATTCGTCCAGCCGACCGCGAATAAGCCTGGTATGTTTTTACTCCGAGATTTGTAGCGCCCCTTATTTCTGTTGTTATACTTCGTTTCTTTCTGTAATCGTCAAATATGAGGATTAGCTCACGTCGAAGATAAGTAGGTGCAGCGTTCAAGGAACACGGAGGGTTTTGGTGCTCTCCTCCTTCCATCGTCCTTAATGGTGCTCTCTCCATTTCTTTTTCTGGGGCAGGTGCTTATGAGTAAATTTTTCAATCCCGCCTTTTACCTTTTATTAGATCCACCGGCTTGTCTCTCGTAATTAGGATTCCTCTCATTTTCCAAGATGTTTCTGCTAATTTCGGGATGAAGTCTTCAGGGGACATCCAGAGGGGAAGTTTTTCTGCATGGGATGGAGCAGGACATGATCCAATGACTTTCAAGAGAAATCTTCAATCTTTGGCGGTTCTCCTGTTGATCCTCGGTAGATCTGCCGGCCTATTCTTTGGGCAAATTAGGGTCCACCATGCAACATTGCTTCCTGTAATGTTGTTTTTGCATTTCTATCCTTTAATGCAACATTACAACCGAAAATCAACAATACGAGTGAAATTTCGGAAGAGATTTTTTCCTCACAGTTTATGTTGACTTTCTTATCGGAATAAATTATTTCATAGCAAAACTTAGGACATGAGAAAAGAAATTATTATAAAAAGGAGGAAGATAAAATGAAGGTTGTGGCATTTAATGGCAGTTCCCGCAAAGATGGCAATACGGCCATCCTTTTGAATTTGGTACTAGATGAATTGAAAAAAGAAGGGATTGAGACGGAGTTGATCCAGTTAGCGGGTGAAACCCTTGCCGGCTGTATCGCTTGCTACAAATGCGCAGAAAACAAGGATCAGAAATGCGTAGTCGTAAGTGATCGAGTTAACGAATGTATTACCAAGATGCAACAGGCTCACGGAATCCTTCTGGGTTCTCCCACTTACATTTCAGATATGACGGCCAATATGAAAGCCCTCATCGAGCGGAGCACGATTGTATCGAGAAACAATGGAGATATGTTCAAACAGAAGGTAGGAGCAGCCGTCATTGCTGTTCGTCGTGCGGGTTCGACCCATGTTCTCAGCTCGATGAACTATTTCTTTTTGATCAACCAGATGATAATCCCTGGTTCCAGCTATTGGAATATGGGAATTGGCAGGAATCCTGGGGAAGTGAGAAACGACGCTGAAGGGATACAGACGATGAAGACCCTTGGGCAGAATATGGCTTGGCTTCTCAAGAAAGTCTACGGTTGAACCACCGATCATAAAGATGCTTCAAGCAGCAATCTGTAATTTTAGTAGCTATCTTGAAACGAAGACTCGTAGGTGAAACCAAGCGCGGTCCACTTTTTGAGATCGTGCTGGAGATTCAAAAAGATGTTCTGGATAATGACATTCATTGAGAGAAAATCCATTCTGTAACTTTTGAATTGACAGGGGGTGGACTGAGATATATATTCAGCATGTTGAATTTCCCAAAGGAGGGGACTTAAATGACAAAAGCAGAGTTGATTGCAGGCATTGCGAAGGAGACCAAGATATCGAAAGCGTCAGCTGAAAAGGCCATCAATGCTTTTACCGATTATGTGACCAAGGCATTGAAGAAAGGAGCTAAGCTAACGCTGCCAGGATTTGGGACGTTTTCGGTGGCGAAGAGGAGGGCCAGAAAGGGGAGAAATGCACAAACCGGGAAGGAGATTAAGATCCCTGCCAATAAGGTGGCAAAATTCAAAGCAGGCAAATTGTTAAAAAGTGCGGTAAAGTAATCCTATACAGTCCACCTGTGAAATCGACGAGAGTGGGGAAACGGGGCTGATGGCGACCCAAATCCAAGGAGCGTTATTTCTCGACCAGGCCGACATGGCCCCCCAGGAAGTAGTCAGAACGCAGAATGGTGACAGGCAAATACGGGGATTCTTGCCATGCTTAAACGGAGATCGAAAAAAAGGGCTGGTGAGTTCCAGTTTCTTGTCAAAGAGGCCAGGCGACTCGGGACAATCGAGGCTAAGATCGTCACCCCCGGCAAGCTTGCGGTTGAAGATCGTGTGGTACTGAAATGTAAATCCGGATGTCACATGTACGGCCATAAGTTTGTCTGCCCTCCCCACACGCCGACCCCGCAAGAATTCAGAAAAATCCTGAAGGAGTACAGGGCAATCCTTGTCGTGAAATTTCCAGCAAAGGCAGAGGCGGATGAGGAGGTGGGGAGAAGCCTCGCCAAGAACCTGTTTGCACCGGACACGCCTGCTGACCTTCGCGCCCGTACAAAGGAGTTCTGGGACACGTGGGGTGGGGATAAGAGGCGTATTCTGGTAGCCATGCTTGCGTTGGAGAAAGCAGCGTTTAATGAGGGCTACACCTTGGCGATCGCCCTGACAGCAGGATCCTGCACCCTTTGCGAGAAGTGCAATATGGAGGGAACCTGCACGCACCCTTCGATGGCGCGATATTCAGAACATGCCCTTGGGGTGAATGTGAAGAAAACGCTCCAGAATATCGGGATGTCGATCACATTTCCCTTTGAGAACCATCCCGAAGGCATAGGCATGTTGTTAATTGATTAGGAAATCAAGGCATTTTTGATGAGAGGGATACAGTCATGGCATTGAGAATTTTGGTTCCGTGGGCTCTTGTAGAAAGTGGGAGAGAGATTCTCAGGAGATCGAAGCTGGGCGTCACTTATCTTCATGGATCGGCCGGGGAGTTGCCAACATTGGAGGAACTGGTCAAGGCGGTAAAAGAGGCGGATGTGGTGCTTCCAAGAGGGACTCAACGTGTTCCTCGAGAAGTGTTGGTGGCAAATCCAGCTTTGAGGGGTGTTGCCAACTATGGGGTGGGATACGACAATATCGACGTGGGGTCGGCAACAGAGCTCGGGATCCAGGTGACAAACACCCCTGAAGTCTTGACGGAGACGACTGCCGACCTCGCCTGGGTGTTGCTGATGGCTGCGGCGCGGAAAGTTCCCCAGACCCACAACTTTACCGTTTCGGGCAGATTTACAGGGCCTGTCGGCCCCCCTTTCATGGGCATCGATATCGGCCCCGGAGGATCGAATCGCCCCAAAGTGCTTGGGATTATCGGCTTTGGAAGAATTGGGCGTGCGGTGATGAGAAGGAGTAGAGGCTTCAGGATGAAAGTCATCGCCTATGATCCTCCCCTAAGAGAAATGATTGAAAAGACACAGGGCGTCGAATATCGAGAGCTTCATGAGCTTCTCAAAGAAAGCGATTTTGTCACCATTCACTGTCCCCTGACAAAGGAGACACACCATCTCATCGGAAGAAGTGAATTGGAGCTACTGAAACCCACGGCCATCTTGATCAACACGTCTCGAGGCCCCGTGGTGGATGAGATGGTCCTCGTATCGGCGCTCAAGGAAAAAAGGATCTTTGGGGCGGGGCTCGATGTCTACGAAAAGGAACCGCAGCTGGCACCGGGCCTTGCCGAGTTGGAGAATGTGGTCCTCCTGCCTCACATTGGAAGCCTAACTCAGGATACGCGAAATCAGATGGCTATCGTGGCGGCCAAGAACGCTGTGGCCATGGCGAAGAAAAAGAAGCCGCGCAATCTTGTGAATCTCGAAGTTCTGGACCGACCGGAATATCTCCAGAAGATGTCGGGCTAGCACCATCAGAGGCCGTCTATCGAAGACCTTTTTTTATCCGGAACTGAATTGTCCGATGGATTCTTATAACCGACCTTCCCGGATATACCACTATGTCGGAGAGGCTCGATCAATATACCAACTCTCCACTTAAAGGATCGAAAAATATTTTTCTCATGGCCAATCGAGAGAATCAGGAGGAACTATGACTTGGACAGGTTTGAGAAAGAGGATTCTGGCGGGAGAATACGTTTACGGAACGATGATCCGACAGGCCCGTGATCCGGGAGCACCATCTATCTATGCAGCAGCAGGTTTTGACTTCGTCTTTATCGATATGGAACATGGAAACTATTCCATGGAGACCGTGGCGGATCTGATCTGTGGTGCCAAGTCGGCAGGGATTGCACCCATGATTCGCGTTCCTCACTTGGAAACTCACTTCATCTCGAGGGTTCTCGATGCAGGAGCAGAAGGAATTATGGTTCCCATGACATCCAGGAGAGAACAGGCTGAGACAATTGTTCGCTACAGCAAATATACGCCGATTGGACAGAGAGGGTTTGGTGCCCAGACAGGGCAGACAGACTACAAACCCTTAAAGGCTCTTGAGTTCATGAAAGAGGCGAATGACCACACCGTCATCATTGCCCAGATCGAAACCCGAGAAGCCATTGAGAACATCGATGCAATTATCAGTGTAGAAGGAATCGATGTAGGGCTCATCGGTCCGAATGATCTTTCTATCTCCCTTGGAATTCCTGACCAGATGGGTTCAGATGTATTGAAGAAAGCTATTGACAAAGTAGTTGAGACGGCGAAAAAGAGAGGAAAGGCCACTGGCATTCACATTGGGAACATCGAAGCGATCAAGACGTGGCGGACAAAGGGGATGACCGTTCTCGCCTACTCCACGGATATTAGTTTCCAATACAATGCCTCCAAATCAGCTCTCGAAGGATTAAAGAAATCCTGATCTGGTGAGTCAGAATCCTCCTTTCGTACAACCTTCAACCTGAAATGCGCAACATGTAATAATGTAGAATCTTGCTACGATCTCTTAATTCAGCCCTGCCTTGCGCAGGGCATCGATGTGGCGTTCCAAGTGGGACGGGTCTTTATATGAATCAAACCTCTTTCGTTCACCAGCCAATGCTGAATTTGGATTTATCTTCAGCACTTCTTCAGCATGCGCCCGTGCTTTGTGATCCTGGCCGAGTCCTATGTATGCCTCAGCCAACCTCATATGCGCCAAGAAAGGATTAAACTCACCTTTTTGAGCGCGAGCAAGCAATAGCTCACCAGCCGCTAAGGCCTCCTTGTAGCGTCCGGTCAAAAAGTAAGACATAGACTGGATGTCCAGATACATAGCAGGGTAGTAAGGGCATAAGCGCATCGCGTTCCTAATCAGCGCGGTCGACTCGTCG
>DASPPQ010000276.1:0-2926 GCA_035625415.1 Thermodesulfobacteriota bacterium
TCCGTAAGTGGAAGGTGCCAAGACGGCCAAAATAATAACTACTAGAAGGGTAGTCCTCATTTTCCGGTTCTCCAGCCTCAGTCTTCCTGCAATATCCTTGCCATCCCTATTGTTTATAACCTACTGAATTCAAGGATGGATTCTATACGGTAAGGAATTACCAAATATTCATTGTTCAAAAAATAGGACACAAATTGTTATTTATTTACAAAAATGTCAGTTATGATTTACTAAGATTTTCTTGAGGGTTGCGTACTTAAATCTTGATTCTGCAGAATATAAGAAAGTTTAAGAGATACTCCACCAACATCCAAAAGGGCGTCAAAACAAACGCTTATGATTCTTTTTGTCTTCTGTTTCATTTAATCTCCATTCCTGTTTGACTTAATCCAAGGTATAGGGACTCTGGCTGGTTCTGCTTTCCCGAGCACTATTTGACACAAGAAGTGTGCCTTTTTATCTCCACATCAAAGAAAAAATAGAACGGGACCCATGCCAAGGTGGTAATCAATTCTTATGTTTCAGCACCCAGAAAAAACGTAATCTTCTGCTATTGATTACCATTCGAAAGGTTGTATTGAGGAGAGAAATTCAAAATCACCGACTTCAGCTTACTATAAGGGAGTGGGGAAAGACATGGTAATTTCCTTCTGTTAAAGTTGAATTATCCAGAAACAACAAAACAGAAAGGAGAAATTACCATGTCTGAGAGAGATTATAGCAAGCAGGTGGCGAGGCGTCAAAGGATCGGAAGTGGGACCTTGGTGGTGGGAGTGGATATCGGGAGTGCATTCAACGCCGTGGGGTTCATGAACAAGGAGGGGAAAGTTCTGGGGAGTTATCCTAAGATGCCGAACTCCCGAGAGGGGTTTGAGGAATTTGTGAAGATGACGGAAAGGTTAAAGGCGAAGCATGGGTTGACGGATGTGATTATTGGATTGGAGCCTACCGGTCATTATTGGAGGAAGTTTGCCTATTTTGCGAAAGAGAAGGGGTGGGAGGTGCGGTTCGTAAGGACGACGGCCCTGAAGCACCATCGGGAGCTCGACGAGAGTTCCTCAGCCAAGAGTGATAAACGAGACGCCCTGACCCTGACCAACATCACGAGGGAGGGCAAATACATCGATACGGTGATCGAAGATGGAAAGATGAGGCACCTGAGGACATTGGTGAAGGTACGGGAGAAGATACAGAAACGCAATGCGAGTGCGAAAAACTCATTACATGCGGCCCTGGATGATTATTTTCCTGAGCTGCACGGGATCTTCTGGTCGATGAGCTCCAGGGGGTTATGGGTCCTTTTGGAGAGGTGTCCTTTCCCGGAGGATGTTCTAACTCTCAAGGTATCAGCACTCAAGGAGATGATCGGGCGGGCGTCACGGAGGAGGGCAGAGGCTTCTCAGAAAGCAACGGTGCTCTATCAGGCGGCAAAGGAGAGCATTGGACTGCGGTGGATCGGGAGCGCTGATCGATATCGGCTAAAGATGTGTCTCGAAGAAGTAAAGCGGACGGAACTGACGATCAAGGACATTGAGCGTGAGATCAAGAGGATGTTAAAAGACATCCCTCAGGCGCAGTATCTGTTGTCTATACCTGGTATAGGACCTATCTCAGCCGCTGTTTTCTTAGGAGAATTAGGGAATCCTTCATCCTTTCCGGGTGCCAGGCAGGTCATCAAATACGCGGGATATGATCCCCAAGAGAGTGATTCTGGGTACAGGGTCAGCCGTAAGTTCATCTCGAAAAAAGGGCGGTGGCTCTTGAGGAAGCATCTTTTCTTGATGAGTATGAGAGTGGTAGTCCTCAGTAGATATTTTCAGGAATATTATCAGAGGAAATTGCAGACCAAGAACCGGTTTGGCCAACTGCCACGGAAAAAGGAGATTCTGTGTGCGGTGGCAATCAAGTTAATCAAGGTGATCTTTGCGCTTTTGAGAGATAAACGGGACTTTGAGGATACGGTCGCCTGTCCAGTGGAATGAGTGAAGCAAGAAATGGTTGTGGTGGAAGAAGGACCGTATAACTTCGTAGGTACTACAAGGCTTGCATGATACAGCTTGGTCAACTTCCACCGTCCTTTCGACCTGCATAAGGTAAGTTGAGCATAAAAGGCTCGTAGAACAAAAGAGGTTAGGTGAATAGGATAACGGGTTGAAGTAACACCACAACCATCACAGCTTTAACAGGGCATTACCAATAAAAGTCTTGACAACTTCCTTAGAAGAGGAAGTTATCGCCGACTCAAAGGAAAATTCGCCACCTCAACCGCATTTTGGGGAGTACACCTACAAATCTTGCTCTGGAGCGATTCTGGGTTCAACTATTACTGGTAGAAATCGTGCGTCCCGATTCCTTATGCCACTCCTTTGGGATTTAGGGGAGACTCAAACTCACCCAAGCCTCCCCGACTCGTCTATGACGTTTTAATTTACTCAACAGTATAACAATTTGGATCAGTTGTTGAACACGGTGTCAACGTGGCTCCGAAAGTCCCTGTAAAAAGAGCTTTGCAATATGGAAAATCAGAGTAAGTTGTACAATTTGGTGATGCCCAGTCAGCTTCTCCAAGATAGTAAAAACCGCTACTGGCCGCCGTGCCTTTAACCGAAACGGACGTGACTTCTTTGGTCGTTGTATTCTTTATGCCCGTTCCATTAAGGGTCATCATTCCAGCTACATAGGATTCACCACCATTACAGACTCCGGTGGGTTTTCCTGTTGTGCTGTTGAATGCAAAGCCGTCAGGACAGAACCAGCAATTAGCCACACTTTGAAATGAAAATGTAATTGTAGCCGGGGGCGTTCCACTAGTAGGATGTTGTGGCTTCGTTGAGATCATCCCATCCTCTTCATCTGTCGCACCCAAAAAACCCAAACCCGGTGTTGGAGCAAATACGTTTCCACTTCCACAGCTTATGGGTACAAT
>DASPPQ010000277.1:0-38276 GCA_035625415.1 Thermodesulfobacteriota bacterium
AGGCAGAGACCGAGTGAATATTAACCATACCCGCCTGGAAGGGGATTCGAGAGCGGCCTTCCGCCATATCCAACGCGTCGGCCACTCGGACGATTCCCGCTTCGATTGTCAACGGCCGGCCGTCAGCCCGGTGAGAGATGATGGCATGGAGGATTTCCGATATGATGATGGTACGGGTAGGAATATCGTAGATGTCATCCAGTAATTCTTTCATCTTGGGGGAGGCCAGGAAGAGGCTGTAAAGTTCGTGATCGACCCGGTGGATCGACATTCCTAAGTCATGAAAGAGCGAGGCCATAGCTACGATCACCTCAGCGTCTTCCACGGGAAGATTGTGGTCGGTGGAGACGCTGGGCTGGACGTCATGCTCAACGAGCAACCTGAGAAGCCTGAGGGCAATGTTAGCCACGATTTGGAAATGGACAGGGCCATGGTCGCTCATGCCCAGGCGCTGAACAGCATTGACATTCATCACTTGCCAGAGGGTATAAAGTTCCTTGTCTCTATTGATCCGATCAACAATTTGTTTGAGCCGAGGATTGTGCCGCACCGGAATCCGGATCAAGATTCGTTGCGCTCCGGTCCCCGATTCCTCAACAGCCTCGCTGGCCCCCACTTCCGGCTCAAGCTGATTGCCATCAGAGTCCGTGGCTTGAGAAGGTTTATTGCTTTGCATGTGAGTTGGGCCACCTCCCGATTTTAGGCTGGAACGTGAAAGTCGATCCAGTGACGGGTGCTATGGGGTCCGTGTGAATGACCTCCGTTTCATTCTATCATAAATCCCTCAAAGTCAACCATCAATTCCGTTGACATTTCAAATTTACAGACACATGAGACAGCGCTTGGGTAGGTTCCTGAAAAGAAACCCGGCCCCCAACGAAAGGCGATAAATGCTGTTTAAGTGACAATTGATGTCATCTTCTTAAAACGGAAAAGCCTTTGTCCCTTAGAAAATTTGATATATGTTTCAATAACTTATTTCCGTCTCCTCAAATTTAATCCGATTGGCAAAGAAATTGCTCTACTACAATGTCTGGGGACGAAAAAACTTTTGGAGGAGGAGAGAAGTTGAAAACCCTTGATCAGTGGACGGAAGAATTGTTGAAGGACGCTTTCTTTCAGGCTGCCGAAGATGACGAGAAGGTTCTCTTGAAAGCAGATGAGGCTTTCCCTGAGGATGATTTTGAGGAAGAATAGTTCACAGAATGGCGAAGGACGGAAAATAAAAGAAGATGGCAAATAAAAAGATTCTCGTGGTCGATGACGAAAAAGATATGGCCAAGGCCTTGAAGGTTCGACTGAAAGCTAACGGATACAATGTTGTATTTGCCTCTGACAGTGTCGAGGCGTTTACAGTTGCCAACCAGGAGAACCCAGACCTGATCCTCCTCGATATTATGATACCCGGAGGGGGTGGATTCGTCGTCGCAGAGCGATTGAAACAGTCCGCGGCCACCCATCGTATCCCTATCATCTTCCTCACAGGGATTCAGGGAGGGCAAGAAAGGGCTTACAAGCTGGGGGCTTCCGGTTACCTGATGAAGCCATATCAACCGGAAGAGTTAATGGAGACCATTCATAACGCATTGGAAACAAGCCGAAGGCGATCCGCGGAGACCGCCGGCGGGACGACTGGGGCAGTCTCCTAAAAGATTCTCTTCCCATCCCTCGAATCTCAGACAGCCTGAGCATCAATTTTTCACCATCTTCCGTCTAAAGGGTGTTTTTGCAGCCAGACGGACTTTACAGTATACTATTCCTAGGATGAGCTAAGGCAAGCCGGAACTGGATTCCCGTCATGGAACGCCTTTTTCCGAACGCATGAGATAGGAAGTCTCAAACAGGATGAATGCCAATAGTGAAATCCGGCAATTCTTTTTTCCCTCTATCACACTGAAGTTTCTGATCAGGGTCTCCTCGGTGGCACTCTTAGCCTATCTTTTCTTTGGCCATCTCTGCATTCCTTTCTCTATTCAAGGAATCAGTATGGAGCCAACCTATCACAACGGAGGGGTAAATTTCTGTTGGAAGCTGCGTTATCTTTTTTCGGAACCCAAAAGGCCTGATGTCGTAGCGGTGCGTTTTGCCGGGAGCAAAGTCATGCTTCTAAAACGTGTGGTTGCTCGGGAAGGTGAACGGGTTGAATTTCGTGACGGAAAACTTTTGGTTAACGGCAAGGAGATAAAAGAGCCTTATGTTCGTTATCCCTGTGACTGGAATCTTCCCCCTCGCCAAGTTGAAAAGGACTCCATTTATGTGGTCGGGGATAATCGCAGTATGCCAATAGAAAATCATCATTTTGGACAAGCTTCGAAGAGTCGTGTCGTCGGGGGGCCCGTATGGTGAGAAAAAGATATCTCTTCATCCTGGGGCTAATGGTGATCCTCGGGATCGTGATTGCCATCACTTTTTTTCCGAGTGAAGAGAAAAGAGTGAAGAAGCGGTTTCATCTTCTGTCAGTGTGGGTTTCCAAGTCTACGGAAGAAAATGCCTTCACCATGTTACAGAAGATGAGAGACATCGGCAGCCTGTTCGATGAGCATTGCGACCTAGAAACCGACTACCCATCTCTTTCAGGAAGCTATACGCGTGAAGAAATATCCACCTATGTCGGTAGCGCCCGCTCCCATGTTTCCCAACTCTCTCTGAAATTTTATGACCTTCAGATCGTTTTCCCCGAAAAGGAAGTAGCTCAAGTCACTTTAACAGCCAGGCTTACGGGTAGATCCACGGCCGGAGAACAGATGGATGAAACGCGGGAACTTGAATGTCTCTTGAGGAAAACCGAAAAGAAATGGCTCTTTCGCCAAATAGACGTGGTGGAAGTTTTAAAAAAGTAATAGGCTCAGGGAAATCGCTCCATTACGAATATCCTATCCTTGAGGATTTCTTTCTCCTCCCATCAATTCATAGTCGTTTTTCAATTTCTACTCTTCCGTGCGACATTTCGAGTGCTAATAAGCGGTGTAATACGTGAGTTGATTTTTTTTCCATATCCAACCTTTAAGAAGGTGCGTACAGTGGCAAGCTATGTTCATTTCCTTCCCGTGATGGTTTCAGCTTACCTGTTAAAGGTTCTTGCGTTGTTGGCGTTCGAACATATGAGGAGGATGCCCCATATCTTGTGGAACTTTTTCTTGACATACTACTCTCGTTTTTTTATATTTAACTCGTCCCCAAGCAAGGTCTTACCACTGATTTGCCCAGATGGCAGTGGGACGAGCAGCCGTGCCGCCATTTGCCTTACCCGAACCTTCTGGGTTGTTACAGTCATCTTATTATGTCTCGCAATGTAAAGCATCAACCCGTACTAAGAGACTAATGCTCTGCAGTGATCTGGAAAGCCTTTCTTGAGGGTCTCTGCCGGTAGCATCATGCCTGCGCGAAAATGGGTCTGGTGGAGGGATCCGCACAATGATAAAGGCGCCGAGATCTTCCCCTGCCTCGGGTTGGCCCCTATTCTATGCGTTACACACGGCGAGGGTGGGGGCTGGGAGGAGTTGAAGACGCTGCTTACGCTCTCGCCGACGGGCGCAATCGGCTATGGCATCCCCTCGGGCGCGGCCATCGTGGTTGAGCCGGATTGTACCCTTTCCGTACTCGGCGGAGAGGTGGACCGGTTCCGAAGAAGGACCAATGGGGTCGTGCGGATCAAGGGCTTGGTTCCGGACAAAAACGCTCAGGTGATTCGGACAACGAGAAGATTTATCCCCCCAACGCAAAGCGATTGATGAGATTGTAAGGAGTCGATGAGAAATGAAGAGCTATAAACTGGTGACGTATCGGTCGGCCGTAGGTCCGCGCGCAGGTATCGTGGTAGAAGAGGAAGTATTTGATGTAGCTGCATTGACCGGCAGATCATCTTATGCAACGATGCTGGCCATCCTGAACGACTGGGAGGCGGCGCAGGCCCTCCTCGAAAAGGCAGCAGGGATAAAGAAGCGCAAGGAAAAGGGGGTTCCCCTGGAGAAGGTCAGGCTGCTTGTACCTGTGCTTTACCCTTCAACCATTTTCTGCGCTGGCGCCAATTATTCCGACCACTTAATGGAAATAGCCGTGGCCCGCGGGATCAACCCAGACCCTGATCCTCGCACATTAGGGCTCAAGCCCTGGCATTTTATCAAGGCATCCCGTTCGGTCGTCGAAACCCAATCCACTGTGCCATTACCCGAGCACTCCAGGATGGTTGACTGGGAAGCTGAATTGGTAGCGGTCATCGGACGGCCTGCCAAGAACGTTTCTGTTGACAAGGCTCTCGAGTACGTGGCTGGCTATACCGTGGCGAACGATCTCTCAGCACGGGATCTCTCAGCCCGTCCGCACATTCCGGACAACTCGCCGTTCAAGTACGACTGGATAGGCCAGAAGAGTTTTGATGGGGCCTGCCCGGTCGGTCCCTGGATCGCACCCGCGAAGGAGATCCCGGATCCTCAGAATCTGAGCATCAAACTCTGGATCAATGACGTCCTTAAGCAGGATTCTCATACGAGCAAGATGATCTTCTCCACTGCTGAACAGATCGCTCATCTCTCGACCCGGATCACTCTCCATCCGGGAGACCTCATCCTCACCGGAACGCCCGCCGGAGTGGGTATGGCGAGAAATGAGTTTCTAAAAGCGGGGGATGAAGTAAAGGTATGGATCGAGCGAATTGGAACACTCACCTACAAAATGGCGTAGCCCAACCGGTCCGGCTGTTTGTGTAATGTCGTAGGCAAACGGTTTCCAAAGATCATACGATTTTCCCCTAAAAAAAGCCTTAAAAACGTCGTAGCGAATAAGAAGGTTGCCTGACCAATCAATACCCAGAACATCTAAGAGATTTCAACTGCTATGATCCTAAAGCTTAAGTATGTTAATTTTGGTATTCTGCCAGGCGGTTCTGGAACTGGAGAAGTGATAGTGTGATGGTTTTAGTGTTTTACGAAGGAGAACTTGCTGAGGGTAAACTGGTTGCAGAGGGTGAACTGTTTGCTGAGGCGGAATGAGGAATGTGGATTCTCCGCCATGCTAATAGCCTTCTCAAGTATACTGCTGAAAAGACAGAAAGTTTTGGGAACCTTATGAAAATCGAAGCCATCTTATCGGGGGATCAGGCATTGCTTTTATTCTGTGCGTATCTTATTATAATTTTGAAAACTATTTAGGAGACCTTAATATGGTTATGATCAACTTCGGCGGTGTTGAAGAAAGGGTCGTCACTCGTGGGGAGTTTTCCCTTTCTAAGGCCCAAGAAGTTCTCCGAAATGAGACCGTAGCTGTCTTGGGATATGGTGTTCAGGGTCCAGGGCAGAGTCTCAACATGCGGGATAATGGAACCCGCGTCATCGTGGGTCAGCGACAGAATACCTCTTCGTGGAATAAAGCTTTGAAGGATGGGTGGGTTCCAGGCCTCACGCTGTTTTCTCTGGAGGAAGCGGCTGCAAAAGGAACCGTCATCGAATATCTGCTTTCGGACGCGGGCCAAAAGGTATTCTGGCCCACCCTAAAACCCCACCTCACCGAGGGCAAAACCCTCTTCTTCTCCCATGGCTTTGCAATCACGTATAGAGACTTAACAGGTGTGATCCCCCCAAAAAACATTGATGTCGTCATGGTGGCTCCCAAGGGATCAGGACTTTCCGTGCGTCGGAACTTTCTCGACGGCAGTGGCATCAATAGCAGCTTTGCGATCTTCCAGGACTACACGGGAAAAGCTGAAGAAAGAGCGCTTGCATTGGGTATTGCCATGGGATCAGGATATCTCTTTCTCACCACCTTTGAGAAAGAAGTCTTTAGCGATCTGGTGGGAGAGAGGGGCGTTTTAATGGGAGCAATTGCCGGAATCATGGAAGCGCAGTATGACGAGCTCAGAAGACACGGTCATAGTCCTAGCGAAGCCTTCAATGAGACAGTCGAAGAATTTACGCAGAGTTTAATTAAACTTGCAGCTGAAAAAGGGATGGACTGGCTGTATGCTAACTGTAGCACAACCGCTCAGAGGGGTGCATTGGATTGGAAGGGAAGATTCCGGGATGCGGCGGCTCCTTTATTTTCTGATCTTTATGAACGCGTTGCCGATGGGACTGAAGCCAGAATCGTGCTTGAAAAAAATAGTCAGCCGGATTATCGAGAAAAATTGGATGCTGAGCTCGCTGAGATGAGAAGCTCCGAAATGTGGCGGGCTGGCGCAAAGGTGAGAGAATTGCGCCCTGAGAACTGGAAAAGGGAAGCGTAAGCCAGCCAATGAGCCAATAAACGGATATTCTTTTATTTCACCTATGATCAGTCCCCTTTTAGGAAGACTCCCCTGAGAAGATATTAACCCCCAGATGGAAACCAATAAACCCTTTCTTACCGTCGAGAACATCACCGTTCGTTTGCGCGATCAGCTGTTTTTGAAAAATAGCTTTTGGCAGATCCGTTCAGACCAACACTGGGCAATCCTAGGACCAAACGGATCCGGAAAATCAACCTTGGTCCGATCCCTCTGGGGTGGGGTTCCGCTTCAAAGCGGGCGTATTGTCTATGATTTAACCAGCCATCAAATGGAACCCCAACTCATTCCCCAGAAGGATGAAATCGGCTATGTCTCTTTCGAGTTGCAGCAGAGTCTAATGGAGCATGAGGCGTTCCAAGAGGACTTAAGAGAATACGCCGGGAGGACGGAAGAGGTGACGACGGCAAGGGACGTGATCTTCTCCGGAATTTTAGCGAATCGGACTATCACCCCTGTGGATGAAGAAAGATTCTTAAAGGTCGTCGATCACTTAGGTATTCAATATTTGCTTCAAAAGAGTATCGGTTCCCTATCGACGGGAGAGGTGCGTAAAACGCTGATTGCCCGTGCTTTGATCAAATCTCCAAGGCTATTGATTCTTGATGAACCTTTTGACGGGCTGGATGAAAGGTCGCGGGCAACCTTAGCAGAATCGATCAATCGTCTCATGACGGGTCCCATGCGGGTGATTCTGGTGGTGCATCGATTGGAGGAGATTGTACTCAACATTACACACGTGCTCTTAGTCAAAGAGGGCCAGCTGTTTATGCAGGGCCCCAAGGACGAGATCTTAACCTCTGAGAACATCAGCAGGCTCTACGGGTTTAATCTCCATCTGGAAAGAACGAATAGAGGATTCCGAGTCTCCTACGGATCTGAGAAGAGTGACAAAATCGATACGTCGGTGGTATACGAAGAATCCCTTCAGGATGTCCCAGAGGTTTTGATAGAGATGAAGGATACGACGGTTCAATATGACGATCTCATTGTCCTCGATCGGCTCAACTGGTCGATGAGGAGAGGAGAGAACTGGGCTATTCTTGGAACAAACGGCTCTGGAAAATCGACGATTGTGAAGTTGATCCTAGGCGATAATCTTCAGGGGTATGCGAATCAGGTCATGCTTTTTGGAAAACGAAAAGGTTCAGGAGAAATATTATGGGAGATCAAGAGGCACATTGGAGCGGTTTCGTCAGAATTGCAGGTTCAGCATCGTAAAAAAATGAGTGCTTATGATGTGATCACTTCAGGGTTCTATGATTCTATTGGACTGTATCGATATCCCACCCCGAAGCAAAAAAAGATCGTGGATGGATGGATTGAACTCTTGAAGATCGGCGATATATCCAACCAGCCTTACCATCAGCTATCCTATGGCCAAAAGCGAATGATCCTGCTTGCACGGGCAATGGTGAAGTCGCCTCCGCTGCTCATCATGGATGAACCTTGTCATGGTCTGGATATTTCTAATCGCCGGAGAATACTAAGGATTATAGAGATGATCGGAGGAACGCCAACCCAGCTTCTCTACGTCACGAATCACAGAGACGAAATTCCAAACTGCATTACCCATGTGATGCGACTTCATAAAGGAAAGGTGTTGAGCCAAGGGAGGAAGGAAGACATTTTATAAAAATGAAGTGCCCCCCACAGGGCACGACATTCTACAGGTTTTTCGTAATTCAATGAAAGACCATGATCCCTACATTTGATCATCGGATTTAAATGGTGAAGGATGATGGCGAGGACTCATAGACATGGAATATACTGTTGGGCATACTGGCAGAGTCATCTTACTCAAATTGGATGAGAACGATGATGTTCTGGAATCACTCGAGTCCGTCGCTTCGACAGAAGGAATCAAAAACGGGATTTTTTTTGTCATCGGCAGCCTCAAAGAGGGCAGCCTGGTAAGCGGGGCTGCAACAGAGGATATCCCGATTATCCCCATTTGGCACCGGCTTAAGAATAATCATGAGATTTTGGGCATCGGGAACATCTTCCAAATGGAGGGTCAACCCAAAATCCACTTGCATGCAGCCTTAGCCAAAGGGGATGAATGCCTTATGGGATGTCTTAGAGGAAAGTCAAAGGTTTTCCTTCTCGAGGAGGTCATCATCTTTGAACTTCTGGGTATTGAGGCCTCTCGTGAAAAGGACATGGGAACCGGCTTATCTATGCTTAGAATCCGATGAGACATGTATAGGTAAGAAGCAATTGGAAGGCTCACTCATCCTTTTAAATAACTGATTTCCCTTTCAACAGAATCTTCTCACCGATGATAATGTCCCGTATCTTGATCCTCCTTCTCCTTGGGATTGAAAATAAGAACAAATTCTTCAGATAAAAACCAGAAATTTGTCCAGTTTGAAGCTATGAAAAATATGGAGGAAGATGGGGATTTCCACAGGAACATTGAAGAACCGATTTGACAAAAAAGAAATAATAAAAAACTTTAAGAAGAGAACATTCCTTGCCAGCGAGATTGAGTGAGGACTTCAGGGTTTACGATACCATTCGGTTTTTTGCCTTCGAAAACATCGAGAGTCGCCTGAGCCGCTTCAACCGCCAGTCGTACCACACACTCCCGGGTGAGGGCTGCAGTGTGAGGGGTGAGAATCACATTATCCAATTCCTTGAGAGGATTATCTTTCCTCAGGGGTTCCTGCACAAACACGTCAAGGCCCGCTCCTCCAATTCTTTTATCTTTAAGGCACTGGATCAGTGCTGATTCATCCAGGACCCCACCCCTAGACGTATTCACTAAGAAGGCTTCCGGCTTCATCCATCCAAGTTCCCGGGCACCTATTAATTTGTGAGTTGCGGGAGAAAATGGAATGTGAAGGGAGATGACATCCGATTCTTTGAAAAGTCTTTCCATATCACAACATTCAACCCATTTTTCAAAGGCAACGCGAGTCTCAGGAGTTAAATAAGGATCGTGGGCAAGAATACGCAGGCCAAAGGCAGTATGACAGATCCGAGCAAGCTCAGAACCAATCCTCCCCAGACCAACCAAACCTAACGTTTTTCCGCTGAGATCACGAGGGAGGGTTTTAAAACGAATCTCAAAATGGTCATTGCGCACTGCATGATCCATCAATGGAATCTGCTTCATCAGGGCTAAGATCAGGGCCAAGGCGTGTTCCGCCACGGTTCGAGTATTTGCTCCAGGCACACAGGTGACCAAGATCCCTCTTTCCGTGGCCGCTGGCACATCCACATTATCGACACCTGCCCCTGTTCTGGAGATGACCCAGAGATTGTCGGCATGGGTCATCAATTCCTGGGTCATTTTTATGCCCGTCCTGAGAATGACCGCATGCACGGCTTTCATCAGAGGCTGAACCGTCTCCAACTTTGTGTCCGGGGAAAGAATCGTCTCATGCCCCGCCTTTCTGAAAAGTTCCATCGCTTCCTTCTCAATGGGTTGGGGAAGCAAGATACGTTTAGGTCGCTTCAATCTACATCTCCTGATTGAACCTCTTCTCCATGAATTTATCCACAATATTGAGCCACTCGCTTTGCCACAAAATCTACCATCGACTGAGTTGCCCCTGAAAACTCTTTTGCTGTGGCCATTAAGGCCGGATGCTGGTTGAATTCTTCGGAGGTATAACCGTCCTCAGCATACGCCCTTCTGAAATATGGAATTCTCATCAACTTCTCTAGAACCTCCTCCGGAACTGGTTCGTCGATCTGGTTGTAGAGTTTAAGATGCTGTCCCTTTTCCAGGAGTCCCTCCAAATACGGAGGGGGACAGGTGTAGACAATGTTCGCTCCTGCGATTTTTTCAATGTGCCATGAACGAATTTCACCATTCACCACAGGGCTCATCCGCATGGAACACAGAAGCATCTTCCCCGCATAGTCGCGGTTTTCCTTCACCAAGCGACAGGCCTTTTTGAAGATAGCGATCTCAGCCCAACGGACCTCCGCCTCGCTGAGTACCATGTCCCGCTCCTGAGCCTCTTTTTGTAAATCACCCAACGTTCCATAACGGGCACTCATCGATGTGATTACCGAGCGCCATCGCGAAAGATTAACCCCACGGGCTTTTGCCTCCTTCCAACCAGAGACCACGGCATTCATACAGGCGATGAACTGGGGGATGATGAAAGCCAACGTATTGTTGGTCGGAATGCCGTGAGAGGTTAGCTCTTTGATGACTTCATACCCTTCTGCTGTGCCAGGAATCTTGATCATGACATTGGGCGAAAGTGAGTGTAACGCTGTGCCTTGAGCAACCATCTTATTCTTGTCGTGACAAAAGCGAGGGTCAACCTGAGCCGAAATGTAACCACATTGATGATGGCTGCCTTCGAAAATAGGAAGATACGCTTCAGCTCCTCTCTTAACAATCTCCTTATAAGTCTCCCAGAAAACGAGTTCTGAATCCGTGCATCGTTCCTTTGCAATGAGCCCATCCACCCACTGGTTCCAGTAATCCGGATCTTCCTTGAGGACATTGTAAGATAACGGCGGGTTTGTCGTGACTCCTCGAAATATGTTTTTTTCGGGAGGATTTTCCGGATGGTAGAGACGGTCAAGCCATGCTTTCATCTCTTCCTCGTTTTTCGCCTTCTTTATCATCTTTGAACGCCAGTTTTTATAGAGGATCGGTGAAGAGTCCCACCAGATCTCTGCCTCCCGATTGACTTCCCACAATCTCTCCACAACGCTCTTTCTCATCCCTGCTTCAGTCCTCTTCCATAATGACTATCGAAGATAGCGCCCGCCACTCACATCAATGGTAATACCCGTGATATAACTCGATTCATCAGAGGCAAGAAAGACAACTACTGAAGCTACTTCTTCAGGAGTCCCCAAGCGACCTAAGGGGATTGCTGAAAGGACTTTTTTCTTTTCCTCTTCGTTTTTCGATTCCCACAGGCCTTGGACCCGTTCGCCCGTCAAGGTCACGGTAGGGGCAACACCATTCACCCTTATTCCGAACTTTCCCCAATCATAGGCAAGCTGTCTCGTCAGCCCCTCCACCCCCGCCTTGGCGGCTGTATACTGGACCCCTGCCAAGGAAGCTCTCCAATGCCCCGCCAGGGCTGAAATATTGACAATCGATCCTCTCCCTTGTTTCACCATCACAGGGATGACGGCCTGGCAGCAGAGAAAGGTCCCTTTCAGGTTGACATCCACGACAAGATTCCAATCCTTCTCCTCAATTTTCTCAAGAGCGTAAGGTGTGTTCAGAGCACCTCCAGCATTATTGACCAAGATATCGACATTGCCCCAGAGCTCCTTCATCTCTTTGAGCAGATGCATGACCTCTGCCTTATGGGTGACATCGGCCCTCTTGCCCATTGCTCTTTCATATTTGCCATCTAATTGTCGAGCCGCCTCCTTAACCCCCCCTTCATCAATATCGATGAGGAACACCCGCGCTCCTTCTTGATACAATGCCCTGGCAATCGCCAGGCCCATGCCACGACCTGCACCTGTTACCACGGCATTTCTATCCAAAAGACGTTTATACATGCTTTGCTCCTTTAAACCCTCTCATCGTAGATAAAAACACTTCCGTGACAGGGTCAACAAATTCTGGATCATTAATGTGGGCATCCAACTCGGTTAAAGAGATGGATTGATTGAGACTTGCTTTTAATGAATCAATGAAAGCGCGGTTTCCTTCCGGGTCCCAGTGAGGATGGTTTTCCCTATCTGGATAAGAAAATCCTCTCAGAGGAATAAAAAAATGAGTTGGCCCCTTGGCCCGGTTTAATTTTTCCGCCACAATCCTTCCCACGCCTTGAAGTTCATTTGCACTTAATCGAACCAGTGTGAGGTTCGGGTTATGGACAACGAGCTTGCGGGATCTCCATTCAGCAGAAAGGCTGTCAAGGGGTCCCAAGACAACGTAATTAATGCTTCCTGGTGCAACAATTTGAGGAATGCCTAAGGCCCCAGCGGCTTCCAATCGATCCTCCCTGATCGCACTGTGCAGTCCGCCAACGAAGCGGTCCCCGATCTCGTGTAAATTCAAATCTAATACGCCCTGAAAGGCCCTTTCTCTGATCATATCCTCCATAGCAATGCCGCCTGTCCCGTTCTGGTGAAAGGTAACCACCTCAAAACCATTAGCCTCAAGAATCCCTTTGCATCGCAAGGCACCCGGAGTCGTAGTACCCAACATGGACATGGCTACAGGAATTTTTTCAGGCTTCAGTAACTTTTCTTCAAGATTCTCCATCATCCCGCAGATGGCGCCGGCTGCATTTTTGAGAATGCGTTTGGTCAAAAAATTCACTCCCTGCATGTCCGCTACAGAATGCATCAGGGTGATGTCTTTGGTTCCGACATAAGGGCCAAAGATGGCATTCCCAGAAGCAACGGTTGATACAACCAATTTGGGGACACCTGTGGGTAGGGCGCGCATGGCCGCACAGGCCATCTCCGTCCCCTGGGCACCGCCGAAACCGATGACCGCGCTGAACTTTCCTTCTTTATAGAACTCCTGGGTTATCTCTTTAGCGCCCACAATCATATTCAATATACACTTTCCTTTATCACCCGTCGCCACTACCTCTTTGAGAAGAATACCTCCTCGAAGAGCGACCTGATTTTGATCGATATCGACTTTGCTGTGAGGCGGAGCAAGAATCCCTGTATCCATAGTGAGGACATGAATTCCTCGAGCCTCAATCTCTTTCTTAAGAAAGAGGGCTTCCTCTTCCTTGGTATCGAAGGTAGCAATCAATAAGACAGTCTTTTTCATCGAGCGCTTTGATTTCTTATGGAGGCTCTTCATGACACTTTCCGAGGACCAATTCCTCGACCATGGCGCGAATCACGACGTCCGTCCCTCTTCCATTGCTTATGATGATGATCTTTTTGAGGAGTCTTCTATCGAAATGGTTTGCTTATTCGCGATTGGGTTTTACCGCCACTTTGATCGCTCCGCCGATTCTTTCTTTGAAGGTTTTAAAAGCCTCAGAGATATCCGTCAGGGAAAAGGAATGGGTCAGAAGCGGTATAAGATTCACTCTGCCGGATGCCAATAAAGAAATGGCCCTTCCGCAATTTGTCCTTCCTTCTCCCCGAACCGTGTAGATCGATTTATTATCCTTTCCCAACGTAGAAAAATTGGTCTGGACGGGTTCCTCTGAAAATCCTATGAGCAAGATTTTGCCCATCCGCTTGGCCATGTCAATGGCCATCTGAGGCGCCAGCGAAGCCCCGGAAGCCTCTATCACAAGGTCAACCCCAATCCCTTTCGTCTCCTCTTTGATCACTCGAACAGGATCTTCTTGGTTAATATCGATGATTCGATCCGCACCTAACGCTTCTCCCACTTTTAGTCTGGACGCTCTGGTGCCCACAAGAAATACCTTTCCCGCACAGAGTGCTTTGGCTACCTCGACCGATATTAGTCCCATGGGGCCTGGTCCGATCACCGCGATATGATCACCGACAATATATCCCCCAATCATTTCAAATCCATAGAGCACGCATCCGAGATTGGTAATCAGGGAGGCTTCGTCAAAACCCACTGACTCAGGAATTGGATAAACCGTATTGACATGGTTGACCACATACTGAGCAAAGCCACCATTGGTGGTAAAGCCATTAGCGCGATGCCCCTTTCTCCCGTAATTCAAACACGCCGTATAGTTGCCAAGTCTGCAATTCCTGCATCGGAGACAGCCCAAGTGGGCTTCGACAGCCACGCGATCTCCGATCTCGAATTCATCGATCGTCTCGCCCAGTGCCGCAACAGTTCCGGAATATTCATGTCCGGGGATAAAACTTCCAAAGGGAGGCTGCGCTGGCCATGGTTTTGCTATCAGGCTCACATCAGAGCGACAGACTGCACAGGCTTCAACTCTGATGAGGACATCCGCCGGACCGGGCTGCGGGGTGTTGACTTCTTTTACCTCCAGGACATTTGGAGCCATGAGCACTGCTGCCTTCATCTTTTCTGGTATCTTCACCCTTTGGACTCCCTCCTTGCCGAATCAAAACTTTCACCTTCGAGGCGACCCAGCCGGTCGATAGAGAATTTTTACGAATTCCTTTTCAATATCGGCAAGATGTCCAGCCATGGCCCGGCGCGCTCGAGAGACATCACCTTTTCGGATAGCCTCGAAGATTCGTCGGTGATGACCCAATGACCGCTTGCTGATGGTCGACTTCTCAATCACCATGGCGATGTTGCTCCTGAGGAGATCACGAACCTTCACAACAAAATCTTCAAGAATACGATTCTTGGCTGTCTTAGCAACGCAGAGGTGAAAACGTTGATTTGAATCGATAAAGACCGCTGGATCGTCTAACTGGTTTTGCATCTCTTGAAGGCTTGCTTCCAAGGCCTTGATGTCCTCTGCCTCAGCCCGCTTGGCGGCTAAGGCGCAGAGTTCGGTTTCGATGATCTTTCGGACTTCGATCATCTCTGCGATATTGAGGTCCTCCTGGGATCTGGGGAATGGGAAGGAAAGATTTGCCCGCCAATGTATCTCAGGATTGACATAGATCCCTCTGTTTCGCCTTTTCAGATAGCCAAGGTGGACGAGAGCATTCAGCGCCTCCCTTAATGAACTTCGGCTGACAGTAAGGTGCTCAGCCATCTTTACTTCTGAAGGAAGCCTCTCACCAGAAGGAAATTCCCCGGAGTGGATGAGATCTCTGATCTGTTCGAGGATACCGTCGGACACCAAGATTTTTTCAACGCGTTTCAGAGGCATAACTTTTAAATAAAATTCCAATAACCAAATCCCAAACTCCAAACAGACTCCAATCACCGAATATTCAATCACCCAAACAAATTGCGAAACCTCGTATATGAAATTTGGTCATTGGAGCTTGGACATTATTTGATTATTGATGCTTGGAAATTGGTTATTCCATGGTTATTCCTAACTTTAGGCTCTATTATTAAATTCTCGTTTTGTCGCTTTGATACGAAATTTCTTGACCTCTTCTAAAAATGCAGCGAGGTGTTTGGCACTGTGCTCGAAATACTTGAGTCCCTTCTCCCTGCTTCCCCTGAAGGGATTTCCAATGGTGGAAGTGTCAGAATACTCGTGATGTTCCATGGGGATCCAAGCTTGCTCCGTGCCCATGAATTCAACCATTCCGGAACCGTCCTTTTTGGAGAATGCCGGTCCCATCCATTTTGGGGCGTGGGTTCGGTCCCGAACTGCTTTGGACATATCCACACATGTCTCGTCATAGGCGAGGCAGGCAGACGTCTCAATCTCTCCGGAATGCCAGCCCGGGGTTTCCTCAGGGGGACCCTCGATGATTCCCTCCAAAGCATTATATTCTCTCTCCGTTGGGGTCTTATACCAACAGGTGAAGGCGCCTGTCTCGTACCGGATCCGGCGGAGCACATCATCCACAACTTTTGAATTGGAACCATGATGAGTGACAAAGACGACCTTGTTAAACCCATGGTAGATCAGAGATTTTCCAATGTCGTAAACTACCCCGCGGTAAGTGTCTCCCGACAACGTGATCGTCCCGGTCCCCTCTCCCACCCCGTGCATGTGATGAGGTGAGTAACCGTAAGGGACAATAGGAGTATAAATCACAGAAGCCTTTACAGAGGCTCTTCTTACGACCTCCCAGGTGGTTAAGGCATCACAGCCCAACGGAATATGGGCCCCATGGCGCTCTAAGCTTCCCATGGCCACCATCACGACGTCGCATGTCTTCAGATATTTTGCCACATCCACATACGTCATGTCGTGTAAGTAAAATGTCCTTTTCTTTGCCATATTTCTCCTTTTTGTTCTATAAATAAAAATTGAAAAATTTTCTCTATCCCTTTAAAAATCCAACCGCCATTAATTCCTCTCGGAGCTTTTTCTTTTCATCTGCGGTTAAGGGGGCCAAAGGTGCTCTCGTAGGGCCACCGTAGAATCCTCCGAAGTCCATTGCTGCCTTGACTCCTGCAACGCCAAATTTCCCCGAGACGAGCTGATTCACCTTCATAAGATAAAACTGAAGCTCTCTGCCTTCTTCCAATTTTCCGCCGACTCCGATCTCGTAAAGCTTACAACAGGGTTCAGGAAAAGCGTTTGCCAGCGAAAGCACTCCGCCTACTGCGCCCATGAGAAGCGCCGTAAAGAAGAAGTTGGCTGATCCGGCCAAGAGGCAAAAGCCTGGGTTGGCGCTCAGGATATAGGCACTCAGGTTTCCGGGGGAACTATCCTTCATTCCAACAATTTTGGGGTGAGAGGAGACTTCTTTTACCACCGTGGTAGATATTGTAATGCCGGTAACTCCAGGATTGTTGTAGAGGAGAACAGGAATGGGGGATTTCTCTGCGACCTGAACGAAATGGTTGATCAGGGCATGGTCTGACATCTTCTTAGCAAAAAAGAAGGGTGTGATTAAGCTTCCGTAGTGCGCCCCGATGTCGGCTGCTTGATGGCAAAGATCGATCGACACTTTGGTTGATTCCGCACCCGTTCCAGCCATGATTGTTTTATCCGGGGACGCTGTCTTCACAACTGCTTTAAGCACCTCCATCTGCTCGGAGGTGGAAAGACTACGAAATTCACCATTTGTTCCCAGGACTAAGTACCCGCGTAACCTGCTTCCATTCAATTTCTGAATATTAGAAGCCATCTTCCCTAAAAGGATATTTCCTTGTTCATCAAAGGGGGTGGTAAGAGGGGCGAAGACTCCTGAGAGTCTTTCTCGATGGACGGCCTTTTCCTGAGTCAATTGAATTCTTTTTCCCATAATTTAGTCCGTTTGTCAGACAATATTACAATTTTGAGGCAGATTATGTCAACTGAAATTTTGAACTCCCTCCCAGTTATCGATCGTTATGAAATCCTCCACCTTCCTGGGAAGGATGCTCTGGTAACCCAAAAACGTTCTTGCTCACTGAAAAATTGTTCATAAACCGTGACACTACCACAGCGATCACCCTTGATACATAAAATCCAGTATGAAATTTGGAAAGAGTTTATTAGGACAAATTTGCGAGGTCAGCAAAAAACCTAAAAGGTGTAGATGCCGCGCGATAATGTCAGGTTTGTTCCCTCATCCTCCGCCCTTAACGTTTCAACAGCTTGCTGCCATAAAGGCCGGTAGGTTTGATCAGGAGAATCAGCAACATGACGGCAAACGGCGCCATTTGGGCCAGCGGGGCGTAGATGAGGGATCCCAACGAGACCACCTGTCCCACGATGAAGGCGGAGGCGAGGGTTCCTTTAATGCTGCCAAGACCGCCGATAATGACAACCATGAAAACGAAAGCCAGGACCTCGAGACCCATTTGGGGATCTACCATGATCAGCGATGAGTGCAGGCCCCCTGCCAGCCCGGACAAGACTCCGGAGAGAATGAAGGTGATGGTGAAGAGTTTGTAGACGTTAATACCGAGGCCTTCCACATGTTCCACGTCCTCGATGCCAGCCCGGATGGCCTTGCCCGTAATGGTTCGGTTCAAAAAGAGCCAGATGCCAAGATAAACCAGCAAAGAAATAACGATGACGATCAACCGGTAGACGGGAACTTCTGTCCTCAAAATTTGGACCTGTGCATCTATTGGGACGGGAACCGGCCGGGGAATCAGTCCCCAGATATATTTGATGGCGCCTACACCGGCGAACAGAATTCCAAACGAGGTGATCATGGTGAAGGCGATATCCCGCTCGTAAATGCGTAAAAAGACGAATCGTTCCACGCCAAAACTGACCAGGCCTGCAGCAACCATCCCCCCCAGTACACCGATCCATGTGTTTCCCGTGGCGACATAAATCGTATAGGTGATGTACGCACCGACAGAATAATACAGCAATTGGTCGAGGCTGATGATCCGCATCAGGCCGAAGCAGAGGGACAGGCCGATGGCCAGCAGAAAAAAGATGGAACCGATGCTCAGCCCGAAAATGACTCCGGAAATCAGGAGTTGCGTGTCTATCATCTATTTTTATCTCCACTATGTTGCTATGTTTGCCATGTGTTCTTCCGGAAAACGGCCTTTTTGAGAATCGGCTCCAACGTACCCCAGATGCCTTTTTCGCCGGCAAGCATGATGAATACGAGTAGTAATCCGATAAAAAGTTCCCAGTTGGCGATAAATTCGCTGAGTAAGTCTTTCATACCGGTGTAGGCGATCGCTCCGACGATGGGTCCATAGAGCGTGCCGGCACCTCCCAAGATTGTCACCACCACCGGATCCGCTGCTCGAGCGGGGTGGGTGATTGCGGGACTCACAAAGCCTAAATAGACCGCGTATAGGGAGCCAGCCAAGGCGGTCGTCGCATTGGCGATGATAAAAGCCATCCAACGGATGCTGAAGTTACTGTATCCGAGAAATTTCAATTTGTCTTCATTGATCTTGGTTGCCAGGCAGCAGGCACCGTAAATCGTATCGTCCAAATATTTGTAGAAGGTCCATAGGGCCATGGCCACCAGGAAAGCGAAGATGAAGAAATGGCTGGGCTTGCCAAGGTCAAGCACGGGTGTAGAAGACATGTTGGCCAAAAACCAAAGACCGTTGTCGCCGTGGGTGATTTTCGCTAAAACTTTTTCCATCAAATAGAAGATAATCACTGCCAGCGCCAGGTTGACGAGGGCAAAATAGTCGCTGCGCAGCCGAACGAAGAAGGCACCGACGATCGCGGACACGACCAATCCAGCCAGAATCCCCAGGAGGATGCCAACGTAAGGGTTGTGGCCGAAGTAAAAGAGATAAAAAGCGGTCCCATACGCGCCTACGGCTAAATAGGCGGGTTGGCCGAACGAAATGAACCCGACACGACCCAAGAGAAAGCTACATCCCATCGTATAGATGGAAAAAATTATGATTTCATTCGCAAAAGGCAGGGGCAAGAATACCCTTACCACGCCTAACAGCAAAAATGCCAAAAGAATGCCCCACCACCATCTGAATATATTGATCATGAGAATTTCTCTCCTCAATCCATCCCGTCGCGGCCTAAAGATACTGTTCACAGATGTTTGATCGGATCGATTCCTCGTCAGAAATTTCAGTGACGATGCGCCCCTCTTTGACGGCATAGACCTTGTCTGATATCGTACACACCAAGGAGAGGTTCTGTTCAACGATCACCAGCGCCGTTTTCTTGCTCAGCTCCTTGAAGACATTTTTCAGTTGTTCAACGATACTGGGGGCCAGTCCTTCGGTGGGCTCGTCAATCAGCAACACCTTCGGGCTGCCAAGAATGGCCCTGCCGATCATCAACATCTGACGCTCGCCACCGCTCAAGTACCCGCCCTTGCGATCCATGAGGGATTTCAGTCTGGGAAATAAGCGGGTAACCTGATCCCAGTTATAATCCTTTGTGGCGTAGCTCCCCAGTTCAAGGTTTTCCCTGACCGTTAAATCCGAAAAGACCTTTTTGTCCTGGGGAATGTACTTGAGCCCCATTCTGGCGACATCGTAAGGCATCCTGCCGACCAGATCGGCATGATTGAAGGTGATCGTTCCAGAGATTGGTTTCAGAAATCCACCAATGCTCTTGAGGAGGGTCGTTTTGCCAGCTCCGTTCCGGCCAACGCAGGCCACCACCTGGCCTGGTTTCACGCTGAGATTGGCATCGAACAGAACCTTCGATTCACCGTAAGCAACGTTCACGCCTCTAACCACCAGTATTTCCTCGTTATTCATCCCTACGAGCTCCGTGTGTGCGGGCATCCTCGGTTTCTTCGACAGGGGTTTCTATCTGCCAATAGCTTCTGCGCACCTCTGGGGCCCGGAGACATTCCTCACACTTGCCATCGGCGATGATTCTGCCCTCATGCATGACGGTGAGTCTTTCCAAGAAATCTTCCACCTGTGAAATCTTATGTTCCACAATCAGGATGGTCTGTTTGCCGATGTGCTTGCCCAGGACTCCCAGAACCTCTTTGATCTCCAACTCAGCCAGCCCTGCCAGGGGCTCGTCCAGAAGCAACACCTTGGGTTCGGCCAGGATGGCCATGGCAATCTCCAGCCGTCTCTTATCCCCCAGGCTCAGATGCTTCACCTGCCTGCGGGACTCATCCTGAAGCTCGAAAGTTTCCAGGGATTCGACGATCTTTTCTTCTCCCCGGTACCGCTTGCAAGTGGTTAGGAACAGAGGAAATAAAGAGGCGCTTTTATGTGCTCTGAAAAAAGACAAGACCAAGTTATCGATCACCGTGAGATTGTCGAAAGTAGAGGTCAGTTGAAAGGTTCGCATCATCCCCATGTCAACGCGTTTCTCCGCCGACACATGCGTGATATCTTCCCCCTTATACAGAATGGTCCCCTCATCGGGTGAGTAATACCCGGTGATGAGGTTGAAGAATGTGGTCTTGCCCGCTCCATTGGATCCGACAATCCCGGCCACTTCATTTTCGCGCAGGACATAGCTGACGTGGTCAACAGCGACCAGTTGGCCAAATCGTTTGGTGACCTTTTCGGCCTTGATGATTTCTGCGCCCGCATCCGCACTCACGGCAAGCCCCTTTCTCGGAGTCCGCCCCAGCGTAGGGATCTTGCGGACACTGGGGCGGAGAAACATTTAATAGCCCAGAGACTTAAGACTAGGCATCACCGAGTCACCGCCCTGGTAGCCTACGACATTAAACAGATCCCATTCGTTTTTCCGCTCCTTGGGACCTTTGCCCTTGACTAGAAAACCAGCATACTTATATACTGCCGCATGATCCTCGCGCCATCGGGCAGGGCCTTTGACGCAGGTGAATGCGCCGTTGTTAGACATCAGCGCCGCAGACACCTTTTTCGGCTCAAAGGACTTGGCCGCCTCAAACCCCCTGAACATTTCTGTGTAGGCAGTATAGGCAATGGTTGCATAAGAATCCGGAGGCGTATTGTATTTCGCTCTGTAGAGATCGTTAAACTCCTTGGCGGTTTTTGCCACTCCCTTGTCTTCAAAACCACTCAGGTCATAGTAAAAATAGTTTATGGCGTAGACACCCTCCAGAGCCTGGGCAGGAATACCTTTGGCGACCACGTTTGTGATGAAGGAGTTAAAAATGGTCATTTCCTTGTTGAGGCCCGTCTCATAGCACTGTTTTAAAAGGGCCACGGCATCGGCAGCAAATTGAGAGGCGATGAAAACGTCGGGCTTTGCCGCCCGGACTTTCTGCATAATGGTCGTGTAGTCACCGGTTCCCAGCGGAACCTCGTCATACCCGACAATCTCACCACCGTTTTCTTTGGCAGCAGCATAGACACCATCCCGGATATCCCAGCCCCAGCTATCTGCCCGAGCCAAAAAGAAAATACGTTTCTTGCCCAGCGCTTTGATGGCAGCGGAGCCGTCCATGTATCCTACTGTCCATGGACTGTAGGCCGTGGCAAATGTACATTCTGCCAGCTTGCCCTTTTGAAAGGCCTCCTTGGCCATGACGCAAACAGGGAAATACGGCATGGGATCTTTTTGAGCCAAGGCATTAAGAGCATATGCGAGCGGGGCCCAGGTCTGACCCCCTACACCTTTAACCCCTTCCTCAACCATGTACCGGTAACGTCGGACACCCACATCCAGTTTGGTCTCGTCATCGCCGACCACCCCTTCCACCATTACATTTCCCCAGGGCATTTTGAGTCCGCCCTTTTTGTTAACCACATCCACGGCCAACAGCGCACCATCCCTCTGAGTTTGAGCCACCGCCGCAAACGTGCCGGTGAGCGGAAGCAGAATGCCGACCTTTATCTTGTCGGGATTGGCTGCCAGGGTTTTGCCAGAACCAAGAACACTGCAAAATACCAAGATCGAAAGTAAAATGAGAGATTTTTTCATTTTTGACCTCCTCCTAACTGAATATGCTCCGTTTTACATCCCCTGCGAGAGGCCTATATCCCTAATTTGTAACTTTGCATCACCTCCTTGTTGGATATCTGGTGTTGAAGGGCCGTGTGTCAGGCAAACAGTTAACTCTGCAGAACGCCAAGCCGTTCGAAGCAAGGTACTGGGAGCCGCAAAAGGCTTGAACCAAGTTGATAGAAGCTATGGTGGGTTTCAAGTTGCAGAGAAACCTCTCTTGGGCTATTGAACCCGAATAAAAAGATTAGGACTCGCTTCGCAATGTGGTGAATATACGAGAAATGGAGCAGTATGTCAATACGGAAGAAAATAGGACACTGGAATGATTTAACGAAAAAGGAAGAATGAATTAACTGCGTTTTAAAAATTTCCAATCCGTGATAGACTTAGGAAAGCCTTCATAGAAAAGGAGGAAGTATCCATGGGTAAAGAGAGTAAGGTAAGGCTTGCCCTCATCGGAATCGGGAGTTGGTCGCCTATTATTGCTGGTGCTGTGGCGAGGAGCAAGACAGCGAAACTGGTGACGTGTTTTTCTAGGACACCCGAGAAAAGGGCTGCTTTCAGCAAGAAATATGGATGCGATCAAGAGAAGAGCTTTGAGGATGTCCTGAAAAGGAATGATACCGATGGAGTCCTTCTCACAACCCCTAATGCAATCCATGCCGAGCAGGCTGTTTTAGCCGCTCAACACGGAAAACATGTCTTTGTGGACAAACCGATCGCCAATACATTAGAGGACGGGAAAAAAATGGTTGAAGCCTGCGAAAAAGCAGGAGTGGTTTTCTCAGTTGGTCATGACATGCGGCGGCTATCAGGATTCCGAAAGATGAAAGAGCTTATTGACGGAGGCGCCGTTGGTAAACCGGTCATGGTAGAATCCAATTTCTCAGCCAGCTTGGGCAATGAGTTGACTCCTGACAAATGGCGTTGGTATGGAGACGACTCGGGATGCCCTGCAGGGGCACTCATGACCATGGGGGTTCATCACGCGGATACACTCAATCATTTTTTTGGACCTATCGAAAAGGTCTTTGCCTATTTCAACAAGCTCTACATTCCGGCGGATGTTGAAGATGTTACCATGACGGTCTTCAGATTCGAGTCAGGCGTTCTGGGCTATCTTGGGTCGTCCTATTCCACCCCGAGAACGAACTGGGTGTATGTCTATGGCACCGATGCGAAACTCATGTGTTCCGTTTCTCTGCCCGATGTGCCTTTCGATGAATATCTGGAAGTCTGGACGGCTGTGGATCAGTTTACCACATTGCAGCGGTTCGGAAAAGGGAAGGACAAACCGGAACAGATCGCTTTGCCGATTGGAGATCCTATCCTGGAAGAGATCGACGAGTTTGCGAACTGTATCCGTACAGGAAAAAAACCAGAAACTGACGGACGGAGAGCTCTGGTGGCCCTTGCTTTGATTCGAGCGGCCATCGACTCGGCTCACACAGGAAAGCCGGTGGATCTGAAAGTCTAGCAAAAAAATTATGCACATACAAGAGGAGATAAGAGTTATGGATATAAAAAAAATTTCGGTCATCGGCCTTGGATTGATGGGAACGCCGATCGCCACCCTGCTGCTGAAGGCAGGATACCAAGTAACGGGTTTTGACATCATCAAGAGGCAGATGTCCGATTTAGTCCCCCTGGGCGTGAAGGCCGTGAATTCTCCCAAAGAAGCAGCAAAAGGGGCAGACCTCATTCTGTTATCCCTTCCAACTTGGAAGTCGGTCCTCGAAGTAATGGAAGGGAGGGACGGCGTTGCTGTAGGCGCGCGGAAAGGTCAGATAGTGGCGGATACCAGCACATCCCCTCCATGGGAGAGCAGGGCCCTTGGACAGAGGCTGGCGAAGAAAAGGATTGAGTGGATGGATGTCCCTATTTCAGGTTCTTCTGCCCAGGCCCGGGTAGGGAATATGGTCTTTGTGGTCGGTGGGAAAAGGTCCATCTTTGAAAAGATCAAGCCCGTCTTCGATCGGATAGGTAAGAAAACCGTCTATGTTGGGAAGAGCGGGGATGGAGCGACCTTGAAGCTTGCCATCAATCACACTCTTTACCTCAACGAGGCCGCTGCCATTGAGGGATTGGTCTTAGGTCTTAAAGCGGGTCTCAATCCAGACGTATTGTTTAACGTGATCACGTCAGGGGCTGCTTCAAGCGATTTGCTTCTCGCCCGAGGAAGGGACATGCTCAATGGCAATTTCTCACCCAAAGGCCCTGTCGTTCTTGCGAACAAAGATCTTGCTCTCTCGTTGGAAATGGCAAGGCAATTGGGTGTCGTGTTACCAGTCGGAGCGTTATATCAACAGCTTCTGTTGAATGCTCATTATAATGGCTGGGATCAAGAAGACGCCACAGTTGTAATGAGAATCTATGAACAGCTGGCTACCCCTCACTTCGCCTCGACGAAATCGGCAGTGAGGGGCGGACACGTGAAAAACTCAAGATACCGGAAATCTTGATTGAAGCTGTTGATGGTAGCATGTTTCTCACCCGCGGGGATAAATAAGACATCGCCAGCTTTGATGGGAATCTCTTCGCTCTCAACCACTTCAGTGGCCTCTCCGCTGATTACAATGATGATCGACTCGCGGTTGTTGTGATAGTGATACGGTACCTGGCTGCCCGCAACAAGGAGGCCAAACATTCCTCCCAGATTTTTTGCCTGATGGTCTTTGGTGAGAATCTCCGGCCGGTAGGGCTTGCCGGGAGTTGGGTTAGCCATTTTAATATACTCTTCCGATTTAAACATCTTCATCTCTCATCCCTCCTATCCCTGCACCGGGCAAGCAAAGCGATCTTAGCAGATTATTTCATAAACGTCCATATCAAATTTTCCTATCTCTTAATATCGATGAGAAATTTTGCATCCTAAATCTACCTCGGGACACCTTAGCATTTTCTTTTCCCCCACCGATCAAAGGGAAAAGGGATTGACAGAATATCTTCCAGATAATATAAATTGGTCAAACCATTGGATCATTCCAGCACTTTACGCCCGAAGGAACGCATTCTCGCTTTAAATTTTTGAGGCGAAGAGAAAGGGAAGTTGCTGTTGTGACTAAAGTCATCGCTTATCGATCCCAATCTCTTATTCCCCCTTCCGGCTCTAAAGGTTCGTCGCTCGCGGGAGAGGCGATAGTATTGGAATCTCAATAAATACAAAAGGAGGAGAAGATTATGGTAAAGGATATCTCATTTATCGGCAGACCACATGAGTATGATGCCCGGAGGGTGTACTCTCTTACGGGCGCAGATTGGCAGGAAAGGGTGAATTTTGAACGGCTCCGGAAAGATCGACTCGCCCGAGCCAAGGAGCAGATGGAAATTCACGACCTGGGGGCACTGGTCGTTTACGATGGGGCGAACGTGCGTTACATCACGAGTTCTTTTCAGGGAAACTGGAAATATAACATCTTCATTCGCTATGCCGTGCTGCCGAGAGGGGGCGAACCCATTCTCTTTGAAACGGCCGGGTCTGACCTCGTTTGTGCCAAGATGGACCTTCCATGGATGGAGGGAAGGATACGTCCGGCCATCACCTGGCGATGGTCGGAAGGCGCTGTGGAATACATGGTAGATCGAATGGTCGACAGCGTCCTCGAAGTTCTGCGCGAAAAGAAGGTAGAGAAGGAAAAGATCGGGATCGATTCTCTGGATATGGCCTCCCTTGCAGCCTTCCAGAAGAAAGGGGTGAAGGTCGTGAATGCGATGCCGGCCATGTCGGCCGCTCGTGTCGTCAAAACGCCAGATGAAATCGAGCTTTTGAAACAGTCGGCTGCCATTGCGGATGCTTGCACGTACAAAGCCCGTTACGAATGGGCCAAACCCGGGGTCACCGAAAGAGAGCTCTCGGGGAAGATGATCGAGTACATGTATTCAAAGGGATGTGAGATCGTTTACGAAATCATCGTCGCCACCGGTGGAAATACCAGCCCCTACCGCCGCTGGCCGACCGATAAGATCATTCGCCAGGGAGATTTGATCATTATCGATAATAATACGGTGGGTCCCTCCGGATACTTCGTAGACTATGTGCGCTGCTGGAAGGTGGAAGAGAAACCCACCCCAAAAGAGAAAGACCTGTATAAAGAATGCTATGACTCTCTTATGGGTGCGATCGAAATGATGAAGCCCGGCAATACGAGCCGGGACGTAGCTGAAAAGTTCCCGATCTATGATGACGACAAGTACGGGACGGTGACGCTGCAACAGTTCGCCCATTCGATCGGTTTGACCCTCTATGAGGGAATGTGGATTTCACGGGCCTATTCTTTGAAGTACCCTGCTGAGATCAAACCCAATATGTATTTTGCCGTGGAGACGTTTGCGGGTCACCCGAACCTTCAGCAAACGGTCCGCCTGGAATCGGATCTGCTCATTACCGATAAGGGTCACGAGTTCTTCACCCTCTTCCCCTTTGAGGAGGAGATGCTGAAGTGATCGCGGCAAGAAAATCTATGTCATGGCATTGATCTGAAGGCCGGTCGGATCGCTGCCTTTGCCAAGAAGGTAGGCCGGCTGGCCAATGCAAACCGATCGATAGCCCGGATTAGAGTCCCAATGCCATTGAGAGGAAAAATCTTGGATGAAAATCACAGAGACCATTCATACCTTTAAGCACCAATTCCGGCTGGCCCTCGGCGAGAACTATTATGTGGACCGGTTTGTCTATTCTTATATCCTCTTGGGTAAGGACATCTGTTTGATCGATGCTGGGGTTCGGGGAATGACCCCGCTTCTCCAAAACTATGTGAAGCAGATCAATCGATCTCCGGGTGGGATCTCCGTAGTCGCCTTGACACACGCTCATCCGGACCATATCGGCGGATGCCTCGCCATCAAGAAGGCCTCTTCTGCATCCTTTTGTGCTCACCACGCCGATAGGCCTTGGATTGAGAACGTGGAGAAGCAGTATCGGGAGAGGCCGATCCTTAACTTTTTTGAATTGGTGGAGGGGCCAGTGCCCGTGAGCCGTGAATTGAAAGAGGGCGACAACGTACTGTGGGACAAAGGAAAGACGTTAAGGGTTCTGGAGACGCCGGGACATTCCCTGGGCTCGATCTCCTTTTTCTTAGAAGAGGAAGGAGCTCTGTTCACAGGAGATGCAGTTCCCGCCGTCGGAGCCATCCCCATCTATGTCGACCCAAAAGTCTCTATCCAATCCATACAGAAATTGAAAAAAGTATTGGGAGTAAAATATCTTTTCTCGTCCTGGCATGAACCCATTTCTGGAGATCAAATCAACACCGCCATGGATGAAGGCATCCGCTACATAGAAAAGATCGACAAGATCGTTAGTGATCTGATCAAAACGATCCCTTCTGAAACATCTGGAGAGGAACTTAGCCTCCGGGCACTCGAAAGGATGGGGATCAAAATGGACAAAGTCCTGCCTATAGTGAGGACTTCCTTCGAATCCCACAGAAAGAAATAATGGGATGAGCAGGGATGAGAAGGGAATGGAAGATACCGGAAACCATTCTCAGGAGGTACTCACATGAAAGCGGATCTCGCAATCACCAACGGACTCCTGGTCGATTCAAAGAGTGTCTGCCCGGGTGTCCTCTTTATCAGAGAGGGAAAGATCATCGGGATTACACAATCTCTGGAAACTCCCTCGGAAGAAGTGATCGATGCCAAAGGCCTTTATGTCCTACCCGGAGCGATTGATGGGCATGTCCATATGATGGATCCAGGTTATACTGAACGAGAGGATTTCGCAACGGGAACCAGAGCAGCTGCCAGAGGCGGGGTCACCACTGTGATCGATCACCATCGCACAGTGCCGCAGGTCTTTGGTGCAGAGGAGTTTCTGGGAAAAAAAGAGTATTTGAAGACCCGCTCCATTGTCGACTATGGGTTATTAGGCGGTTTGAGCCTGACCAATCTTGGAAATCTGAAAAGCCTGTGGGAGGCAGGCGCGTTGGGCTTCAAGGGTTTCACATGTGCATTGCATGAAGCAGACGCCCTTGGTATCGGCAACTTGATGGAGATCTTAGAAGAGATTCGAAAATTTAACGGTATCGCCCTCTTCCATTGTGAAGATGATTCTCTCCTCAAAAAGAAAGAAGAGCAGCTCCGGAAACGGGGACGAATAGACCCTTTGAGCGTCTCGGAATGGCGATCGCCTGAAGCAGAGGAGATGGCTGTTCGAACCTTGATCTATGCTGCGCGCAAGACGGGGGCCCGCGTTGCAGTGGCCCACACCAGCCTTCCATCTATTGTCTTAGAACAGGCTGCGGCGAGAGCTCAGGGGGTTTCGATTTACACAGAAACGTGCGCTCAATACCTTTACCTCACCGAAGATGATTTGAAGGCAAAGGGACCATTTGTCAAGTTCACTCCGCCGCCGCGTAAAAAGGAAGAGGTGGAGAAGATGGGCTGGTGCCTTGCCCAGGGCCTGGTCGACATGGTAAACTCCGATCACTGTCCCTACCCCCGTTCAGACAAGGAGGCAGGGCTGCAAGATATCTGGAGAGCTCCCTTTGGCATCCCCGGAGTCGAAACTGCTATCTCTATTTTGCTGGATGGTGTTGCCGCCGGAAAATGGACACTTTCTAAGGTGGCAGAAGTGCGAAGCGAGAAACCGGCCATGATCTACGGGTTGACCGGGCAAAAGGGATTCTTGCGCGTTGGCAACGATGCGGATCTGATCCTTGTCGACATGAAACGAAAAAGACGCTTGGAGGATGGACAGATCCTGTCTAAATGTGGATGGACGCCCTATCACGGGAAGGAGATGGCCGGAGATGTGGTATTGGCTATGGTCAGGGGCAAAGTGGTAATGCGGGAGGGGAAGGTTTTGGGAGAACCGGGTTGGGGACGTTTCGTCACCCGGCAACAAGGCCTCATTCGGTGACACGAATTGAACAATGACCAATCACCGTTGTTAAAAGTGCGTTCATAGCAGACTCGACATCCCGTGTGTTAAAATTAGTTCGTTTGAACTGAAAGATCAATCGAGGAGGTAGCAAAGCATGCGTACACCTTGGAAAACGGACAATTGGTTTGTGAGCCCGTGGAATTACTTGAAAGAAGTAACCAAAGATTTCCATCCCCCTAAAAAAGTGAAGATTCATGATATCACCCTGCGAGATGGCGAGCAACAAGCTGGGGTGATCTTTACCAAGGATGATAAGATCCGCATTGCCGAGAAACTGGCCGAAGCAGGGGTCCATCGTATTGAGGCAGGAATGCCGGCTGTATCGCCCCGTGATGAAGCTGCCCTTAGGGAAATTGTCAAACGTAACCTCAAACCCGAGATCTTCTGTTTCTGCCGCTGCGTAGTGGACGATGTGAAAAGGGCGGCTGACTGCGGGGTAAAGGGGATCGTCATTGAGATCCCTGCCAGCGCCCACCTCGTCGAGCAAGCCTATAAGTGGCCTCTCGAAAAAGCCATCGATCTTTCCATCAGAGCAACGGCTTTCGCCAAGGAGAAGGGCCTATACACGGTCTTCTTTACGATAGACGGAACCCGGACGGATCTGAAATGGTTGTTAGATCTCGTGGATCGCGTTGCGAAGGAAGGCCACATGGATGCGTTTACCCTGGTGGACACTTTCGGTGTCCTCTCTCCTCACGCGGCGACTTACTTTACCCAAAGGGTGAAGGAGAGGGTGTCCAAGCCTCTTGAAATTCATTTCCACTCGGACTTCGGCCTGGGCGTGGCCAATACGATTATGGCGGTTCTATCGGGGGCAGAGGTCATCCATTCCACCGTAACCGGTATTGGAGAGCGGGCGGGAAACGCACCCATGGAAGAGACCGTCTTAGCTCTATTGACAATGTACGGGATCGATGTGGGGATTGATTATAGCAAACTGAATGAGCTTTCCAAGTTGGTGCAAACGCTATCTGGGACACAAATTCCATCGAATCGTCCGTTCATTGGAGAGGGAGCCTATACGATCGAGTCTGGAATTGTCACCGGATGGTTTAAGAACGCTTTCGAGAAAAACCCGACCACGGTTTTTCCCGTACGTCCAGAGTTTGTTGGTCATGATGCGCCCAAGATCTATATGGGAAAGAAAAGCGGTGCAGACAACATTGAAATATGGACAAAAAAGTTAGGGATTCAACTCAATGAAGAGGAGACCCTTTCGGTGCTTCAGGAGGTCAAATTGAAATCCCACGATCTAAAGAGGGTCCTGGGCGAAAAAGAATTTAAAGAGATCATTAAGAAAATCAAAACTGGGAAATAAAAAAAGGTGTCGATCTTGAGTTATATTGAGGCCCTCGGGAAAATTGTCGGGAAAGAAAATGTTTACGGTGATCCCCTCGACTGCATCTGTTACTCGAGAGATATGTCGCTCCATGAGGGGATCCCGGATGCTGTGGTCTTTGCCCATACGACCGAGGAGGTCTCAAAAATCCTCTCCCTTGCCAATCACGAGAGGTTCCCTGTTGTCCCCCGAGGTTCTGGCACGAGCCTGACAGGGGCAGCCCTTCCTTGCATGGGAGGCATCACGTTAGACTTAAGTCGAATGAATCGTATCAAAGAGATTAACCGTAAAGACAACTACGTCGTTGTCGAACCGGGTGTAATCTGCCAGACCCTCAACAATGCCCTCACGCCCACCCACTTTTTTCCACCAGATCCTGCCAGTGCTGCCCTCTGTGCCATTGGCGGAATGATCTCAACCAATGCAAGCGGCAACCGCGCCATCAAATATGGGACGACAAAAGACTACCTGAAATCATTGGAGGTAGTGTTACCCAGCGGAGAAGTGATTCGAACGGGATCGCTGGCCCCCAAATTCTCCATAGGGTATGACCTGACTCATCTCTTCTGCGGGGCCGAGGGAACCCTTGGCGTCATCACCGAAGCCACTTTAAAGATCCTGTCGGCGCCAGAATACGTCGCCTTCGCCCAGGTCAGCTTTAAGAATATCGATGATGCAGGGAATGCTGCCACAGAGATCCTCACTTCCGGGCTGGAGCTTTCATCCTGTGAGATCTTTGACAGGGTTTCTATCGATGTGGTGAATAAGGCCATGGGCCTTGGGATCCCTGATCATGTCGGATGCCTCCTCTTCTTGGAGATCGATGGGCATCGAGAGGTGGTCAAGGAACAGATTGAAAAGATCAATAACATCTGCAAACGATATGGCCTGATCCAAGCCGATTGGGATGATGACCCAGCCAAGAAGGTACTAATCTGGAAGGGACGGCAGGGAATCGTCGCAGCCCTTTCCATGCACAAAAGGGGTTCTCGATATATGCCGATGCTGGAAGATTTCGGAGTTCCTTTATCCATGATTCCGGACACGATTAAAGAGATCCGGAAGGTTGGAGAGAGGCACCACCTGACGATCGCCACATTCGGTCATGTCGGAGACGGGAACCTTCATGCCGTTGTCATCATGGATCCCATGAACAAGGAGGAATGGGCCGAGCTCAAGGAAATCGGCAAGGAGTTTATCGATCTGACCCTCGGGCACAAAGGAACGTTGAGCGCAGAACATGGCATTGGAATAGCCAAGGCATCCTTCATCAGGCAGGAGCTCGGCCCGAGCCATGAAGTCATGAAGACGATCAAACAAGTTCTCGATCCAAACAATGTTTTGAATCCAGGAAAGATGGGTTTTGACGGAGGGATCACGGACGTGTTGGATCACTCCGCCTATGCCGGCTTCTTGCAGAGTCTTGACAAGGTTAAAAGCTTTGGCAAAGAGATCGATAATGAGATTATGGCCTGCCTTATGTGTGGTTTTTGTAGGCCCGGATGCCCTGTCTATAGAGAAACCTTGATCGAATCGAAGAGCGCGAGGGGAAGGGTCATCCTCGCCTACAATTTGCTGACAGGGAAATTAAAACCCTCGAAAGAATTAGCTGAGAAGTTTTACGCCTGCACCATGTGTATGAATTGCAAAGCCACCTGCCCAGCAGGGGTTCGGGTGGCGGACATCGTCGAAGCGGCTCGGAAGAAGCTGGTAAAGGAAGGATGGCTCCCTGAAATTCATCAGACCCTTTTGGGAAACATGGCGGAGGTGGGAAATCCCTTCCGTGAGCCGGTTGAAAAAAGGACCGATGTTTATCCTTCTACGTATCACAATAAGGTCTCCGAAAACCTACTCTTCTTCGGTTGTGTTACGAGTTATCAAGATATCCATATTGTACCCGATACCATGAAGATTCTTGATCGGGCAGGCATCGATTACGCCACTATGGGAAACGAAGAACACTGCTGCGGGTACCTTGCTTATCTGATTGGGTCGGAACAGTTTACAGAGTTCACCTCAAATAACGTGAAACGACTGTCTAAGTTAAAAGCGAAGAGGATGATCACGACATGCGCAGGTTGTTATAAAACTTTTAAAGACCTCTACCCTAAGCATTCTCAACTTGACATGGAAATTCTTCATATCGTTGAGTATCTCGAAAAGCTGATCGTCGAGGGAAAATTGACATTCCAGAAACCCTACTCCATGAAAGTGGTTTACCACGACCCCTGTGATCTCGGACGGCATATGAATATCTATGAACCTCCGAGAAAAATCTTACAGGCCATTCCGGGTGTGGAGTTGCTTGAGTTCAAAGAGAATCGAGGTCTGGCTCGATGCTGTGGCGGTGGAGGAGGGCTGAAAGCCTTTGATATCAATCTTTCAGGAGATATTGCTTACAGCAAAGCGGCGGAGGCGATTGATCTCGGTGCAGAGGTCATCTTGTCGGCTTGTCCAACATGTAAATCTAACTTTCAACAAGCTACGGCCAAGCTCAGAAAAGAGAGAAAAGGTCAACTCAAAGTGATGGACATCACGGAACTTGTTGGAGAAGCAATAGCCTAAGACGGAAAAATTGGGTTCTACACCTCATATTGTTATTCTGTCTTGCAAAACCGTCTGCGAATGGTCACAGTGGCGGCAGAAAATCTAATAGCCGGCTCAGGGGAAGCTTTCTCTGAATTTACTAAATCAAAAGATACTTACTTATTGAGTAAATACAGATAAAATCTGTTGATAAGAGATGATCGAGTCAAGAAGAGTTTGCCTGACATCCTATCAGATAGGCCCTTTGGTTCTGTGATAATGGAGCCTCTAGAAAATAGTTATTATAATAGGATTCTAGACTTATCTGGAGGTTGATATGAATGTTAGCGCGCTAAAACAAAAATTCTCCCTAGAGGGAAGAACCGCTCTCATCACCGGAGCAGGCCGGGGTATAGGAAAGGGAATAGCAACAGCATTAGCTAAAGCGGGGGCAGATATTGTTGTGCTTGATATAATCGAGGAGAATGTTAGGGAGACAGTGAAATTTCTCGAGACGGCCATCGGCATTAAAGCATATCCTTATGTTGCTGATCTGATCAAAACTCAAATGATCTCAAAATACATACAGGACATTCTAAGCAGTTGTAAGAAAATTGATGTTTTGATCAATAACGCAGGAATACAGGTTCGGAAACCCGCCCTTGAATTTACTCTTGAAGAATGGAGTGATGTAATCACTCTTCATTTAACTGTGTCTTTTTTTATGGCCCACGCAGTTGTTCCGGGAATGATCCAACTGGGTGGCGGGAAGATCATTAATATTGCATCCATCAATAGCATGATGGCAGTCCCCAACGTCATTGCATACACAGCTGCTAAAAGCGGAGTGGCTGGCTTAACTCGTTCTATGGCGGTTGAATGGTCTCAGTACAATATCCGAGCAAACGCAATAGGCCCAGGGTTTTTTCGAACGAAGCTGACGGAAAAGCTATTTGAAGACGAGGAGAAAACTAAGTGGGTTATTGGGCGCACACCTATGAACAGATTGGGGGAACCAGAGAACGATCTTGGTTATGTAGCTGTATTTCTGGCATCCGAGGCTTCTTCTTATATCACAGGCCAAACAATATTCGTTGATGGTGGCTGGTTAGCCTCGTAGTTAAAGAGTGCATCAATAGAAAAATTTGGCTTCGCCAGTTGAATAAATTATCTAATTTTTACACAATTCTTTAAGGAATTAATCACATCACAGGAGCTAACGGAAAAATAATGTAAGATCGACCAATTCTAAGGGTCCAAAAAGGATTTTGGTCCAAGCCTACTCCTGTTTTTCGATTCCTAAGCCCGAAAGTTGCTTTTATTCTGTGGATATAGTATATGCGGCTGAGCTTTCGGCTCGTTCTTTTACTATAGAATCTATACAATGAAAAGAAACAACCGTTTGGGCAACCTCTGCCCGATGGGGAGCGGGATGAGGGGACTTGTAGCATTACCAAATTGTCCAGCCACCGTCCACGTAAATGGTCTGGCCGGTTATGGAATCAGAGGCCTTGGAGGCGAGGAAGATCATTGTCCCTTCCAGCTCCGTGAGATGGCCCCATCTTCCCATTGGCGTTCGCTCATTGATGAAATTGAACCGGGCAGGGTCATTCCGAATCTGCTTCACCATTTCGGTTTCGAAATAAGTCGGGCCAATGGCATTCACACGCACACCATGTTTGGCCCATTCGAAAGCCATGACCTTGGTCATCTGGATAACACCACCTTTTGAGGAGGCATAGGCTAACTGGTCAGGCAGGGGAGTCTTCCCAAAAATTGAACTCATATTGATCACCTTCCCGTATCCTCGCTCGATCATCTGAGGGACGACAGCTTGGGCAACCAGAAAATATCCTTTCAGATTGGTGTTGATGATGAGATCCCACTTCTCCTCAGGATATTCAAGTACTGGCACCCGATAGTTCATACCGGCGTTATTGACGAGTATATCGATGCGGCCGAAGTAGCTCAGTGCCTGCTCGACTCCTTTCTTTACTTTTCCCTTAGAAAGGACATCGAGCTCGAATCCAGCAGATTTTCGACCCATCGCCTTGATTTCTGTGGGCACTCGTTTGAGGTCAGCAGGATTTCGGCCGCAAACCGCTACGTCCGCGCCGGCCTTGGCTAAGGCTTTGGCTGCGGCTTCGCCCAGCCCCCGTGTGCTCCCAGTAACCAGCGCCACCTTGCCAGTCAAATCGAACAGATCCATAGCTGCCCCCTTCTTAACGCTGCTCCTCACCCCCTCTTCTCCCCCAAGGGGAGAAGGAAAGAGTGAAAGGGAATTTTAAAGCTCGCAATCGGCTACGCCCTTTTCTCTTGAAGAGAAAAATTACAGAACTTGCAAATTCCCGTTTACTACATCCATTTCTAAGGTATCGAAGTCTGTTCGATAGATGACCCTTCGATTACAGAAGGGGCAAAATATTGAATTGTAAATATGTCATGCAACATTTCCAACTCGCATATATTATACCACTCTTCTTTGCAATATCATAGGCTCCCAGTCTGTGTCCTTTTTGTTGCCGCCAACATTGAAATTTCAAGGGCGGATGCTTAAATTACTATAACTCAGGGGAGGTAACCATGGTGAAATGTAGCCGCTGTGGCGGTTTGATGTCTTATGAAAAGTTCTACGGTCAGGCCGAAGATTATTTCGGATGGAGATGCATTGTCTGTGGGGAGATCATTGACCAGGTGATCCTGGAGAATCGATTTCGGAGGAAACGCTGACCGTCCGCAGGAATAAAATAATTCGGGAGGTCACTTCGTCACACTTTTTTTCCCCAGGTCGTAAGCTTGTTTTTTGATTTCCTCATTACTGGCAATCTCTCCTTTTGTTGAGGCTGACGCCTGGACCACCCCCAGCAAGTTGAGCCCAGAAAATTGGCATGTGCTCTTGAAACTGTGGACAATGGGATCAGCGGTCGAGACATTTGGGTCCCCGCAGACCGTGATCAAGCCGATCCTCTTTCCCTTCATCTTAGGGCGATAAGCCTTGTGCCATCGCCATTCCGCATCAAAAAAAGCACACCAGCGGTCTAAGTAGGCTTTCATCTGGGAAGTCATGGACCAGAAATAGACAGGAACGCTGTGGATAATGGCTTCTGCCCCCAGGATCTTTTGGTGAATCTCAAGCATGTCATCTTTGATGACGCAGATGCCTATTTCATTGCATTTTCCGCAATCCAGGCATCCAGAAATCTTTTTCTTGGACAACATGATCTTCTCTACTTCCCCTCCTGCGTCACTGGCTCCGGCCAGGGCTTGATCCAAAAGGATATCGCTGTTTCCTCCCGCTCGGGGACTTCCCAAAACTCCTAAGACCTTCATTGAGTCCTCCTTCCAATGGGATAGACGATGTGTTTTAAAACTTTAAGCTTTTTTCATAGATTTGGCAACAGGAGAACTCAATCGGAGGTCATCTCTGATTTGATAAATTCACATTCCGAGGATAGAATGAGATATCATGTCTAAACCGAATGTTAACTACGCAATCTTGAAAGGAGGAGAAATTATGGAATTGAAAGGAAGCAAGACGGAGAAGAATCTTTTAGCTGCTTTTGCCGGCGAATCCCAAGCCAGGAATCGCTACACCTATTTCGCGAGCGCAGCCAGAAAAGAGGGCTATGAGCAGATTTCCTCCATCTTTCTGGAGACAGCCGAAAACGAGAAAGAGCATGCCAAACTCTTCTTTAGTTTGCTGAAGGGAGGAGATGAAGAGATCATGGCTGCTTACCCCGCTGGCGTCGTTGGGAGTACGGCCGACAATTTGAAAGCGGCAGCGGCCGGAGAGAATCTCGAATGGACGAAGCTCTACCAGGGCTTCGCAGATGTCGCCAAGAAGGAAGGGCTCAGTGAAGCTTATGAAACCTTCAGCCAGGTCGCCAAGGTTGAAAAGTTCCACGAGGCGAGGTACTTGGGTCTATTAAGAAATGTGAAGGAAGGAAAAACATTTAAAAAGGAATCCTCTGTGAAGTGGCACTGCCGAAATTGTGGCTATGTCTTTGATGGGAAGGAAGTCCCGGATCGATGCCCGGTCTGCAAGCACCCCCGAGCTTATTTCGAGATTCTCCCAGAGAATTATTGATCGTCAGGTTTTAACCAAGGGAGGTCCCCTTCAAGGAACCTCCCCTTTCAAAACTTTTCCATTATTACCTTGCTCTTTGAGGCTACAAGAGGCCAAACATCCATTCTTCACAATAATTTGGGTGTAATTTTCCTCATTCCTCTTCTGCCGCCTCTTTCTTCTCCCCTGTCTCCTCCCTTTCACTACTTCGCATCATCTTCTTCGTCATGGAGCAGCAGCTTGAAATATTTCCTTCATCTGCACAACAGCCCTTCATCATTTTAGCCACTTTTTCAAACTTCTCCTTATCCACTGTCTTTCTCCTCCTTGTGAATTGTTAAGTCCGATTAATCTTTAGCTATATAAACGAAAAGGAGACCGGAAAGGTTACATAGAGGTTTGCTTAAGTCGCAGAAGACAATGGGTGAACGGCACCTTCCATTTTTCAAGGGAAAAACACAAGGAAGGCAATCAAGCTGTAGACCAATCCAAGTGCAATCCATCCCCAGGCAGGGAGTAAAAAGTGCGTTCTATTTTTGTATCGTTCAAATGTCCTGCCGAAAAGGGGCAGAAGCCTTCTGGATTCTTCGTACTTTCCGCCAATGGCGGCCATCCCTATCACGATCGGAGTTTCAAGGAAAACCTTGAGTGCTCCGCAGGCAAGAGCTCCACCACCAATCAACAGGAAGTGGCTCAAATAAATTGGATGCCGGACCCACCGATATGGACCTTCAATCACCAATTTCTCAGGCAGGGACCGTATCTGGCCGGGCACTCGAATGATAGGGAGCAGGGCCGTAGCCAACAGAAAGAGTCCGACCGCAATCATGAAGAATCCAAGAACAGTTACGGGTCCGATCATTAAATGGCGGGTAGGAATGATGGCAATAGCCCAAGGGATATAAAGCAGCAGGGCGTTCGCCAAGGTTAGAACCGCCGCCCAACCGGTCCCGGAGGCTTTCGTAAGCAAACGGCTCTCCAGCCACGCGATTGGAAGTACCAAGAGGGAAATGAATGGCATGAGTAAGATCCGATTTACCATTTTGGATGAGAACCTCCTTCATTATTTTTAGGCTACCTCTAAAAATGTCATTCCTGCGAAAGCGGGAATCCATAAACCCTTGACATAACTAGACTCCCGCCTGCGCGAGAGTGACGAATTGGGAATTATTAGAAGTTCTCTTTAGTTTATCATTTTCGAAAAAGCTGTTCAATCCCTTTCGCAATACCCTCCAAGTTGTGATTCTATTGATGTCCTAGTGTAGTGCCTCCAACACTTCTTTACATAAGTTCAGAAGTCCTGGATTCCCCCGTGTCAAGCACGGGGCAAGCTTGGTCAAGCCCGGAATGACATTCAAGGTAAAGGGACTTCTGACGCAGTACACTAGTGTCGCGTCTCAGAAATTCATTGCATAAGTTAGGGCTATAGAAAGCCTGTTGGATTATTA
>DASPPQ010000278.1:0-4299 GCA_035625415.1 Thermodesulfobacteriota bacterium
TTCCTTTTCAAAGGGCTCGGCTACAAAGTTTTCGCTACATCAACTCACAACCTATTCTGCCAGTCTCAGGGTTCTCTTCACATGTGAATCATCCAACTAACATTACTAGATCCACAACGATCATACCGATGATGGCAAGGCCTGACAGCATGTTTACTAATGTGGCCACCCATCCGAGATACTGAAACCAGAGCCCTACGAAGATCCCAATTACATATCCGAGAAATAGTCCTGCCGTACCGCTCAATAGCCCCAGTGAGAGTGAGTGTTTAAATGTGCCAATACATATCCCGGCGCTTATGCCCAGAAAAAGAAAAAAGAAAAATATTCCTACAAGGAAGTCATCATAAGTGGGCCGGTTGCCCCGTTGAGAGAAGATGCTAAAAATGAAGATAGCTAAGAGGCCGCCCAAACCGATGATGCTTAGTATCCACCCAACAATTGATCCCCGATTCAGCGCCCACGGCACCCCTACTCCGGTAAGTATCACACATGCGAAGAATGCCATCATAAATTCCATGGGGGGAAAGCAAATGCCCTTTTTCGGCCGTAATCTGGACCAAAGCAATTGCGGAAAAAACTTAGTATGAAATTCAAAAGATAAAATACTAGGACTAGCCATTTTGAAAACCTCCTTCGTATGTTAGCTTTTTGGCAAGAGAACAACCGCAAAACGTTATAAATTTTGTTTTAAGTGCAACGAACCAAGAAGATTGGCTTTGGTGAATGTCGGAGCAACTTCTCTGCCACGCTCCCAAGAAGAAAGCGTTTGACCCCGCTCCGACCATGGGTGGTCATTGCAATGAAGTCAATATCCTTTTCGGCAGCATGGTCAAGGATTTCTTCTGCATCGTGCCCATATCGCACATGGCTGTCCACTTTAAATCCTTTGGCCTTAAGTCGGTCCTCTATCTTACGCAGGTATTCCTCCGCCTCCCGGACGACCTTCACCTCAGCCTCTGTTGGATCTGTACCTGGGAAGGTGTAGGCATAGGCAACCCGCAAAAGGGCGATACTTGCTTTTAATTCAGTGGCCAGCCGCTCAACCATGGGAAGAACGTTTTCAGCGCATTCAGACCCATCCAGAGGAACAAGAATTCTTTTTAAACCCGCCATATGAATCCCTCCTTTCATTCTCTCTTTAACAAAAAATACTAGTTCTTACTTTAGCTGTCAATCAAAATTCCAGGAGATCATCCACGCCGCCTTCCCATCCTAACCTCAGGCCCTCACTCTATCCTTAACCCCATCCATCCTACCCCAGGGCATCATGTCATCAGAGTCATCTCCGGCCCCTTAAACTCCTTAATTTTCTATCTTGGAGGGAAACGGTTTGGTTTTTCAGGAAAATCTGGAATAGCGATTGAACGATAAAAACTGGGATTAAGAATCTTTTGATTGGAGAAGCGGCAAAGAGCCCAGAAATATTTGACGTTAGAAAGGGTGAGAGCCCCAATGATGGTTTGTCACCGAGCTTAGAAGGTGGTGAGTTCTTGAGCCCCCTTACGGAAGCCATAATCCTTAACCATACCGTTGTTGTCGAAAAGGATGACAAGACTATCCTTTTTCTGCTGGACTTTTGTGTACTTGAAGACGCTTACCGTAACTGGGTAAGGCACCACTAACGAAAGTTTTGGGGAGTTTTTTCGAAGATACGCATAGACAAAAATATCTCCATCATACTGCTTTTGAATATTATCAGGAGGTCCAAACGTTTCAAGAATCTCGCTTTTAGTCGTCGAACCTATTTTGATTTTTTCTTTAGGATCGTATCTGATCTCAGAGCCCATATAAACTCTTCCGATGGTGCACCTGCATGTCAAAATCATTAAGAGGGATATTAAGATTAGAGTCTTATTGCAATTCATCTGTCCCTTTATGGAAACCATAGTATTTTACCTTTTCATTTTCATCGAGAAAAATGACCAAGTGATCTGACTTCACCTTCGCGTCAACAAAGTTGAATAGGACCAGGACGATGGCCCGAATGTTGCCCCGGTTATACTGGTAGGAAAGAATATTGGCAAAAGGATAGTGGGTGAGTGGTTCCCTCGTCACATCCATCTTCCGAAGGACCTCATTAAAAACAGTGGGACTGATATAATTTTGTGGAGGTCCAAACCAGCTAACGATTTCCGCCTTGGTTGTCACTCCTGGCTTAATCTCCTTAACTTTTTCTTCAGAAATTTTTGGGCCTTCGTAATAGCGGCCAATAACGCAGCCTGCAAAGAGGAAACCGAAACAAGAGATCCCAATTATTTTAGAGAAAGTTTGCAAAAACCTCTTCATGAGTTTACTCCTTTGAGAGAAAGACCAAACTTGATATTTCAAAGAATAAAATATCCTTGGCATTCGTACCATCCCGAAGTGAGATCGTATAAAAAATTCATATTCTTACCTCGAAACCAACGATAAAGATTGTTTATGAGGTGAAGTGAGACGGGATTATGGATACAATTGCGTTTTCCACCAAACAATTCGGCGATTACGGTTCAAAATCTACGCTTTTTTAATAATCTTGTCAAATCTCAGTTAAAGGAAATCACTCAAAGCATCACCTCCTCATTCCCACCTCACCCCTCCACTCTCCACCCTAACCCCATCCATCCTACCCCAAAGCATCGAATCAATTCATCAGAGTCATCTCCGGTCCCTTTACTCCCTGAAGTTCTGTCTTTGTGGAAAACGCTTTGGGTCTTCAGCAAAGGCTGGAGCATGGTATTTACATTGATGGCCGGTTCACTACGAAAAATACCTCTATGATTTAAAGGGGTTGGAGACGGGCAAATGAGGGTGTTGGACTCCTGTAGATACGTTTTATACGCAACGACCGAGGATCTTTAGACTGCAAGGAAAGGATGGGTGGGTGCAGTCGTTGATAATTTCCCGAAGTCCACAATTGGACATTTTTTTAGAGAGTGCTTGATTAGAATTTAAATAATCAATTCTTAAACTGCTCTTGGCATACAACTTGACATAACAAGTAGATGAGGGTATTGTCTTGTTAAGGAGAGGAAGAGTAAAATGAAAACTCTATTCTGCCTGTTATTAGTGCTAGTAATGGTTCTTGCTTTTAGCTCTGCGGTCGTGGCACAACGGTAGTATACGCTCTCCTTTTACTTCTGCTTAACGTAGCCCTTGCGCAACATGCAGCGATCATAATAATCATGGTAAATGTCAAGCGGGACTATCCATCCAAACTCTTCTTTTACTAAAGAGTCTGCTTCTTTTTCACAGGCGAGAGAATCTTTATTAAGTTGTTTCTTAGTAGTATTAGGTCGAACCCAATGCGCCTGGGGATGATGAGCGCAACCAAAAAGCAAACCGATCAGAGATAGGATAATAATTTTTTTCAGAATCTCACTTCCTTTTGCTTAGTACACTCCAATTTGGTCAACACCCATCATACTAATAATTATACACATAAAAATCGAGCATTTCATCAAATTATGCACGATTTGGATTGGTAATCCTCGGTCCCCTTTTCCTTCATTTCGAGTTTCCTTCCCTATCTTCTAAACGACACACTTCGCACACGCAACTTACAATCTATTTTTTGACGCAAGACGAAAAGAGAGGTATAAAATGGTCTACAACAGTTCTCGCTGCGGTTGCACATGCCGTTCAGGTACTGCAAACCAAGGATCCGCAGTTTCATATCGCCAAAGTTATTGTCTAAATCAAGGAAGCATCGTCTCCAGACGGGGTGGGTGAGAATTTCATGATCGATCATTGGTTTCTTGGCAGGCTTCCAGAATGGTTCGTCCAGTGGGTGGTTCTGCCCGTGGCTTGGTTGACCTTCTTTGGAGCTGTGTGGCTATCCGCTCAGCGTTTTCCGCATGAATATGATTGGCGCTACATGACGATTTCCCACCTGCTATCCGTGGATGACAATCCCCACGGTCATTGGATCATTGCCCTCGGCATCTCTATTTCAGGACTGATCCAGATTCCACTGCCCGGTTTCTTTTACGAGCGCTTGCGCGGCATTTCATCATGGGGAGCAGGATTGGGTTGGGTTTTTATGGTTTTAGGATTGGTAGCGATGATCCTAACAGGGATAACCCCGAAACATCCCCCTTTCTTCCCCAGAGCGCATGATGTGCTGGCCATGATAACATTCCTCGCACTTGTGCTTTCCGTGATGGCAAACACAGGCCTCGTGGTGAAGCAAGGACTCTTCCGTGCTACCCAGAAGAATAGCGCCATGTTCTGGACCTGGATCGGTTTGACGGTTCTGGCGTTGATTCCCATTGTGGGGACGGGTCTGAGCCAGCTCTACGTTTATTTTTTTGTCAG
>DASPPQ010000279.1:0-57482 GCA_035625415.1 Thermodesulfobacteriota bacterium
TACTGTCCGGTACGGTTGCAATACCGCCCACCGATCTCAAACACAACTCCGTTACTCATCATAGAGTATCGTCCTCCATTAGAGGTGGGCTTCGCCTACGACTATTTTTCTATAACCTAATGCCAGCTGACCTTTTGTGTCCCTCTGCCCTATTGAAGAAATAAAAAACCCATCCGCTTCCGAATGGGTTTAGTTTTGCCCGATTTGCTCAAATGTTCTTATACGATAATTCAACAAAAAAGTAAATGCATATTTTTTATCATAATTCCAATATGTTATAGAATATAAACTGTAAGTATATAATTTTAAAAGGAAATTATTTTTCTGGCGATACCACGTGTGAAAGAGGCAGACCACTGGTTAGCCAGTTCTTCTCGATGCGACGTGAGGGGCAGGACATAACCCAAGGGCCTCTATAGTGGCAAGATATCTTCAACTTCTAGATGCTCGCGCAATCAGATGAGAACCTTCAACTTCTCGTGAAATCGTGATTCTTGAATCTCAACCTGTAATAGCAAGCTCCAAAAATCAGAATGACCTCCTCAGCGGATAAATGCGGGTAAATACTGTACCGTTCCTGTAGAAATAAGGCATCCACCCCATTCACCCTTTCAAATGGCAGTGGTAGCCTGAAAGTGTGGGATAACGAAAAAAAAGTCTAAAATAGACGATTGGACCGATGAAGTGATCTTCGAATTTTAGGAGTTAGCTGGATATGCAGTCACATGAAAAGGAACAACGGGCCTTGTGTGGTATATGCCCGGCAGGGTGCTGGGTGGTCGTCACTTATGGTCCGGATGGAAAAATGGCCTCGGTCAGGGCTGACGAAAGCTCCCCTCTGGGCATCCTCTGCAAGCTCGGCGATCATTCAACCGAGATCCTCTATTCCGAGAGTCGACTTCGCCACCCGCTGCGCCGGAAGGGCCCGAAGGGTACCTACGAATTCGAGAGAATAAGCTGGGAAGAAGCATTCCAGGAAATCGTTGGCAGACTTAAAACCATCAAAAGTCAGCATGGCCCGGAGGCCACAGCCGTCTATACCGGTCGGGGAAGCTTTGAGCTGGCCATGTGCGACGTCTTTCAGCCCAAAGATATCGCTGTGTCATCCGCCTCGAGTGTCCTTTTTCCTTTCGGATCTCCGAACAGCATGGGCGTCGGCGCTCTTTGCTACGTCTCCTTCGCCATGATCGCCCCGCACGTCACGATGGGGGCCATGCTCATCAATATGTTTTCGGACATAGAGAACGCGGAACTGATCGTGGTTTGGGGTGCGAACCCGGCTACGGATTGCCCCCCACTGGATCTCAATCGAATTTTGGAGGCAGTCAAGCGGGGTGCGAAGGTCGTTGTGATCGATCCAAGGCGGACCAAAACGGCCAAGCTGGCAGATGCAGAATGGATTCCCATCCGGCCTGGAACGGATGGCGCTCTGGCTCTGGGGTTAAGCAACGTTCTCATCGAGGAAGAGCTATATGACGAAACGTTCGTCAAGAATTGGACCCAAGGGTTTCTGGAGTTCGTCCAGTACGTTCAGCACTTCAGGCCCGAGGTTGTGGAGTCGATCACCGGAGTTCCCCGGGAAACCGTGCGTTCTCTGGCTCGAAGGATTGCCAATGCCCGTGGGGCTTCTCCGGTCATGTATTCGGGTCTGGAGTACAGCGACAGCGGTGTTCAGGCCATCCGGGCGACACTGGTGCTATGGGCTTTGGCCGGACAATTGGATGTGCCAGGAGGCCGTTGTTTTACGATGAGGCAAAATATTTTCCCGGTCAACCGGGAAGGACACGTCCCCAACCCGGATCCGAAAAAAGCCTTGGGGGTAGAACGATTTCCTGTTTACAGCGCGTACAGGGGAGAATCGCACGCGAACTGCCTGCCGGACTCCGTATTGAGGGGTAAACCTTACCTGATCCGGTCCCTGATCATTCTGGGCGCATCAATGATCACGGCCTGGCCCCAGCCTGAGCTCTGGCGAAAAACGCTGAACGCTCTTGATTTCCTGGTCTGCATCGATGTGAATCTGACGGCTGACTGTGCCTATGCCGACATTGTCTTACCCGCGTCCACCTCGTATGAGATCGAATCTTACATGACCTACGGCCCGCTCTTCCGCATCCGTGAGAGGGTGATCGAGCCCATCGGCGAATCGCGGAATTCGTTCTTCATCCTTACGGAGCTGGCTGAGCGACTGGGATACGGCCACCTTTACCCGCGCAATGAAGAGGAGCTTCTCAGGCATGCGCTGAAAGGATCCCCGTTTAATCTCGAAGAGGTTCGTGCTGCCGGCGGTCAAGTTCGGGTGGAGACCGTCATGATGCAATATAAGAAATGGGAAAAGGGGCTGCTCCGGAAAGATGGTCAGCCCGGATTCGAGACCCCGACCGGAAAGTTCGAGATTGCCTCGACTCTCCTGGAAGAACACGGCTATGATCCTTTGCCTGTTTATACGGAACCCGGGGAAAGCCCCCTGAGCCAACCCAACCTGGCCGCGAAGTTCCCTCTGGTGTTCAATTCGGGGTCGAGGGTGACGACGGACTTCCGAAGCCAGTTTCACGGGATCCCCGGGCTGGTGAAAGAACGCCCGGAGCCTACCGTAACGATCCAAGCCCAGGATGCCGCGGCCAGAGGAATCCAAAACGGAGATGGAGTGATCCTTCTCAGCCCCCGAGGCTCTGTCCGGCTGCGGGCACTCGTCACCGATGACATTGTGCAGGGCGCGGTCGATGCAAACATGGGAGGCGGGGGTCCGCTTGGCCCTAAGGCGTGGCAGGAATGCAATATCAATGATCTCACCGATTTGAAGTACGACCCGATCTCCGGATTCCCCGTTTACAAGGCCCTTCTCTGTGAAGTCGTTAAAGCTCCGGAATCCGGAGAAACGGTTGAAATGGATTCCGGAGAATCAAGCCTCATTTCTGGGCCCGTAACAGGATGTCGGCTAATGGCTGAAGACTGGATTTACTTAGATCATAACGCCACCACGCATCCCGATCCAGAGGTGCAAGCGCTCATGGACGAATATATGGACAGCCGGTATGGAAACCCTTCGGCCATTCACCGGGAAGGCAGGGAAGCGAAGGCAGCCATAGAGGAAGCCCGAAGGAAAGTAGCCAAACTGCTCGGCTGTACGGCAAGAAGAATCGTCTTCACCGGAGGTGGAAGTGAAGCCAACAACCAGGTGATCAAGGGTCTGGCTCTGGCCAACTGGGACGGCAAAAAACATTTCATCACCTCGTCGATCGAGCATCCTTCCGTTTTGAAAATCTGCGCCTGGCTGGAAAAATATGGCTTTACGGTGACGTGCCTGCCGGTGGATTCAACTGGACGGGTCAGGCCCGAAGACCTCGAGAAGGCGGTGACCGACCACACCTTTTTAGTGAGTGTCATGGCTGCAAATAACGAGACGGGTTCGCTACAGCCCATCACGGACCTAGTCAGGGTGGCTCACCGACAAGGAGTCCTTTTCCATACCGATGCTGTACAGGCCGTCGGCAAGATTCCTGTCGATGTCGAAGCGCTGGGAGTCGACTTTCTTACTCTTTCGGGCCACAAGTTTCACGGGCCCAAGGGTGTGGGCGCCCTGTATATCCGGAAGGGGATTGAACTGGAGCCCTTGGTTCACGGAGGCGGGCAAGAGGGAGGCCTGCGAGCCGGGACGGAAAATACGGTGGGCATTGCCGGAGTCGGGAAAGCCGCCGAGCTGGCTGGGGAGCGCCTCACGGACATGAACCAGCGGGTGCGGATTTTGAGGGATCGGCTCTGGGAAGGCATCCGGCGTCTGCTCCCGGGTGCAAAGCTCAACGGACACCCGGAAGACAGGCTTCCCAATACTCTGAATGTCTCCCTGCCGGGTATTCGAGGAGAGGCAATGGTACTGGCCCTGGACCAGAAAGGCGTGTTTCTTTCTTCGGGGTCTGCCTGCCGTGCGGGTTCTCCCCAACCTTCCCATGCCCTTTTGAACATGGGCTTATCGGAAGAGGAGGCTCACTGCGCCCTGCGTATTTCTCTTGGCACCGGCAACGCAGAGGCGCAAATCGACAAAACTCTGGAGCGGATGGGGGAAGTGATCCGTGAGTCCATCATGACCGTTCGTTTCGTGCCCTGCCGGTAAGTTACGAATCATCGCTCTCGTAGCCAAGAGGCCCGGGTTCAAAGATCCCGCGGTAAAGGGTTGATGGCACGTCCGACGAGTTCTTTTGCGTTTCGATGCAAGGGGAGGATCAGCTGAGCCGGGTTGGAAAAAGAGATGAGGATGGGAGGATGTCAAAATGAATGGGACGGCTGTGAAACGGAGTGAAATGGAATTCGAGATGTCTGGAATAGGTCCGGGTGATGGCCGGGAGTTACAAGTCTTGAATTACTTGAGCGGAGACCATCGGGAAGAAATGCTCAAGGATATTCGACGGGGAATAATGAAGACGCAGAAGTCCATTCCGGCCAAGTATTTTTACGACACTCGCGGCTCTCAGCTCTTCGATCAGATCTGTACGACTCCCGAATACTATCTCACGGAGACCGAGCTGTCGATCCTGGATCGGTCAGCCACGGAGGTTATGCAATTTTTTTCCCGGGCAGGAGGAGACTTGATCGAGCTCGGATGCGGGTCAAATCGAAAGATCCGGAAACTTCTGGATGTGGTGCATCCCCTCGAAAACGGCCGGATCCGGTACGTTCCCGTCGACATCAGCAGGAGCTGTCTGCTTGAATCAGCCAGGGAACTCCTGGACGATTATGAAAACCTGGCCATCCTGGGGGTTCTGGCCGATTTTACTCAGCATGTGGGAGTGCTTCCCCGTGGCAGAAAGCTGATCACTTTCTTCGGGAGTACGATCGGTAATCTCACGGAAATGGAAGCCGTTAACCTGTTGAAGAGTATTCGGGCGATCATGGGTCGTGAAGACCGCTTCCTGCTCGGGATGGATATGCTTAAGCCTGTCGAGATTCTCGAGGCGGCTTACAACGACAGGCAGGGTATCACCTGCGATTTCAATCGGAATATTCTGGTCCACATTGACAGGGAACTGAAGGCCGACTTCGATCCGAAAGATTTCGAGCATCTGGCTTTCTTTAACGCCGGAATGGAGTGTGTAGAGATGCACCTGAAAGCCAGCCGTCAGGTCGCAGCTCACATTGCGGATCTGGAACTGTCTGTCGAAATTAAGGAAGGCGAAACGATTCACACGGAGATCTGCAAGAAGTTCAGCCGCCAAAGCGCCGAACGACTCTTCCGGAAGGCTGGATTGTCCTTTTCCAGGTGGTTTACCGATTCCAAAGACTGGTTTTCTCTGGTCGAACTTCGAGCAAATGGTACGGAGTAGAAGTTTAGGTGATCAAAGGAATATTCTGTAATGCCTACAATACTTGTGCTCTACCCAGCTTATGGGACAACCTCCTGCGGGAAGGTCGCGGGGTACGCTCGGCAAATTGACGGTTTAAAGCTAGCGCTCGCCACCGAGGACCCGACCTCTTATGACGAGGACATATTTAATGAGGTTATCGAAATCCCGCCCCCTGAGGACCTCGCCGGGACCTACAAAATGATGCGACGCTGGTGCGAGAGGCGCCGTCCCGACGGCATCTTCATGCAGTCGGAGAGGGGACTTCTCCTCGGCTCCCTTCTGGCCCGCGAATTCCACCTGAAGGGACCAACGGTAGAAGCCGCTCACCTGTGCTCGAATAAATACTTGCAGCGGGCTGCGCTGTCGGGAGCCGGCATAGGGAATCCCCTCTTTGCCATGGCTGAGAATGCCAAGGACGTCCGCCGTCTCGGCCGTGACTTCGGCTTTCCACTCGTGCTGAAATGCGTCATTTCAACGATGTCGCGACTGGTAACGCTGGTATGCAGTGAAGACGATATTGACACAGCGGTTGCACGGATAGGCGTCGGACTGTCTGAGTCCCTTGATGTGGCCCGGCTGATTGGCTTCGCCCAGACGGGAAAGGTAGACCTCGGCTGCGACCCAAGACGCCAGTTCCTTGTCGAGTCTTTTTTGGGCGGCGATTTCGTCGAAACAGATGGGCTGATCATCGGAAGGAAACCTTTCACCTTTGGTGTCACGGAGCAGATTCAAAGCGTAGACCCTCCCTTCTTCATCGAAGGCTACCTCTTCCCTGCCGAGTGCTCGGATAACGAACCGATCGAGGCTATATCGGATGCGATCATCGATGCCTTGGGTCTGGGCGATTCTGCTTTTTCCATCGAAATGCGCGTGTTCGGTCGCCAGATCTGTGTTGTCGAGGTGAATGGACGCCTCGGCTGGGACGAGGCTTTTAGCGATCTGTTCCAGGTCCGTACGCATCAGGAGCGAATTTTCCAGACAATACAGCTTGCGCTGGGGATCGAGCCCGAGCTTATTCGTGATGAAAGCCTTTTTGCCGCAGTAGCCTATCGTCCCTGCTACTACCATGGCATCGTTGAAGTTCTACCTACCCGAGACGAGCTGGCCCAACTGGAGCACGAAGAACTCAAACTCGGATTGGCCACACACGAAGGCGCTCGCTTCGTCGCCCCTCCAGACCCGGAAACCTATCCCCACGTTGCATGGGCATTGGCGACACATCCCGCTTCCAGTCACATCGCCTATAAGATCGCGCGTCAGGCGGTAGATAAGCTTGATATCTCGATTCGAAGAATCTGAGCCTGTCCCAAGAGAGCAAAGTAATCGTTTCTCTGTGCCGATTCAGACCCATGGGGCCAAGAGCCCCCGCTTTTTAGGTTCTCGCAAAGTTTCTGATGGGGTGTGGCGCTGCCCGAGGGGGGGTGACAGGATTTTCGTCAATATTCCTTTATGGGCTTCATATTGAGGACGCGCCTGAGGGTGACAAACTCTCCAACATGATAGGCGTTATGGTCGGCCAACGTGAGAACCTCCAGAAAGAGATTGTAATCCTTCGCGTGGGGAATCGGGTTGAAGAAATCTGTTCTGGGGTCCTTCACTAATTTCTCCACCGCCTTCAGGTCGATGAGAAACTCCCTGATCGTCTTTTTCCACTGGGTTGCTGTTGCCATTTCGTCTTCTTTGGGCCAGTATCCAGCGGGAAACTCTGGTGAGATGTGATGAGGGTTCCTGACGAATTCAAGAATATCCCACTGGGCGATGCGTATGTGCTCGAGAAGGTGCCAGACGGTGTAGCTTGCGTTCGGCAGCCTCCTATTGATTTCCTTCAAGGGAAAACCGGAGACGGCATCCCTAAAACTCATGTGAGCATTCCCGGCCTTCAGGAGGGCGAGCAATTGTTCACGAATTACCTTGTCTGCGTTCATAGCTGATCATTCCTCCTATCAATGACGATAACAAAGGTTCTTATCACAGTCAATCGTAATAGCGGTATTCGACAATTCTGTTCATCCGGTTCCTGGCTTACACGTCCGGGGGCTAAAGCCAGAACATCCGCTTCGCCCGGGTACCGGCAGAGTGGGGTCCTTCTCGATCCGGCCGATCGGGCATTGAAGGCACTTCCCAATGACCTGCTATCCCGTCATCCGTTCCAGGTTCGCCCGGTCCCAGCGACCCGTTTCTGCAGCCGCTTCGTAGGTACTCTGAAGGAAAGCGAGCAGTTCCTGATCCGGGTTGTTAGACCGGCGAACCGCATCGTAAGGTAGGATGAACTCGCCCAATGCACTGCTGTAAAAGGCGCTCGTGGGGCGGACCGGATAGCCCTTAAACCCTTCTGGTTCCGGGTAGGCGTAAGAATAGTAGATAGGCTCCTGGATGGGACCACCTCCGGGCCAGAAACCGCAGCTGTTGACTTCGTGTGAATAGGCTTCGATGACGACGAAGTGTGCAAGGTTTGGTACGGGTCCGTGCCGGGGAGCCCGGCGGCCGGAGAAACGTGTCAGCGCCATATCAAAACTTCCCCAGAAAAAGTGCACGGGGCTGCACTTGCCGATGAAGCGGGAACGAAAGATCTGGAACACCCGGTCCGACTGCACGAGGATGCGCCAGAGCCTCGATGCATATACAGGGTCGTAAGCTGCATGCGTTCGATCCTGTTTGAAGGGAATCGGATTCTCCACCTCGACTGGTACAGGCCAAATCCGGACCTCCAGATCCAATGAGCGCAACAGGTCCATAAACCGCCCGTAGAACTCGGCAACGGAACGGGCGGCTAACGGAAACGACTTGGTGGTTTCGTCCTCACCGCAAGTGTGGACAATGAGCCGGTGGCCGTGGAAGTCGAATTGCACCTCGAAGGTGCGCTGGCCGTACGGGATGGGAGAGGTGGTAAGCCCGTGAGGGGTCGTGTAGAAAGGAACCTGCCACCAGTGGTTTATGTGCGGTGCCTGTCTAAGCCGGACCTTTCCGACGATCTGTGTCCACATATGGAGAGTCGCATAGGTGTCCTGCCAATCCTTTAGGGGAAGGCTTGGCCAATATTCAAAAGGACTGACAAGGTGGCCTGTCATGGGTTACCTCCCGTTCGATGATCGGGGGAAACGGCTGGGGCGAACTCCAACCGAATGGTCCTCATCCCTCATTATCTGAATTGATACTAATAAAATTGTTGTTTGCAGTAAATGGAGCGATGACCGTATTTTTTTAGTGAAAGGATAGTATTTTGGGGCTTGGAGAGAAACCTCCTTGCAACCCTTCGATGATTCCTCCAAGGACCTGAACCGGGAGCTTGATTCCCGTTCATCAGCTTAGACTCCGAATCTACCTGTTTGACGATAGATATTAGGGTTTCTTTCTGAGAAAATACTATCTTCAACCCATTTACTTATCACCCATCCTTAAATAGAATATATTTATCTGACCGGAGGAGCCCCCGAGCTCAACCCGAATTTTTGCCGTTTTGTAAAGGCACTTTGCCAGGAGGGTCATCGGGTCCAGGTTCGCGGACAGGACTAAACCGGAAAAGGGGGAGGAGAACTATCTGCAGCTTCTCCGAAAATCGTTCAACCCCAGGACGGTGACAGGATTGATGTGTCGCCATCAAATTAGCGTGGGATGGGATGGCACTCTTTATGACTGCGACTTCAACCTGGCGCTCGTCCTTCCCGTGAATCATGGAGCTCCTGGCCACATCCGGTCCTTCAGGCCGTTGGACCTAACAATGCGCCGCGTCGTGACCGGAGAACATTGCTTTGCTTGCACTGCAGGATCCGGATCGTCCTGTGGCGGGGCACTAGTGTAAATTGGTCCACCTCACCCTTCCCCTCTCCCCGTCGGGGAGAGGGGAAGGGTGAGGTGGCGTCCGTGTTGCTCGTAGGAGATGGCCATGTCTCTGATCCTGGAAGTCTTAGCTCATGATGCTTATAATCAAGCCCTGGTTTCCAATGTCCATCCAGTCCACTGGGAAAACCCCGAACCGGCCCCCCATTATAACCTTGTCGTGATTGGAGCAGGAACAGCCGGCCTGGTCACGGCCGCAGGCGCAGCAGGATTGGGGGCAAAGGTCGCGCTTGTAGAGCGACACCTTCTGGGGGGAGATTGTCTCAATGTGGGGTGCGTTCCCTCGAAATGCATTATTCGATCCTCCCGGGTAGTGGCTGATATTCGTGATGCGAACCAATTTGGCATCCGGGTTCCGCAAGGCATGGAAGTGGATTTTCCTTTCGTGATGGAACGCATGAGAAGGCTTCGGGCTCGGATCAGTGTCCATGATTCGGCGAGACGGTTCAAGGAGATGGGAGTCGATCTGTTCCTGGGGGAAGGCGGTTTTTCGGGACCGGATACCATGGAGGTGGCCGGGAAGGCTCTTCGCTTTAGAAAAGCTGTGATTACCACAGGCACGCGTCCGGTACATCCCACGATCCAAGGATTAGCCGAAGCCGGCTTTCTCACCAATGAGACCGTATTCTCCCTGACGGAACACCCACGGCGTCTGGCGGTTATTGGTGGGGGACCCATTGGATGCGAATTGGCTCAGGCGTTTCGGCGATTGGGTTCTGAGGTAATTCTCTTTCACAATGCTTCTCATATTTTAAACCGGGAAGACAGTGACGCCGCAGAAATTCTCCAGCAGTCCTTCATCCGTGACGGAATCCGTCTGGTCCTCGACTGCAGGACCAAACGAGTCGAAAAGAAAAATGGGAGTAAAATCATCCACATTGAATGCGGGGGAAAAGAGGAAGAGATCGCGGTGGATGAGATCCTGGCGGCAGCCGGGCGAGCTCCCAACGTGGAGGGCCTCAACCTCGAGGCCGTTGGGGTGAAGTACGACAAGAGAGAGGGAGTGGAGGTGAATGAACATCTCCAGACCACAAATCCGAGGATCTATGCTGCCGGGGATATATGCCTCAAATACAAGTTTACTCACACCGCCGATGCGACTGCTCGGATGGTCATCCAGAATGCCTTGTTTTTGGGGCGCAAGAAACAGAGCGCCTTGACGATTCCCTGGTGTACTTATACCGATCCAGAAGTCGCCCATGTCGGGATGTACGAGAAAGATACCCGGGACAAGGGAATCGCTGTAGATACCTTCATAAGACCGTTGAACGACGTCGACCGTGCCATCGCCGATGGAGAGGAAGAAGGCTTTGTTAAGATTCACGTCAAAAAAGGAACGGACAGAATCCTCGGAGCAACCATCGTGGCCCGTCATGCTGGAGAGATGCTCAGCGAGATCACCCTGGCGATCGTGAGCAATGTGGGACTGGGGACGTTGTCGAACGTTATTCACACTTATCCCACACAGGCTGAAGCTATCAAACAGGCGGCCGATGCCTACAATCGCACCCGGCTGACTCCTTTTATTAAAGGACTGTTTACTCGATGGCTGGCCTGGAGGCGATAACGCAATGGTAAGACTTACCTCACCGCCGCATTAGCATTAGACAGACTCGGCTGGAATACTTCCAGAGCCTTGTAATGCGGTTTTCTTGGAGTTGAATGGGTTATTGAAGGACATCATCAAGAGAGAAGTCCTGTAAAGTTGAGGAACCAGAGTGCTTGGTATTCAAAAGGTACCGCTACAAGTCTCTTTGAGCGTTCCAGCCAAGCCTGTCTCGACAATTTATTGCGGCGCTGAGGTTTAATTTATCGAATCGTAGAATCGAGTGAAAGCTATTGCTCCGAAACCAGCCAAGGGTCGTAAGAGAGCAGTGATAAAGGCTGCCGCGTTTGTCGTCTTCATCATTGCGGCCGTTTACATCATCCGGTTCACTTCGGTCAAAGAATTTTTCACAAAAACAGCCCTGAGTCATTTTCTGGAAACTGCAGGCCTCTGGGCTCCTCTGCTTTTTATGGTTGTGTATGCTGTGGGAGTCTGTCTGTTTGTGCCGGGCACGTTACTGACTGCCCTGGGAGCAGCCATCTTCGGCGCTTATTGGGGATTCTTATATGTCTGGATTGGAGCCATGGTCGGATCGAGTGCGGCTTTCTGGATCGGGCGAACCTTGGGAAGAGAATTTGCAGCTTCCGTGATCGGCGATCGCTTGAGAAGATACGATGATGCCGTCGAACGGAACGGCTTTGCGACGGTACTCTATTTACGCCTGGTTTATTTTCCCTTTACCCCGATGAACTTCGGCATGGGACTGACCAAGGTCCGGTTCCGGGATTATTTTTTTGGCACGGGTTTGGGCATCATCGTGGGAACATTCATATTTACTTTTTTTATCGGGACTCTGAAAGAGGTTTGGACCAGTGGTGATTGGGGCCAACTACTTTCCTTCAAGGTTTTGTTTTCGGTAGGTCTATTTGCTTTTTCCCTTTTTATCCCAAAGATCATTAAGAAACTGAAGAAGGAGAAATAACCAGGGAGAAGGGCAGGGGAAGAGAGGATACTTTCTATTTGGATTAGGCCATCTCCAAATGGAGGAGTATCCTTACCTTTGATCCTGGAGATCAAGAGATTAAAAGGGTCATGGATATGGCGACACTTCAGCTTGAAAACCTTCAGAAGATCAAGTAATTTTGTCAATTCAGCGACAATTCTACACCGCCTTAGACGCCCATCCTCTCTCTTCCCAGATATTTGAAAGTGGTGTATAGTGCAATAGAGGATTGCTTATGGAGTTTAAAAGAATGAGAACATTTATATGGATATTGCTGATGGGTATCCTTGTGAATCCTATACGGGTTCTCGGGGAGGAAAGACGCCTCACCATCCTGCATACCAATGATCTTCATTCTCACCTTCTCGGCTTTGCACCGAATATCGACTACACCCCATTAAAAACTCATGATGACGGAACAGTAGGTGGCTGGGCCCGGATAGCGGCGACGATAAAGTCGGAGAAGGCCAAGAGAACAAACCCAACGCTTGTCTTAGATGCGGGCGACTTCCTTATGGGTTCGCTCTTCCATATGATAGCCCGTGAGGAAGGGCTGGAACTGCGATTGTTGAAAGATATGGGATATGATGTGGTCACTCTGGGGAACCACGAATTTGACCTCATGCCCTCGGGATTGGCGAAGATGCTCGTATCGGCTCATCGGAAAGGGGGGATGCCGGAGATTGTTTTTTCGAATGCCATTTTCGATAAACAGGACCCTGAAGATGATACGCTTGAAGAGACATTCAGGCTGGGTCTTCTAAGACCATACGTCATCAGGGAAATGTCCGGAATCAGGATCGGGATTTACGGAATTCTGGGAAAAGACGCGGTGGAGGTCTCGCCCTTTGCAGCCCCTGTCAAATTCAGGGATCCCATCGATACCTCTCGTGAAATGGTCAAGACACTGAGAGAGAAGGAAAAGGTCGATATCATCATCTGCCTGTCCCACAGCGGTATTCAACAAAAAAAGTCTCTCTCCGAAGATGATCGATTAGCCAGGGAGGTCCCGGGAATTGATATTATTGTAAGTGGCCATACCCATACAAAGCTGAAGACCCCTCTGATCGTGAACGAAACGATCATTGTACAAGCGGGTGCCCTTGGGGAACATGTGGGTGTCCTCGATATCGCCTACGAAAAGGGTAAGACAAAGTTGAAAGGGTATAACCTGGTTGACATCGATGATACCATTCTCGGGGATGAGAAGATCCAAAAGAGAATCGAATCCTACATCGGAATCGTGAATGAGAAGTTTCTTAAGGATTTTCATGTGAGCTTCTACGACGTAATCGCGAGAACACAATTTGACTTGAGACTTCTGGAGGATGAATGCAATCTTGGAGATCTCGTGACGGATGCTATTCGCTGGGCCATTAACCGAATTGATTATGACAAGAACGATCCTACGACCAAAGTGGTGGTTGCCCTTGAGTCAAACGGAGTGATCCGGGATGATCTCCTCAGGGGAAAGACAGGGAAAATTGCCGTATGCGACCTGTTTCGGACCATCCCGCTCGGGGTGAGTAGAGGGGAGGGGACCATGGGATATCCTCTCGTCACCTGTTACCTTTATGCTCACGAGATTAAAAAGATCCTCGAGGTGTCGACGAGTATTTATCCGAAGAAAGGGAGCAAGTACTTTCTCCAGGTTTCAGGATTAAAATTCAAGTACAACCCTAACAGGGTGATCTTCGACAGGGTAACGGATATCTGGATGGGAAGTGACGAGGAAGGATATAAACCTCTCGATTATTCGGAGTCGAATAAGGCATTGTACAGGGTTGCAGCAAACCTCTACAACGCAACGTTTCTCAAATTTGTGGGTCGCTTCACTTACGGTATCCTTGAAATTGTTCCGAAGGATCGACAGGGAAATCCAACTGCCACGAAGTCTTTAAAGGGCAACCCTTTTGATCTTCTGCTTCCGTTAAGAGTGGACTCAGACAAGGAGAAACCCGGAATCCAGGAACTCAAGGAATGGGTTGGCCTCTTGGAGTATGTGAAGAGCTTTCCAAGCAAGAATGGCGACGGGATTCCCGACATCCCTGAAAAATACAGCGGGAAACTTGGTCGAATTATCAGAGAGCCAAGTTGGAATCCTATTGCGCTATTATCCAGGGGCACCTATTTGACAGGGATCGCCTTTGGAATGGTAGTTGGTTTGTTTCTTATTGCAACAGTAGGAATATACCTCTCCGTAATAAAAATTAGAAGGAGAAATCGGGATTCGCGCCGATAGGTAGCCTAACACAAATCTATTAGGCAGATTATCATTTCGAGGAGCTACGCGATTGTGAAGATGGAGCAAACTCAGAGATTCCTCGCTTTGTTCGGAAAGCGACCCGCTGTTTGGCGGCGATTCCAGACCCGCCGTATTCGGATGAATTGAGGGCATTTTTTCGTAGAGGTAAGATAGAAACAAAGCGCGGTGGATTCTCCGTATCCGTAGTGATGTCGTGGATGGCCGGGAGACGCTGCGCCGTTCGCCAGTTACACCATGGAACGCCAAAGACCAGAACCCCGATGACGAGCCCGAAGATCGAGAGAAGGAACCCCCGGCGCAATGTGGTTGGCCAAGTGAGAATGGCGCCAGCAAGAGAAACAAGGACTGCCCCGATGCCGGCATAGGCCGCCCACCCGAGAAGGCAGCCGTCGCAGCGACAATATGGTCAAGGGTGGCGGCATGCTCTTTCTCAGGCTCGAGCTTGTAGAAACGTTTGATGCCCATGAACACCGTAATAAATCGGCTCATTGAATCCTTCGATCATCGCCCTTCTTGTGGGTCCCTTTTCTCTGACGATCTTGATCCGTGACGTATGAACGATCTCTCCCATTTTTTCTCCTCCTTATTAGCTTCGCCCGTCGTTGAAGTAACCCCATTCCGTTGATCCTCATCAATATATTCGCACAAGAGAAAGGATGAAGCAAGAAATGATTGGAGACTGTGTCGCGATCATGCTGGAAAATAGATACAGCCAGAACAGACATCAGGTTTTTTGATTTGACAAATAACCTGTGTTCTATGAAAATTATGGGGTTCTATAAAATGGGGACAGGCCGTATTCCATGGCAAACGAAGACCTCTTAAAACTGAAAATCGATAAATCCAAAGTCGTTTTTCGTCCGAGAAAGAGAAAAAAGATCGTTTATGCGACGTTGGCGGTGATCTTGATCCTCCTCCTGGCTTCGCTCGCCGCCAAAGGCGTCTTCACGCCCTCTGCGCAGGTTCAGGTGGCTACGGTCGCGCAATTTTATCCGTCTCAAGCCTTTACGTTGCTCAATGCAAGCGGTTATGTGGTCGCCCAACGCAAGTCAGCCCTGGCATCCAAGGTGACCGGACGCCTCGTCTGGCTGGGGGTTGAAGAGGGAAGCATTATAAAAAAGGATCAGGTGGTTGCCCGTCTCGAAAATCAGGATGTCAGCGCAGCCAAGGATCAGGCAGCCGCCAACGTCAACGTGGCCCGATTCAACCTTGACCAGGCCCGGGCCGAACTTCGGGATGCAACACTCTCGTTCAACCGGAACAAAGAGCTTCTCTCCAGGAGGGTTGTTGCCCAACAAGCTTATGATGATGCCGTCGCCCGTTACGATAAAGCAGTCGCTGCCGTTGCCGGAGCAGAGGCTGCATTGAAGGCGAACACCGCTGCCCTGGAAGGCGCGTCAGCCTTGTTGGAATATACGCTGATTCGCGCTCCCTTTGACGCCGTCGTCTTGACCAAGGATGCGGACGTGGGCGATATCGTCACCCCCCTCGGCGCAGCAGCCAATGCCAAAGCCTCAGTGGTCACGATTGCCGATATGAACTCTCTTGAGGTGGAGGCGGATGTCTCCGAATCAAATCTGAGCCAGGTCAGGGCTGGTCAGCCATGCGAGATTCAGCTGGATGCCCTGCCGGACCAGCGCTTCCGTGGTGAGATTCACATGATCGTACCGACCGCTGACCGGAGCAAGGCGACCGTCATGGTCAAGGTTCGTTTCATCAATAAAGACAGCCGTATCTTGCCGGAGATGTCGGCAAAGGTTGCTTTCCTCTCCCGTTTGGTGAAGGCAGAAGAAGAGAAACCGCGGACCGCTCTTAATCAGACGGCCTTGGTGAATCGAAAAGACAGAAAAGCGGTCTTTGTTGTCAAAGGGGAGAGGGCAGTCGAGACGCCCGTAATCCTCGGACGCCCCATGGGTGACATGATAGAAGTCCTCGGAGGCGTGAAGGTGGGGGACCGAGTCGTGCTGAGCCCTTCGGAGCGTTTGAAAAACGGCTCAAAGATTAAAGTAGAAGAGAAGTAACAATGTTAGCGTTTTGAAAAAGAAGGGGATAATTCTCTGGTCGTCCATGAGGATGCCCTTATTATATTGTAACCCCCCTTCATCCCCCCTTAGGTTAAGGGGGGAAAGAGGGGGGTTAACGGATTCTTAAGACAATGGAAAGCAAAGCGCCCATCGTCGAGATAGAGCACGTGAACAAATCCTACCGCAGGGGTACCCACACGATCCCCGTACTGATGGATATCAACCTCGATATAGCTGAAGGGGAATTTCTGGCATTGATGGGACCGTCGGGTTCGGGGAAAAGCACCCTTCTCAACCTGATTGCCGCCCTTGACCAAGTGGATCAAGGTACCATCAGGGTAGGGGGCATCGATATCACAGGACTCACAGAGACCGAACTGGCTGCATGGCGATCGGTCAACGTAGGTTTCATCTTCCAGTTCTACAATCTCATCCCCGTGCTGACAGCCTTCGAAAACGTCGAGCTTCCCCTGTTGCTCACCGGCCTTTCTCGCAGAGAGCGACGCGAGCACGTGGAACTGGCACTCCAGGTCGTCAACCTTGCAAGCCGGATGGATCATTATCCCGGCCAACTCTCGGGAGGCGAACAGCAGCGGGTGGCCATTGCTCGCGCTATTGTCACCGACCCAACCATACTGGTGGCCGATGAGCCCACCGGAGACCTCGACCGGGTGGCGGCTGAGGAGATTCTCGACTTGATGGATCGGCTCAATCGTGAATCGCACAAGACTATTATTATGGTGACCCACGACCCTAGGGCGGCAAAAAAAGCGCATACCATCCGGTATCTCGATAAAGGTATCCTGAACAATGTACATTCTCAAGCTGCTCCTTAGAAATGCCTTTCGCCATAAGCTCCGCACCGCACTGACCATCCTAAGCATCACTATCGCCATTCTTGCCTTCGGTCTGCTCAGGACCTTCGTCGGCTCCTGGTATGCAGGAGTCAAGGCCTCGTCGGCCAACCGTCTCGTCACCCGGAATGCCATCTCCCTCATCTTTCCGCTTCCCCTTTCCTATAAAGATAAGATTCGACAGGTCGATGGGGCAAAGGAGATCTCTTACGGGAACTGGTTCGCAGGGGTCTACAAAGACGAAAAGAATTTTTTTGCCAATTACGCCATCGAAGCAAAAAACTACATGAAATTATATCCGGAATTTGTCGTGCCTCCGGATCAAAAAGAGACTTTTCTTCGCGATCGAAAAGGATGCGTCGCTGGACGAAAACTTGTGGAGCAGTACCACTGGAGAATCGGAGACATTATTCCATTGAAAAGTGTCGCCTATCCGGGTAACTGGGAGTTTGTGCTCCGCGGCATATACCACGGAAGAGACGAAAGCACGGATGAAAGGGTCTTCTTTTTTCACTGGGATTACCTGAACGAATCGCTTAAGAAAACGGCCCCTCGCCGTGCCGACCAGGTGGGCTGGTACATCGTCGAAGTGGTAGACCCGAATCGTGCTGCCGAAGTAGCTCAGGCCATCGACAAGATGTTTAAGAACTCGCTTGCCGAGACGCTCACCGAAACCGAAAAAGCGTTCTTTCTCTCCTTCATCTCCATGGCCGATGCCATCATTGTAGCCATCCAGCTGGTCTCCTTTGTCGTGATCGTCATCATTATCGCCGTGGCTGCGAACACCATGGCGATGACCGCCCGGGAACGGATTGGAGAATACGCCATCTTCAAGACCCTGGGCTTTAGGGGCTGGCGTATCGCCGGCATGATCGTGGGGGAATCTCTTCTTATCACCATGACCGGCTGCGTCATCGGAATAGCTTTCACTCCTCCCGCGGCAAAAGAGTTTAGCAAGCTTGTCGGCACCTACTTTCCGACCTTTAGGGTGGAGATAGACACCATTTACATGGATATTGGAGCTGCTTTTCTGGTTGGTCTTTGTGCAGGCATCATTCCGATCTGGCGTGCTCTAAGAATTCGCATCGCCGATGGGCTGAGGAGGATCGGGTAGTGATCTTCTAAGGGTTCGAAGATTCGAGTGGTCAAGGGTCCAAGTGTTAAAGAGAAACTCATTGAGGATACAGCCAATAATAAATTGCATTCAACAAATCATTCCTCGGTTATAAATTTATTTTCTTGACCCCTTGAATCCTTAATGCAAGGAGATATTCTTGGGACTGCCAGTCTCGTATAGTTTCCGGAACCTCTGGACGCGCCGATTAACCACCGTGCTCACGGCCTCGGGAATGGCTCTCGTCGTGTTCGTCTTCGCTGCCATTCTCATGCTGGCCGAAGGGCTTCGGAAAACACTGGTTGAAACCGGTTCGTATGACAACGTCGTGGTGGTCCGAAAAGGGTCCACATCCGAGGTGATGAGCGGGGTGACTCGGCTGCAGGCTTCTATCGTCGCGACTCAGCCTGAAGCAGCGATCGGGGAAGATGGACAAACGCTGCTTGCGAAAGAGCTGGTCGTGCTCATCGCTCTTCCCAAACGGGAGACGAATGCACTGTCTAATGTGGTGATTAGAGGGATCGGCGCAAGCTCACTCGCGCTACGACCGCAGGTAAGATTGGTAGAAGGGCGCATGCCGAAATCCGGATTGTCGGAAATCGTCGCCGGCCGAAGTATTGCCGAGCGGTTCAAAGGGGGAGGCATTGGCGAGATCCTCCGCTTCGGAATGCGGGACTGGAGAGTCGTTGGCATCTTTGACGCGGGCAACACCGGGTTCAGCTCAGAGATCTGGGGGGATGCAGATCAACTGATGCAGGCTTTTCGCAGGACGGTCTACTCATCCGTCATCTTCAAGCTGCGCGATCCTTCCGAGTTTGAAAGTGTGAAGAAACGGATCGAAGGCGACCCACGCCTGACGTTGGAAGCAAAACGTGAGAATCGTTACTACGCGGAGCAATCGGAAAGAATGGCTCAATTCCTTCGGATTCTCGGGACGGCGTTGACAATCATCTTCTCACTCGGTGCCGTGATCGGGGCCATGATTACCATGTATTCGGCAGTGGCCACCCGCACCGGAGAGATCGGGACGATGCGTGCCCTGGGCTTCAAGAAGATTAGCATCCTGGGAGCTTTTATTGTAGAAGCTTTGTTTCTGGGGCTCATCGGTGGTTGCTTCGGTCTCTTCCTTGCTTCTTTTCTGCAGCTTTTCACGATCTCCACGTTGAATTTTCAGACCTTTTCGGAACTCGCCTTTAGCTTCACCCTCACCTTTGGCATCGTTTGGAAGGGTCTTGGGTTTTCGCTGATCATGGGTTTCGTCGGGGGCGCGTTGCCGGCGGTCCGGGCCTCGCGTATGAATATCGTCGAATCGCTTCGCGCGGTTTAATCACGGGTCGAATTTTCGAAAGGAGATATTTCAATGTCTGAGCCTCGATTAAATCCGAGATACACAAAAGCCATATCAAATATTGTAAACCGAAGTCCATATTTCTCACTCCTGTCGATGAAGATAAAGGAGCTCGATTGGGGAACCTCTGTTTTGGAGGTTGAGCTGGAGGAAAAACATCTGCAACCCTTTGGTTATGTTCATGGGGGTGCCATCGCTTCCGTCATGGACGCGGCAACCTTTTGGGCTGTTTTCCCTCAGGTAAGGGACGGAATGGGGCTCACCACGGTTGAGATAAAGGTAAATTTTCTTGCACCGGTTCGGGAGGGAAGGCTTGTGGTAAAAGGCCGGTGCATCAAGATTGGAAAAACTTTAGCCTTAGGAGATGCTACAATTTATGATGCTAAAGGAAATCTCTTAGCCCACGGAACCGCAACGATGATGATCGTCCCTGATTTGAAAGTCGAAGGACAAGACAAATTGCCGCCCAAGCACATCTAACAGGTTGCTGAAAAACCCCTGTTTGTCAGCCTAAACTAGCAGAGACTGCCCGATTGCCCCCTGGCCAGATCATGGGAGAACCGGAGCGCAGATAATGTTTGACGGCCGTATCCGGGCTGACAGCGGTGTCATTGTTGCCGTGATCCAGCTGGGGTGGATCGTTCTGTTCTTTTGGGTTTGCGGTTGAAGGTAGGGTTCGGCGACAGTAGGGTCGACCCGCATGCGTGACTTCATTAATACGACGACGTAGGGATTCCATGTCGAAAGAACGTAATAGAGGTCAAGTTCGGAGCCTTGAACCCTCGTCCAGCACTCGACGACATAAGGCGCGTAGGCACCACCGTGGACTGCGCCCGGGTTTGCCCGTCCCTTGCCGATGACCGGCCCTGCAAGCCCGTCGTCTGGATTCGAGCGAGGATTGTGGATGTATTTCCCGAGAGCCCCATCGCGAACCGAATCAAACAGGACCTGTGGCTGACTCCACGGCCCCCACGGCGCGCGGGAGTATGAGAATAAGATTCCGCGGGACGCCGGCGGTCGGCTGTCGTAGGTCATCAACCATAGACCGAGATCCTTGCACCACGTGACTGACAGGTCGCCCATCGTTCCGTTGTTGACGATCGGCTTGGCATCGAACTCTTTATCGCTCCAAGTCGGCGACCCCGCCGCGTCCAGACCAGCGAAATATCGGGTTCCCTCCCCCGTCTCGAAGTGAGATATTGGGACGATCGACAGATAGGCGTCGCTCTTGCGGTACACACCCGTCCCCCATATGAGGACGAAAAGTCCGCCGGGAGGCATGCCCGCCATCGGCCCCGGCTCAATGTGCATCGACATCTTGATGAATTTCCCCGCAGGAAGCTGAGAGATTGTGCGAAGCGGCTTGAAGGTTGCAGGAGGGGTGAACTTCGTGAGCACGGAACGATCGGTGGTCCGATCCATCGAATGGTTCGTACTGACGACCACGTACATCTGACCTCCGAGGCTAATGCCCGAGACGGGCACTTCGAAGGCCCCCATATGGATGCCGGGGGGCTGGATGGTCAGGTAATCGCTGCCAACCGTCAAGAAATCCAATCGAACGCCGCGCTCCGGGTCGCGCGCATCCGTTGTCGCGATTGTGTCGAGTGCCCGGTCCAAACGACCCACGGTGTCGCCGAACAGAAAGTAGATGCGTCCATCGTGCTCGAAAGAATAACCGAGGTCCGTGCCTTGCAACTGGTACCGCGTAAAGGTTCGGCTGAGGGTCGGTTGATGCCGCTCCTTGTCCTCCTCTCCGACGAGTTGCTCTAACTTGTGGGTCGATCCGGGTACATAGCGGATGACCGATACGGTTGCCGTTCCCTGTGGAGCAGCGGAGACAGCCGTTTTTACATACTCTCCGGCTGAAGGGCTGGGCGAGGCCTGCGAACCAACATGCCGAGAGGAACCGGAAAGAACTGCACGGATTGCAGGTTCCCATGCATGGGCCATCTTGTCGTAGCCACCGGCATTGGGATGAATCCCATCCGCATAATCACTGGGGGAGAGGATGCTCTGCATGTTGACCATGGAGACCCGCGGGCCTTTGGACGCTACAATGTCAGCAATTGCTGCATTATAGGACCGAAGGACCGGGCCGGGGCCATGCCGGAAAGGGATAATCTGCGCCACGATGACGTGTGTCTGCGGCAGACGTTCGAGAATATCGTCGAGAAGTGCTGAGAGATTGTCGGGTGCCGAGGCTGCACCTCCCTGACGAAGATCATTCGTACCAATGTGGAGTAGAATGATGTCGGGCTGATAGGTTTTAAGCCAGCCATTGGAATCGATACCGTTCTTTAACTGCGGGATTGTCCAACCAGGGTGACCCTCGTTGCCGCTCCTTTGAGACCCCACGAAGTCAGTGCGATAGCCGTCGTCTATAAGCAGTTTCCCGAGCAGGTGCTCATAGCCGCCATAGCTACGATCAGGACTGCCGAAAGTGATGGAATCACCGAGCGGCATGATTTTAATACGGATCTTCTGCAGGGGCCCTGCAACAGAAGCAATGCGGTCCGGAGAAACCTCCCGAATGCCCGACTTGATCGCCGCCTCGGGCTGCTGCTGCGTGTCTGTCTGCTGGGTGGCCAGCACAGTGAGATGTTGCGCATTCCAACAGGCCTCCGCGCCCTTGCACTCCTTGTTCGCCCGGAGCATCTCATGCAATCGCTGCCGTCTCGCCGCGGAAAGGCTTGGGGCAACGTTCTTCAGCTCGTCGGGGTCTCGGCTCAAGTCGTAGTACCCGACCTCACCACCTTCATACTCGACGTATAGAGCATTCTCGGTGCGTAGCGCCTCATACGTGGTTGGGTTAGCGCTGTGGGCAATAGGAGCATCCGGATCTGACCGAAACCGAGAAGGACGGTGGTGTTCGATGAGAGCCGCGCGCCGCCAGTCCTCGGCCGGACTTCCGTGGAACAGGGGGACGAGGCTGTGTCCGTCGGGTGAAGTTGGTGAGGAGATCCCACCGAGGTCGGTGAAGGTGGGGCATAGGTCGATGTTCTCGACGATTGCGTCCACCACATGCCCTTTCGGAACCCCGGGCCCTACGACGACGAGCGGCACGCGGATGTCGGTTTCAAAGGGGGTCATCTTCCCAGGACGAAGCGAGTACTCCCCCATGTGCAGGCCGTTGTCGGAGCTGAAGATGACGTATGTGTTATCATCGCCGAGAGCAGCAAGCGTCGACCGGATTTGGCCGATCATCTTGTCAACAGCCTGCACGGACTGGGCACGCATCCGGAAACCCTGGTTGATTTTTTTTATGTCGATGGGCCGCAGGGGAGGGATAGCCTTTAGCCAATTCGGGGCGTCGGGGCCCGGTCGTACACCGAAGGCCGCCGAACGCGGCGCGGAGACCCCCGGAAACTTGTCGGCGTCGCGCGGCGCAGGGATATACGGAGCGTGCGGCGCGAATGTCGCGATCTCGATAAAGAACGGGCCAGGGGAAGACTTGCGAATAAACGCGTCCGCCAACTCGGCCAGGACATCCGTTAGGTAATCCCGCGGTTCGCTTCCATACTTTACCACGCGGCCGTTTTGGTTGAGCACATAATCGAATTCGCGATAGGCGTCTCCGGCGACATCCCATTCGTTCCATCCCACGGGAACGCTGTTATGCCTGTCATCATAGACGTCGTTCTTCCTACCGTTCCTTCTCGCGATCTTCTTCCCATTTTTCCTGCCATCGTTCCCGGGATAGTACCCGTTGAGGTATTTACCGAGCATGGCCGTTTTGTAACCTCCCCGCTGGAGCGCGACAGCGAACGTGAAAGGCTCATTGCCATGCGCGAGAAACGCCTCGTATCCGCCGTCAGGCTTCGTATTTGTAAACACCCCGGTGTTATGCGGAAGCTTGCCAGTGAAGATCGACGAGCGGGAAGGGCAGCAAAGCGAATCAGTGACAAAGTAGTTCGAGAAACTCGTCCCCTCTTTCTGCATCGCTAAGACATTCGGCATATAAGGAACCAGGTTCGTCGCAAGGTCGTCCGTAAGAATGAAGACGATGTTGGGCTTCTTCGCCGGCGTTACTTCGTGGTTTGGCCTCGCAGCGTGCACCCCCAAGATCCAGCCGCCCAAAACGATAAGGCTAAAAACAGAAACGAATGCACAAACCTTTGCGAGCTTGTTCATGTCTTTCACCCCCTTATTTTTAAACTAATTTCTGAACGAATCTCCTGGTACGCCCTCCTTTTGCTCTAAATCTAACTATCCACTTTCTTTTTATCCAGCTGGGAAAAGTGTTTCAGAATCCGTCCCTCAGTTCGTCGATCACGGTACGTCCTTGACGTGGCACGGCGGTTGTGAATTGAATAGGAGGAAGCCTTCCATCCCTAACCTCAGGAGGGAAGCAGAAGGGAACGATAATCCGAGGTGATAAGGATCAGAGGATTCTGAAGGAAATCCTGGAGAGAAACGAATACAGATTCGGCTATCTGCCCCAAAAGAGGGTTTCTTACTTTAATAGGGGCGCTGGAAGAAGAGAAAAAATATTTTAGAAGTATTCTGGTAACTTAATTTTTGTGCTGCTTCCACATTTCGGTAACTAGTAAAAGATTCAAGGGGATCGAGGTGGGTCCGCGTTGTCCGTTTGCACCAGAAACTTACGATTTTTTCTAAAATAAGAAGACAGGGCCAACAATGGCCCTGTCTTCTTAAGAATTCACTTTCCTGTTAGATTCAAGATCCCCCGGAACGCCCTCTATTTTACTATGTCCTCTTATTCTTGATCGCGGCCAGAACCCTTTCGGCGGTAAAAGGAAGACGCCGAATGCGCGCACCCGTCGCATTAAAGACTGCGTTTGCCACAGCAGGAGCCGTGGGAGGCACACCAACCTCGCCGATCCCTCCGATTGCTTCGTTGCTTTTGACAATATGGACTTCAATTTCAGGAATTTCGCTCATCCGGATTATGCGGTAATCGTTGAAATTGGTTGATTTCACCCCACCGTTCGAAAAATTGATCTCCTCTTTCAAAGTCGCACTTAAAGCTTCAACAATCCCCCCCTCAATCTGGGCTTTTACAGTATCCGGGTTCACCACGGGACCGCAATCCACAGCCGCGACAATTCGATCCACTTTAACGGTCCCATTTCCCTCATTTACGGATACATCCGCCACCTGGGCGACATAAGATCCAAAGCAGGAGTGTTGAGCAATCCCGCGGCCTTTTCCTTTTGATATTGCTTTTCCCCAACCTGCCTTTTCAGCAGCCGTTTCAAGCACCCGTCGAGCCCGCATATTATTCTCGAGGAGAGGTAATCGGAATGACACGGGATCCTTGCCCGCCGTATATGCTAGTTCGTCCATGAAGGACTCCATGACAAACGCATTCGGGGCATTCTGGACAGAGCGCCAGGGACATACAGGGATGGGCAGATCGGACAGGTACTGTTCAACGTAGAAATTCGGAAATTCGTAAGCCGTATGACTAAATACGGGCGGTATAGGAGCATCAACGATTCCCCATAGGCTGAAGAAATCGACCCCCTCTTTTGTTATCCAGTCCGGGTTTAAAAACTTCAGGATGGAAGAGCAGGCGACTTTATGGGACCATCCGGTCACATTACCCTGACCATCAAGACCGGCCTGAATTCTCTGGCATGTTGCAGCCCGATAAAAATCATATTTTATATCTTCTTCCCTCGACCAGACCACCTTCACCGGTTTTCCGGCCGCCTTGGAGGCGGCCACTGCTTCTATAATAAAATCCGGGAAGGAGCCGCGCCTGCCAAGCCCGCACCCGAGAAAGGTCGTATTGATATAGGTTTTGTCCATGGGTAACCCGGAAGTCTGCGAAGCGAAGATCTGGGAAAGTATCTGAGCCTGTGTTGGGGCCCATACGTCGCATCGATCCTTTTGCACGTGGGCCGTGCAGTTCATCGGTTCCATGGTAGCATGGGCAACAAAAGGGACGAAATAGGTTGCCTCGATCTTTTTTGATGCTTCACTTAAAGCCTTCTTGGTGTCACCTACATTTTTGGCCACCGGACCCGGCTTCTCGAGGCCCTCCATAAAGTGCTTTTCAATAGAATCGTTATTCATGTCAGGATGAGATCCCTTGTCCCACTGCACCTTCAGGGCATCCCGGCCTTTCCGTGCTGCCTCAAGCGTTTCTGCGCATACGATAATACCCATCGGGGCCGGGGCTACGGTGCGCACGCCTTTGACGCTCTCTGCTGCCTTCTGGTCAAAGGAAACAGGTTTTGCCCCGTATGCTGGCGGACGGGCGATCACCCCGTACAGCATCTCGGGGACCTTGACATCAAGGCCATAAATTGCTTTGCCTGCAACTTTTTCCGGTATGTCCACCCGGGCCACGGGCTTACCGATATATCTAAACTCTGCCTCTTTTTTCAGGGGTGGATCTTTGGGTAAATCGAGCTTGGCCGCCTTCAAACATAGCTGGCCATAGGTAAGACTGCGATTGCTCTTTTTGTGCTTCACAGTCCCGTTAAAGGCAGTACACTCTTCCTCAGGCACTTTCCACGTCTGAGCTGCGGCCTTAATAAGCATAGCCCTGCCAGCGGCCCCTGCTTTTCGCAAAGGCTCATAAAGTCCCCTCACACTTGCGCTTCCCACAGTGATTTGGTCATCAAAAACAGGGTTTTTAAATGCTGGACTTGCCGGGCCTTGGATGATTTTGACCTGCTTCCAGTCTGCTTCCAGTTCATCGGCGATGACCATGCCCAGGGCGGTATGGGTTCCTTGCCCCATTTCCGATGGTCCCATCGTCATTGTGATCCTACTGTCTGGCATTATCTCGAACCATACGTTGGGCTTGAAGGAGCCTTCTTTCTGACTGGAGGCGTTTAAGACATTGTAACCCAAAGGTGTTGCGGAGACTGCTATGGTCAGGCCTGTCATCTTCAAAAATGAGCGACGTGAGATAGGTCTGTTCATCATGGCTCAACCCTCCTTTCTCATAAGCTCTAAAGCGGTCTTTATGCCGCGTTTAATACGGGGATGGGTTCCACATCGGCAGATGACGTCATCCATGGCATTGATGACCTGGTCCGCACTGGGTTTGGGTTTTGATGAGATAAGGGCAGCCACCTGCATCATGATCCCAGGCTGACAGTAACCGCATTGGGGAACCTGTTCCTTGATCCATGCCCTCTTTACCGGATGATTTTCAGGAAGTCCTTCAATGGTGATGATCTTCTTTCCTTTTGCTTGCTTGACAGGGATGGAGCACGACCTCTCTGCCTTGCCGTCGATATGAACTGTGCACGCCCCGCATTCTCCGATCCCACAGCCAAACTTGGTGCCCGTGAGTTTTAGATGGTCTCTTAAAACCCAGAGCAGAGGTACATCGTCCGAGACATCTACCGGATAATTTTTACCGTTGACGTTGAGAGAAATCATGATTACCTCCTTTCTTCAATCTGAGTTTTGGCTTAGCCAAGGCCGGATGATAAAAAGTTTCCTGGACCGCATTCTTCCCTCTGAGAACAATACAGTAGTAGGTTTCTCTGGTAGCTTCTCTCCATGAGTTAGTTCGACTGTAAATTGTGCCTTATTCTGGTCGCTTTTGAGGATGACAGGGTAATGACTGTTTAAATTCTACCTATCAAATTCTCATTTAGTCAAGTGAATTTTCACCTTGGGTTCATTCTCACCAAAGAGCACCAAAGTCCGCGATACGTATATAGTCCCTCAAGGTCCGGTTCCCTTAAGCAAAGTGAAAAAGAGGGTGAAGTCCTTTCAGTCTGTGGCAATCATCACATTCGTAGCCTTAATTATTGCATACACTTGCTTCCCTTTGGAAAGGCGTAGACTCTGCGTCGATTTTTTGGTGATGATAGACACAATCTGAACACCTCCGGGAAGTCCAATCGTAACTTCTGAATTAACTGAGCCATGTTTGACGGTTTTCACTTTGCCCTTAAAGACATTCCGAGCGCTTATCTTCATAGTTTGTCTCCTTTATAGTATATCTAATATAAATGTTAGTCGCAGGGTTCACCGCTGTCAAGCAATTTCGAGCCCCTCACTATGCCCACTTATTATATTTCAAGGGTCATCAAATACGGTTTGACATCCGCGCGATTAGGATAAAATGGCTTGCTGAATGTTGCCGGAAGTAGTTTTTAGGCGAGGGTTGGTCGGAGGTCAACCCTGAATGGGGTGCTCGTAAACCGCGCTTATTGAACAAATTAAGCACGGTCTCTCGGTGCACCCGGAAAGTGAGCATGGCGTTAAGATCATTGACGGGCGCATTTAGAAGGAAGGGAGGAGCAGCTAAGCTTCTCCCTTCCTTCTGCTTCCGACATCTAATCAGACAGAATTGAGACCTCAACCCTTCTGTTCTTAGCTCTTCCTTCCGCAGTCTTATTGTCCGCTACAGGATCCGCCTTACCATGTCCAACCGCCGGGATCTTTGAACTGCCAATCCTCGGATGGGATCTTGGTTGGTGGACAGTCCACAGTCCGGCGGTCGCAAATCGTACTTATTTAAGAAACTTAACTAAACTATGTCCCTTGGGCATTCACCGTTGCGGGAATTGGATAAATCAGACTTGTAGCTCTTCCCTTTTTCCACTTAAATTTTCCTTCGTTATAGTTTTTTGAGCAACCAGGCCATCCTTTGTCCAAGCACTTTTACGGCCTGCATGCCTTCTTCATCCTTTTCCACCTCCCCTTTATCTCTTCCAACACCAATGCCTCTGCCAATGATGATCATCTGCCCGGCAAGAAAAAAGTGACTCATAGTATCAAGGGTATGGATAGCCCCGGAACGACGCACTGCGACCACAACCGCACCAACCTTGTCTTTATACATCCCACCGTTGGCCATGGATACGAAACCAGCACGATCGATGAGGGCCTTCATTTCAGTCGTCACATCGGTGAAATAGACAGGCGAACCCAAGGTAATGCCTTCTGCCTTAATCATCTTTTCAATGCACTCATTTGCAATGTCGTCTTTCACAGCGCAGCGTTGATCCTTATTTTCAAAACACTTGTAACAGGCAATACAGCCATGAAGTTTCTTTCCCGAAAGCTGCACTAATTCTGTCTTGATTCCTTCCTTTTCAAGTTCACGGAAGACGTGGTTAATGAGGATGGTCGTATTACCATCCTTCCTGGGGCTACCGTTAAACGCAACAACCTTCATATTGTTATTTTCCTCCTTTCTGATTCATCGATAGGATTTCTAAACGTCTTTGAGAAATAATTTATCTCTACAGGAAAGTCAATATATGGTGAGAATATGAAAAGGCCTTGGGGATGTACTTGGGCATTTTAAATTATTCTGTGAAGTACGGGGGCGCTTGTAAACCGGACTTCTTTAACGAATTTAACTACGTCCACCGTTCCAGGCAACTTTATTTTACTATATTCAACTCAGCAATGGAACTCTTTAACGCCGAGGAGAGGTTTCGCCGATATGCCCATGTTCATGCTTCACCTACAAGTCAACAACTCTATGGAACAAGGCTGACTGTAGATTTCCAATTGAAATCGAGTATAACGTCTGACTTCAGCGGATGCCGCTTGTGGTGGTCCGCTGCGAGGAAAAGTGAGAAGCCGTGTCTTTACTGTAGGACCTCAATTACGGCTCGCCTACCTTGAATGGCGGCTCCTTACCAGGCGGAACGCTCTCCTCTGCCATTGCCAGCAACATGGCGATCGTCACGTACGTTCCAGTGACCGTGGTGAGGTCCACAACCTGCTGCTCCCCGAGAAGCTGCTTGGCACGATCAAATGTTTCGTCGGAGACTTGATGCTTTGTGGACAGTTCCATAACAAAATCGTAGACCACCGCCTCGTCCAGTTTCATGTTTGCCGGCCGTCTATTAGCCTTGAGGTCCGCCACGATTCCCGGAGGGAGCCCTGCCTTGATCGCAAGCGGAGCGTGTGCGAACCATTCGACCTGAGATCGCCACAATCGCCCCGTGATCAGGATGGCAAATTCATTGAGCCTCAATGGCACCGATGTGTTCCACCGGAGGTAATAAAGAAGGTCGAACATGCGTTGTCCGAGCACCGGGCTACGCAACAATGGATTGTAGGGACCGCCGAGTCCCACACTTGACACCTTCATAATCTGCTCCCCGAGCGGCCTCTGTTGCTCATTCAGTTGTTCCATAGTGAGTTGTGGAAAACGTGGTGGCCTCGTTGCCGGCGACAAATCGGCTCCAATTGCACCGAACGCCAGACACGCAATCACCGCAGCAGTCAAAGAACGTACAAGTGTCTGCCTCATTGTGATCCTCCCTTATTCCCAAATTTCCAGGTTCTGGAAAGCAAGTCGGCCCAGTACCCTGAATTCATTTTGCGCAAAAACGCGATCACATTGGCCAGTGCTTGGCACAGCCCTTGAATGTCTGGTGGGTTCATGCAGCCAAGCACATACCTTCTGATTATATGGTTTCTGCATAATACCCCTTCTGTTGTTTCGCCTTCTCCACCACTACGGAGCCTTCCTTCCCAGGCTTCTCAGCCATCTGACGAATGATTTCTTCAAGGGCCCTCAAGCCGCCAGCCTAAGGGTAGTTAGTTAATCGTTTATCCAATTTCGATGCAGGGGTTTTCTCATCAGGCGTTCTTTGGGGGTCGGTTGACCAGATAGATGGTTGAGATAATTTTTCTCATGAAGCACCTTCCACTAATGGATGTGAAATTCCTAATGACTCACCAAGCACCGCCAACTCTTTTATGGTGGCCGGGGCTAGAGGGATGCCATCCTTCAGCCGTTCTGTCTCAGTTCTCAATTCCGGTTCTCCAGGCATCAGAATCTCTGCGGCGTTTTGCGCTTTCGCACTTTCTTTAATGTTTTTGATGTAACGGTCCATCTCTCTCTTAAAGTTTTCCGTTCCGATGAAGCAGTCTGGGTCGATGGCCATGAAGGAATGACAAGTGCCCTGAATACCCGTTTTATCCTCTTCGTAGAGGCTTTTGATCTCCTTGGTCCATTTGCCACCCGTGAGCAGGGCGGTAAGCATTTCATGAACCAACACCATCCCATAGCCTTTATGGCCCCCCACCGGCGCCAGAGATCCTCCTCCTTCATATCCTTCATAGGGGTCGTCAGTCGGCAAGCCGTTTTTATTAACGGCCCACCCCAGGGGAATTTTCTCCCCTTTTTTGCGGGCCAGGATGAGTTTCCCAGAAGATACAACACTCAATGAAAAATCCAGAACAACCGGAGGGTATTGATCGGCGGGAATAGCATAAGCCATGGGATTATTGCCTATGATTCTCTCCCGTCCACCCCAAGGGGACATCATGGGAGCGGAGTTGGAGACGACGTAACCGATGAAATCCTTCTGCAGAGCCATTATTGGGAAGAGCCCCGCCACACCGAAATGACCGCTGTCTTTCACCGAGACCCAACCGATTCCATACTCTTCGGCCTTGGTGATCGCCTTCTCCATGCCCCGGCAGGCGGCAATATGTCCCATCGACCCGTGAGCTTCCAGAAAAACGGTGGGGCCTTTCTCCTTGACTGTTGTCAGTTTGCACTCTTTGCGTACATACCCTTTCTGCAGCCTCAGGATATAAATAGGCAGGCGGGTGACGCCATGGGTTTCGATCCCCCTTAGGTCCGACCTTACCAATAGGTCAGCCACAATCTCCGCCTCGGTAGCGGGCACCCCTGCTTTCATATAGGCCTGACAGCAGAAATCCTTGAGGTCGGCGAAGGAAACCCGCCGGGTAGTATTTTCCTCCATAACACGCCTCCTTGGAAGAAAGTGCCATTTGCAGTGTTAAGTGTTGGTCTCGCTCTTTTGCACTCACACTCAGGGAACCTAGCCGATCCCCATTCCCACCAATCCATAATTGATGATATCCCAATGAAGGCTCGCAATTTAGACGGCCTTCTACGCTGTCTATGGTTCAATTCCAGCCAGACGTTTAGCACATCTCTTCTTATAATCGATATCTGACTCCCTGAAAATTGTGACCCTGTGGGCTGCCGGTGAACCTCCTCCATGAATATCTGAAATCGTATCCGCACTCTCCATGGCCATCTTTTCGATCAAACGGAGCATTTTGATCCTTTTCTCCACCGGCACTTCGGTAGCACCCTTCAAATATTTTTTCAGCAATTCTCCAATCTCGGGGTTTTCGAAATCCCTATCCGAAGGCAGATCGGCCACAAACCCACCTGTCACATCAATGAGAAGGCGGGTGACTTCAGCCATCTCTTTCCCTTCGTGAATCTTGGAGGCATTGGCCAAGATCGGATCGATGAAATAGGTCCCCGAAGGCTCCTTCTTGCCTTCATAAGAGGCTGCCAGGCTACAACCGTAAAGGGTCTCCGCCATATGAATCATATTGATAACCTTTTCCCTGTGTTGGCTTACTTTCGTAGTTCCGTTATACTCCATCATCAGCAGGGCTGCTCCAGTCATGACATCGATTTTTCCCGATTTACAGCCACCGTGGGATTGACGATGAAAGGCAGAAAAACGGCTCACCATCTCTCCGGTAAATTCGACTTCTCTGAACATGAAGACTCGGTCCCATGGCACTAACACCTCGTCAAAGATGAGTGTAGGACAGTATTTGCTATATCGGATATTACCGCAATCCACCCCTTCGATCTCACGAGTGTCCATGGAATTTCTTCCCACCACGTGGATCAGCCCTTCTGTATCCGATGGAATGGCAAAGGCTAAGGCATAATCTTCATCCCCTTTCTGCATCGCCCTTGTGGGAAGTACTATAATTTCATGAGCACTCAAGGACCCTGTCTGGTGAACCTTTGCTCCCCTCACGATGATTCCTTCTTTGGTTTGGTCGACCACGCGGAGGTACATATCTTTATCGGGCTGTTCGCGAGGGCTCAGATTACGATCTCCTTTTACATCGGTCACGCTGGCATTTCCTGTCAGATCATTTTTCTGCATCGATTTCAGGAATTCCTTGAACCGATCATAGTAATGGGTCCCGTATTTTTTATCGATGTCATAAGCCACAATCGAAAGGGTACAGAGGCAGTCCAAGCCCGTGCATCTCTGGTGGCATGTTCCCACATAGCCTCCCAAGATACGGTTGATCTTCACACGCATCACAAGATCTTCAGTGGACTGTGGGGGCAGGGTAAATCGATTGATATGCTCTCCTGTTAAAGGAGAGAGGGTGGTGATGAGATCCTTATATTTTTCGTGATTCGCCAACTCATAAGTTGCACCCGTGGCATTAATCCCTGCGCGAATACGGGGATTATCCACCACGTTCTCTATCTTCTCGCCAAACATGTAGGCCGTGGGTTTCAATCTTCTCAAACTCGCCAGGTACTGTTCGGATGTCTTCATGGCCATCATTCTCCTCCTTCAATGGGTTTAAACCGGGAGTTCCAAACCTCTTCGAAAAGCATTGAGATTCAGAGCTGTGACCGTCTTCGGAACGCTTACTTCAATGGCCTTCTCCATCGATTCCACAGAGAGAAGGCCTGTCTTTTTCATGAGGGCCCCTAAGATGATCAAGTTAGCCACAATGATATTCCCCATCTCCTTATCTGCAATGCTCGTTGCAGGAACGGAGAGAATTTCATAATCCCCCGGCTTCGCTCCCTTCACCAGATCGGAATCAATCACCAGCAACCCTTTCGATTTTATTCGATCAACATATCGCGGTATGGCCTCTTCAGCCAAGGCGATCAGGATATCTGGCCTTCTTACCTGGGGATCGGAGACAGGTTCTTCAGAGATAATTACTTCCGCCCTCGCGGAGCCACCTCTTAGCTCTGAGCTGTAGGATTGGGTTTGGACAGCCTTCTTGTTTTCAAACAGAGTGGCTGCTGTGCCCATCAGAATCCCTGATAAGACAACGCCCTGACCACCTACTCCTCCGATGAGTATCTCTGTACGACTCATTCGGCTCCTCCTCGGGCTTTATTCTTCATTTTCCTAACCTCTTCCAGCATCTCTGGCTTCTCCGTGTCGGTCAACTCCCCCACCACGATCCTGTCCTTCAACTCCTTGTCCGAGAGTTTGGCTGCCTCTTTCGGTGTGACGGACCTCTTCTTATAGTCCTCCAGCATCTGAACTGCACTCCCAACTCCTGTCTTTCTTCCAAATTGGATCGGGCATTGGGAAAAAACTTCAACGAAGGCAAACCCCTTCTTCTGGATGGCCTTCTTGATCGAGTTGGTTAACTGCCTCGGATGGGCAGCTGTCCAACAAGCGACAAAGGAGGCCCCTGCAGCCATGACGAGCTTCGAGATGTTAAATGTGTTTTCCACAGTACCGTAGGGCGTCGTCGTCGTCTTTATACCCATGGGCGTGGTCGGAGCTGCCTGCCCGCCAGTCATCCCATAAATCCCGTTATTAATGCAGAGGACAACCATCTCAACATTTCTTCGGGCATTCTGTATCAAGTGATTTCCACCAATGGCCACCAAATCCCCATCCCCACTCACCACCATCACCTTCTTTTCAGGAAGGCCCATTTTAATTCCAAAGGCAAAGGCGATCGGTCTGCCATGGGTGGTGTGAAGCACGTCTGCATTGAAAAAAGGACTGGGTATCCATGCCGCGCAGCCAATTCCCGAGACAAACACAAAATCGTCCAGTTCCATATCGAGCCCGGAGATGGCACGAAGAATCGCCTGAACAACAATTCCGTCTCCACAGCCCGGACAGAAGGTTGTATAGGGGATCGAAGGTCTTATAAACCGGTGTAGGGGATGTACAAGCTCACTCATTTTGCAACCTCCCGTATCATTTTTAAAATATCCTCTGGATCTTGGATCTGCCCGACCAGTTTTGGAGGAAGAAAAGAAACTTCGGAGAAATGAGCTGCTTCTGCCTTGATGTATGGGTAGACCTGACCGAGATTGTTTTCCAGGACGATGACGTGTTTTGCCTTTTGGGCCATCTTCCTGATCTCTTCCCCTGGAAAAGGCCAAACCGTAATCAGTCGGAGCGTCCCGACTGGGATCCCCTCGTCCCTCGCCAGGGGGGCAGCCGCGGCTGCTGCGCGGGCCACAGCACCATAGGAGACCAAAACGATCTCCGCACCTTCGTAGTCCCGTTCAATGAGAGTGATTTCTTCTTTGTGCTTGAGGATTTTGTTGCTTAATTTCCGGATGAAATTATCCAAGACAGAGATATCGATGAGATTTCGCTTCCCATACTCATCGTGGCATGAGCTCGTCACATGGGCCTTATACCCTTTCCCAAAAACAGGCATCGGAGCCACATCTTCATCGAGAAAACCCTTGATCTTTTGAGGGTCGGTCCCAGGTTCAGGGATCTTTCGGTATTCTGTTTTGATCTTTGCGGGTTCGGGAATGACCACTTCCTCTCTCATATGTCCAACAAAAGCGTCAGACAGGATAAAAACCGGAGTCCGGTACCTCTCGGCATAGTTGAAGGCAATAACCGTGTAATCGAACATCTGCTGGGGAGACGAAGGGCAAAGGGCGATAATCTCATAATCCCCATGCGAGCCCCTTTTTGCTTGAACCATATCCCCTTGAACCCCGACAGTAGGCATCCCTGTCGATGGAGCCCCCCTCTGGACATTGACGATGACGCATGGTGTCTCCACACCTATGGCAAACCCTATGTTTTCCAACATCAGGCTGATCCCTGGACCAGAGGTGACGGTCATCGACTTCTTGCCGGCCCAAGAGGCACCAATAACCGCTGCAATCGAACTGATTTCATCCTCCATCTGGGAAAAAGTACCTCCGACCTGTGGCAGCCGTTCTGCTAATCTGTTGGCCACTTCAGTAGCCGGAGTAATCGGGTAGCCTGCCGAGAACTCACATCCAGCGGCTATGGCACCCTCAGCACAAGCTACATTGCCCATCATGAAATATCTTCCTGTAAGCACCCGCTTTCCATTCATTTTTTTGATCTCCCCCGCGGCTTTTCTCCTGATACAACAATGGCTAAATCAGGACAGAAGATCATGCAGTTTTCGCATGCGGTACATTGATCACCCCTCGCGACCACAGGTGGTCTGTAACCCTTCTGGTTCAACGTTTCGGAGGGCTCAAAAACCTTTTTCTGACAGACATAGAAGCATATCTTGCAATCCTCCACACCCTTGCATAGCTCGCGATAGATCCGCAATGCGGCCATCTTTTTCTCCTTTCAGTCTCTTCGGAAGTGGAGGCGAAGAAAATCTCCGCTTTTTCCCTTGGATGGGCTTCCCCCGCCTTGTGCAAAGGAAGTCAATCATGTATTAGAGGTATCTGTTTTGACAGGATTCAAAGGTCATTCAGTGAACTTCAGAATCTTTCTCAAGCACCTAGTGTATCTTTTTACGAAGATAGCCCGGGAGAATGGCCTCATCGATCTCCTTGGTGATCCTTATTGAATAACATTTGACATGTTATTTGAATTCAGCTATATTGGGACAAATTTAATACGATTATGTATGCAATTTTTAAGAAACCCTGTCAAGCTTTTATCTCCAACAAGTATTTGTCATCGACACACAATGGTAAACTCACTATACTCCCTCTTATGAAGGAAAGTTCCTATCGGCTATTGCCAAAATGCGAGACCTCGCTCAGCGGTTTCTTCCTTATGGGTCTTCTTGGGATCAGTTCAATTGTGGCCTCTGTATTCAAGGACACTTGAAGCTGCCATAAAAGGAGGTAACGATGGTTCAGCACGGGGAGGTTTCGGAAACTCACAATGAAAGGAGGGGACTATGATTTCTCTTCATGTCAATGGCAAGGTCTATCCGGTTGATGTTTCCAGCGACACGCCCTTGCTTTGGGTTCTCAGGGATTATCTGAACCTCAAGGGCACCAAGTACGGTTGCGGTATTGGGGAATGCGGGTCCTGTACAGTCCATGTGGATGGAAAAGCTGTGAGGTCCTGCTCGATCAGCGTTGGCGAAGTCCAGCGGAAGAAGATCACAACGATCGAGGGGCTACCGGAGAATCATCCTGTGAAAAGCGCCTGGATCAAGGAGCAGGTTGTCCAGTGCGGCTATTGCCAGCCCGGGGTGATCATGCAGGTGGCAGCCCTTCTTTCCCAAAAGCCCACGCCTGATGCAGATCAAATCATCACCAAGATGGATGATGTGATCTGCCGGTGCGGAACCTATCCGCGAATCAAAAAGGGCATCAAGACTGCCATTCAGATGACGAAAAAGGAGGTGAAGAAATCATGAGAACATCCATGACGAGACGTACTTTTCTAAAGGGCTCCTTGGCAGCCGCTGGCTTAACCATCGGAGTGTCCGTCACCCCCTTTGGGCATCGGCTTCTCAATGCGTCTGAAATAGACAGTTTCAGCCCGAATGCATGGTTTAAAATCACACCCAACAATAAGGTTGCCATATTCGTCGGAAATTCGGAGATGGGACAGGGCGTTCTGACCGCCCATTCCATGATCATCGCAGATGAACTTGAAGCGGACTGGAGTCGAGTAAGCGTTAAGCAGGCGCCGGCCGCCGATCCATTCATAAACCCTATTTTAGGCGGTCAAGTGACCGTGGCAAGTGCGAGCGTGAGGGGATTCTATGATCCATTGCGAAAAGCGGGTGCTGCCGGTCGGGCGATGCTCATCAAAGCGGCAGCAGAGACCTGGAAGGTTCCCGAAGACGAATGCAAAGCCTCCATGGGTACGGTGAAACATGCTAAGAGCGGCCGCACCCTCACTTACGGCCAACTCTGCCTGAAAGCAGCAAAACTGGAAGTTCCAAAAGATTCTCCCCTTAAGAAAGAGGAAGAGTTCAGATATATGGGCAAACCCATGCCCCGTGTGGATGTACCGGATAAGGTGAGTGGTAAGGCTGTCTATGGTCTTGATGTTACGCTTAAGGATTTACACTACGCCGTGATCGCGCGGCCTCCTGTTTATGGAGCAAAGCCACTTTCTTTCGACCAAAAAGCGGCAGAGCAGGTGAGCGGGGTACATAAGGTTGTTCAGATTCCTCAGGGGATTGCAGTATGTGCAAAATCTGTTGATGCGGCTTTAAAAGGGCGGAATGCCCTCAAGGTGAACTGGAACAAAGGTGTCCTTCCCGATATGAATAATGATTATATCGAGAAGTCTATGAGCGCCGACCTGAACAAACCGATGGTCTCCGTGGTAAACACAGGCGACGCGAAAAAAGCCATCAGTGAGGCAGCCAAGAAGGTTGAAGCAAATTACTTCGTCTCTTTTGTGGCCCATACGACTATGGAGCCGATGAACTGCACGGCCTCTGTGACCGATGACCGGTGCGATGTGTGGGCACCTGTCCAAGCTCAGACAGGCGCACTGATGCTTGCCTCGAATGCGTCGGGCCTTCCCAAGGAGAAGGTCCATGTGCAAACCACCTTTTTGGGATGCGGCTTGGGCAGACGGGCCAAGCCGGATTTCGTGGTTCAAGCGGTCACGATTTCAAAGGCGGTCGGGAAACCGGTCAAGGTCATGTGGACACGGGAAGAGGATATAAAGTACGACTATTTCCGTGCCGCGGCATCTCACAGGATTGAGGCCGGCCTTGACGCTCAGGGCCGGCTGATTGGATGGTCTCATAAGCTTGTCAGCCCCTCCATTGCGAAAGAGATCAACCCTCACCAGCTAAAAGACGGGATCGATTGGTTTTGCATGTGGGGTCTTGCCGATCGTCCAGAGTCTTATGGTTGGAACAATAGGATCCAGTATGAGATACCGAACCTCTCTATAGAGTTCCTTATGTCCTCTCTGCCCATCCCCTGTGGTGTCTGGCGTTCGGTCCAGAATGGTCCCAATGCCTTTGTCATCGAATCCTTCATCGATGAATTGGCTCATGTGGCAGGGAAGGACCCCCTGGAGTTTCGTGTTCAGAATCTTCGAAACAATATGCGGGCCCGGCGTGTGCTGGAGACCGTGGCTGAAAAGGCAGGTTGGGGCAAGCCCATTCCAAAGGGTGAAGGCAGGGGCATTGCCCAGCACGCCTGCATGGGAAGCTATGTCGCCCAGGTGGCCGACATATCGGTGAACAAGAAAGACGGCGCGGTCAAGGTACATCGGATTGTGGCGGCTGTGGATTGCGGACCTGTGGTGAACCCCGATCCTCTTGTCGCTCAGATTGAAGGGGGAATCATCAATTCTCTGAGCACGGCACTCAAGGAGGAGGTCAAGTTTGAAAACGGCGGCGTGAAGTCGGCCAATTTCGACGACTATAAGATAATGAAGATGAGTGAAATTCCCGAGATCGAGGTCCACATCGTCAAGAGCAGCGAGAAGATCGGTGGCATGGGAGAGCCGGGTGTTCCTCCAGCAACGCCTGCTGTTGCAAATGCATTTTTCAATGCGACCGGTGTTCGGATAAGACGAATTCCATTAACCCCGAAGATTGTGATGGACGCATTGAAAAAGGCTTGAGACAATGAGTAAGGTGAGCGTGGCGGGATGTTATCGACCTTTTGGCCGCTGGCATCCCGTTTTTTTTCTCAAACCTCTTCGCAATCGTAGCCTTTTTTGAGTTTGACGATTAAACACGTACCCTTTCTGGTCAGGCTGCTTTTATTACTTCCTTATCCTCAATCCTCTGAAATCTAGGAACAACTATGGATGAGCTTATGATATACTGAATCTTTCCATATACAATAGACGGCAACGCCGTAAGCGGACTAAAGTGCCTCAACGCGACGAGCATGGCCATTGCTGCATTTTCCACACCGACTTCAAAACATATGGCCTTGCGTTGCTTATAATTAAACCCGAAGTATTTTGGGAGAAAATATCCTAACCAAAGTCCCGCCACCGCCTGTATGACACAAACTGCAACAAGATACAAAAGGATAGAAAACTGTTTGATCAATGTACTGGTCCCTTTAGACATGGTGCCCATAATTATAAAAGTTAAGCATATGACTGCTATCGGGCCGAGGGCTGGCTTAATTTTACTTATAAATCTTGGGAAGATAGAGCCTAGAATACTACCAGCAACTACAGGCACAACAACCATCCATAAGAGATCTCGAAAAAGCGCACCCGCGTTCAGATTAGCCATGCTTCCGGCAAGCCACAAAATTAAGAGTGGCTGTATAAAAGGTGCAATGATCGTATTGATCGACGTAACCGAAACTGACAGCGCCAAATCACCCCCGCTAATCATGGTCAGTGCGTTTGATCCTCCTCCTGTCGGTGTTGTACCTAAGATGATCAAACCAACAGCTAAAGTCTTCCCAGTCGGTCCAGGAAAAAGCTGAATTAAAGCCAAAGAAAGAAGAAAGGCAACGAAAGGCATGCATAACCATCTCAGTAAAACACCAATCCCTACCACTTTAGGGCGTTGCACCATGCCTTTCCAATCTTTGAAACTAATAGCCAGACCCATGGAAAACAAGGTAACCATTAGAAGATAGGGGCCAAAAGTTGGTACTAAGCTTTTCTCAACGGAAGGATAGAACAAATAACCGAACATTACCCCAAGCATAAGATAACGTGAGGGGTCTGAGGCTATATAATTACTTATCTTTACCCACCAAGGATATGAAGGGGGAGGTTTTTTTATGTCAATATAGGCCAAATAACCCAATAGTATGCCAATGATCCATAATATGATATTGGCTGCGCTCACTATTGGCATTGCTCCGAGTGGCATACCAACGAATTTTGAGGCTACAAAAGGAATGAGAAAGCCTAACGCAATGCAGACACTGGATAGATATTTTAGTTTTTTGGATCCCACGGCAATCCCTCCCTTGAATCGATTTAAGACCCACAGTCTCTCAGTTTGTCCACTCCTTGTTCAAGACTTGACATGCTGTTTCTTCAAATTTATGTACATAAATTGGATAAAAAATTGGCCCAATATGTCTAAACTCAAATAAATGGATTGATTTTGGAATCAAGTGGGGGAAAAGGGAGTGTATCAAAAGAACCAGTAGAATCCTCATTCGCCCAGTCGTTGAAGAAACTCACCGTCATCTTCACGGTAACCATAGGAGAAATTTCCTTTGTCCCTGCTAACCTCAGTATGACTTCGTGGTCGGTATGGTCAGGATATTTGTTGTGCTCGAAAACTTCTAAGGATCCTCAAGAAATGAGGTCTGTAAACAAGAAGTCATCAGTGTCTCCATCCCGTATCTCCACGAAGAGTTACGAGTGAGGAATACTTTTGTATAAAAATCTACGTCCACTTAACCCTACCCAATTGGGCAAGCCCGTAGAACTTTCTCCCTTCGGGTCCGTTAGAAATCCACTTATTACTTTAAATCTACAAATATCCTATCGCTACCGTTCGCTTGTGGCGGAGTGAAGACAGCAAAAATCTTGAACTCGCCATCACCCGCCGGATGAATGCCATGGATAAATCCTCGCGAACAGAAATGAATCTCGCCAGGATGTACCTTTACCCATTCTCCATTGATATACTGCTCGCCTACACCCTTATAGACGTAAATAATTTCATCTGCCGAACCATGATAGTGAACTGGAAGGCTGGGCCTCTGTGCGATCATTAGTTGGCTGCGCAGCGTTCCCATAGCTGCGTCGATCCGCATGGTTTTGCCGGGCTCGAATGGATGAGCAGCGTACCATTCGTCCAGGTTAAAGTTGTACCCTTTCTTATACTGAGTATCCAGTAATGACCAGTCGCCCACAACAACCCCCGGCTTGGCGGTGGTTATTTCGCTGTTGAGGAACATCCGGTCATTGGCAGGTGGAGATGGAGTGAAGATAGTAAGTTCCAGTAATAGCTCGTTGCCCACAACACGGGTAGCGTGGATGACTCCCCGGGGATTGTAGTGCAGGGTGCCCGGCTTCATCAAAACCCATTTGCCGTCAACATACTTTTCGCACTGTCCTTTAATCACAAACCCAAGTTCATCGGCAAACCTATGGTAATGGAGATCGACAGTTTGACCTTTGTTGGCCGTCGCCATCACCGTGACCCGGGGTGTCTGAAATATCGGTTCCATCCTCATCATTTTCCCCGCTTCCACGGGATGATCCGCAAACCACTTCTCAAGATTCACGTTAAAAGGGCCTACGTAGTTGGTATCGATCGAGCGGGCATCGCCGATCAGTTTGCTTTCAGGAGCGGCCAGTGCCCCTGTGCTCAACACGAACAAACCTGCAAAAACTAGGATTAAAATGCGTTTCATGTTCATCCTCCTTTCGTCTGGTATATCCCTCCTGCCCTTCGGGTCGATTAAAAATCTACTTACTTTAAATCTAGAAATATCCTATCGTTGCCGTTCGCTTGTGGCGGAGCGAACACAGCAAAAATCTTGAACTCACCATCACCCGCCGGATGAATGCCATGGATGTATCCTCGCGGACAGAAATGAATCTCGCCAGGATATACTTTTACCCATTCTTCATTGATATACAGTTCGCCTACACCTTTATAGATGTAAATAATTTCATCTGCCGAACCATGATAGTGAACTGGGAGGCTGGGCCTCTGGGCGATCATTAGTTGGCTGCGCAGCGTTCCCATAGCCGCGTCGATCCGCATGGTTTTGCCGGGCTCGAATGGATGAGCAGCGTACCATTCGTCCAGGTTAAAGATGGCACCTTTCTTGTACTGGGTATCCAGTAATGACCAGTCGCCCACAACAGCACCCGCCTTGGCAGTGGTTATTTCGCTGTTTAGGAACATCCGGTCATTGGGAGGCGAAGGTGGAGTGAAGATAGTAAGGGCCAGGAATGGCTTCTCGCCTACAATCCTCCCACCGTGGATGACTCCCCGCGGATTGTAGTGCACGTCACCGGGCTTCATCAAAACCCATTTGCCGTCAATATACTCTTCGCACTGGCCTTTAATGATAAGCATAAGTTCATCGGCAAACCTATGATAATGAAGATCGATAAGTTCAAACGCAGCCAGCGAAGTTACTATGACACGGGGTGTCTGAAATATCGGTTCCATCCTAAGCATTTTCCCCTGTTCCACGGGATGGTCTGCAAACCACTTCTCAAGATTTACGTTAAAAGGGCCTGCGTACTTAGTATCGATCGAATGGGCATCGCCCACCACTTTGCTGTCGGGAGCGGCCAGTGCCCCCCTGCTCAACACGAGCAAACCTGCAAAAACTAAGATTAAAATGCGTTTCATCTTCGTCCTCCTCTCATTTTAATTTGGTATACAATTTCCTATACCACTATCGAAAATCTTGTCAAGCATTTTTTTCACTATTTTTTACTCCAAAGACTGGGCCGTGAAAGGGAAAGATGAAATCATTGTCGTCGGTGACGGCACTCATGCCGCTCTTGCAGCGGAGAGAAAACTGAATAACTTTGTGAATCCCCTTAACGTATTAGGACAGATAGGGGCAATCGATGGCAATGTAATAGGGCAAGCGTCAGGTTTCCACCACACAAGGAGTTGCATCTCAAAATTCCTTTTTCTTGAAATGGTCTCGGACCCGTGATACTAACAAAAAGAATGGTACGAAAGTAAGCCTGGTCTTAGGAAACCTAATCGCAGAAAGGACTAAACATGGCAACTTGTTCCGAAATCATCGCAGACACACTGAAGGAGAGAGGGGTAGGAAGAATCTTTGGCATTCCTGGGGGCGAGATTCTTGAACTCATCGAAGCATGCAGAAAAGTGGGGATCAAATTTATTCTGACAAGACATGAATCTGTAGCCGCCTTCATGGCGGATGTCTCCGGGCAAATTACTGGAATTCCTGGAGTCTGTCTTTCTACGGTGGGACCAGGAGCCACGAACCTGATCAATGGGGTTGCAAACGCCTATCTCGACCGGTCCCCTGTCCTTGTGTTTTCCGCTCAGCTTTCCACTTCTTCACAGCCTTATGCAACCCACCAGTTTATCCAGCTTAATAAGCTTTTTGAGCGGGTTACCAAGAAAGTGTTTACCTTGACAGGGAAGAAAACGGCGAGTCTTGTAAAGGAAGGTTTTCAGATTGCCACCACAGGTCCGAAGGGACCCGTTTTCTTTTGCCTTCCAAGCGATACTGCGAAAATCGAAGAGGAGCCGGTCTGTGATCAAATTGCTCCCTCAATGGATGAGAGTTTATCAGTTTCTGTCAATCGTATGCAGATTGTCAGAATCGCTGAAGAAATACGTAAGGCCCAAAGGCCGCTTGTACTGCTTGGAATTGGTATCGATCCAAAAAGAGAAACCGAAATTGTCCGGCAGTTCGTTAAGAAAAACAGATTTCCTGTCATGGCAACACCCAAGGCCAAGGGGATAATTCCCGATGTAGATTCTCTTTTCCTTGGAACAGCCTCAGGCATGATGGCAGACGGCTTGATCGTAGGGATGATCAAGGAAGCAGACCTCGTGATCGGGATTGGGTATGATCCTGTCGAGTCAGACCAGACCTGGCACAAGGATATCCGCCTTCTCTCCATCAACGGTTATCCGATCACCTACCAAAGCTACCTTCCTTATATGGATGTGGTCGGAGAAATCAATACCATCCTTGGTTTGTTGATGGTTGAAGATTTCTCAAGTCACGAATGGAGGCAGGATGAGTTAACAATCTTTAAAGAAAATCTCAGAAAAAAATTGATACCTACCCAAAAGCCAAGGCGGGGGACCTTCTCTCCCTACGCAGTTGTCCAAAAAACAAGGGAGATTCTCCCCGAGGGGGCCGTTGTCACCACCGATGTGGGGGCCCATAAATACCTCATAGGACAGGTCTGGAAGGCGTATCATCCCCTGACCTTTTTCATATCGAATGGGCTTTCCTCAATGGGGTATGGTCTTCCTGCTGCAATAGCGGCAAAACTCTGTCTGCCTCAAGCGCAGGTGGTCTGCGTCACGGGAGATGGTGGATTCACGATGATGCTTCATGATCTTGAAACCGCGGTAAGATTAAACCTTCCTATCGTCATCCTTGTCTTTTGCGATGAGAGTCTTGGCCTGATCGAGATGGTTCAGAAACGACTTGGTTATCCCCAATACGGAGTCAATTTTAACAAGGTCAAACTTGCCTCTGTGGCAACAGGCTTTGGGGCCCGAGGCATCAAACTCCGTTCCCTCAGCGAACTTTCCAAAACCCTTTTAGGCGGATTCAACTCAGATCGACCCACTGTGGTCGAAATCCCCATCGACGGTTCAGAATATCTTGGACAGCTGTGACCCTGTCACGGAGCCGCTAACTTGGTTGACAGAGTTTTTTAAAAGCTTTATACGAAAATGTATTAAACTCTTCCCCCACGACCGGCGATGGGGGTCCCAGAACGGGTGTTCGCTTGACGCAGGTCGAGCCATCGACCCAACGGTCGCAAGGCACGCAATCGGATGGAGCCGGCCGAGAGGCCGTTTATGCCGGCTATCCTCGAGCTTACAAGCTAATCAACGAGGCCTATTCCCAGACGACACGAGTCACTGAAAAGGGGGTTATCGTGATACTCCCCGCAAAGTCCTGATGCTCAATCCTGGCAGGAAGTTTATCCATCTTAAAATGACATCTGTCACTGATTAGGGGGTACTGATAAAGCCTTACAGCAGAACCTTTTGAATGATAAGAACTTGTTTTGGGATGGGTTGAATATATAAAAAAGGGAATAGTCTGTCAAGAAAATTTGACCACAAGATATGGGAGTGTCCTGCTTAGCCATTCGATCGAGTGCCAGCCCGGCGAAGGGTCTAGAAAGTTAAACCGAAGCCCTCGCAGAAGGAATTTCGCACAATTCCAAACTGCGGATAGCTTGCCAACACAGAAACTTTGCCAAACCGAAGATATCTGGTTGAAATCTTCACTAGGAGGGAAAAGAGGAGTTTTGTTGAGTACAAGGAAGTATTTCTTGGGCGGGTGTTTGCGCGCGAGCAGCCGCCAGCAATAGTCTAAGTATATCCGCTGGACACGCAGGCTAAGGGAGGCTTCGGGAGACTCGATGGTCTCATACCACCACTGTCTCTTACCCCTTATGGAGAAGCAATCTTTTCTCAGTTTCTGCCCAATTGATATTCTTGAAAAAGGCCTCAATATAGTCCGCCCTTTTAAGACCATAATCGATCATAAAAGCATGCTCAAAGACATCCATGATTAAAATGGGCATCCCTCCGGACGGATGGCCCCCATCATGCTCATTGATCCAGAAGTTGATGAACTTGCCGCTGAGGACATCTTGGTACAGGACAGCCCATCCGATCCCTCTCATCGCCCCCGTCGCCTTAAAATCCTTTTCCCAGGCCTCATAGCTACCAAAAGACTCGACAAGTTTTTGGTACAATTTCCCGGTTTTGCTGATACCGCCTTTGCCTCCGAGGTTTTCAAAATAGTATTCATGAAGCCTCATTCCATTGAATTCCCATCCAAGTCTTCTCTTCAGTTCTGCATACTCGGGGGTGGCGACCTTGCCCTCTTTCAACATCTGGCCAAGGGTCTCAAGAAGTTTGTTGGTGTTGGTGACATACCCCTGATAGAGGGTAAAATGGTTTTTTAGAAGAGTGTCGCTGAACCCTTCCATGCCTATGAGCCGATTGTAGTCCTTTGCATTGTAAGTCATCTTTTCCTCCTTTTCTGCTTTTGAGATAGAGGTCTCTGGTTCGCCTGAAATAAGGGTGATTCCCATCACTCCTGACATGAACAAAAACTGGCGCCGATTTACAAAAAAAGATTTCATTTTCTGTCCATTTCCTACCGCTTAACTTACGGAAGATGGAGTGCTCAATAAGTAAGTGGGGTCTTTCCAGTTTCGAGATGTCCTGCATCGATCTTCGGAATGCCAGAGTCGCTCGCCTCTCTTGGGGTTATGTTTTCGCCTCTGATAAAAAGACTTCCGACAATTACTTTGTCGGCAGCCCGATCTACATAGACCACGATTGGAACCTCTTTATCCGTTCTTCTGACGAGTAATTTAACCGCATAAAAATCAGGAATTGAGCTCTCCCGCTTCTCGACGAACTTTACCTCCACGTCGTCAGGCAGACCCGCTTGGATTCTGACAGCTTCAATAGCAAGCTGAACCATATTATTTTCCCTTGAGAAATTATTCAGTCTTAAAAGAAGCGATATTAATATCAGTCCCATAATTCCAATAAAAACCTTTGTCATCGCTCTTACCCTCCTCCTGAATTCAACCTATTACCATCTTATCCTAAGACAAGTGAAGAAATGAATCGGGTCTACTCTGTATTTTCTAAATAAAAATACCCTACCTTGAATAATCTTTTGGGGTAGCAAGCCGGAAGAAATCATGTACAATAAAAGTAATTGACGACAGACAACCCTTCTTCGATCCGTTTGCGGAGGATCATGAGCGGAGAATAGTAAGGAGATGAAAGAAATGACACCTATCGATCTACAAGATGTCCTGAGTTTGTCCCGAAGCTTTATGGAATGCCGGGTTTTTCTCTCGGCTGCCGAGCTCAACCTTTTCACCCTTCTTACGCCGGCTCCTCTTCCTGCTCGGGAAGTGGCCAGTAGAATTGGCGCTGATAGTCGGGGTTTAACGATCATCCTGGACGCGCTCTCGGCAATGGGCCTTCTGGACAAACGAGGAGAAGTTTATCAGTGCTCCCCCTCCGCCTCACTTTTTCTTTCTGCCGATGCCTTCGATTCAATTCTTCCTATGGTCCTCCATATGGCCGGCCTCTGGAGGAGGTGGTCCAGCCTGACGAGTATTGTTCGGGGGGCTAAAGTCTCCGATCAGATTACCGCTTCCTTTCGAGATATTGATGAACTGCGCGCCTTCATCGGGGCCATGGACGTTATCGCAAAGCCATTAGCACCTCGGATTGTTGCGAATGTCGCCCCCGGCCTATCGAGGACTTTGCTCGATGTGGGCGGGGCTTCCGGGACTTACGCCATCGCTTTTCTTCAGGCCGTTCCCCATATGAAGGCAACTTTATTCGACAAACCGGAGGTCATCGAGATAGCCCGGCAACGCTTGGGGAAAGCAGGGGTTCTGGATCGGGTAACCTTGACTCCGGGTGATTTTTATCGGGATCAGCTACCGGCCGGACATGACCTAGCGTTTATCTCGGCGATCATTCACCAGAACAGCCCGGACCAAAACGTGAGCCTCTTTCGCAACGTGTTCGGGTCTCTTGATAGGGGCGGACGGGTTGTCATTCGGGATCATGTCATGGAGCCCGACCGTACCCGGCCGAAGGAGGGCGCGCTCTTCGCCGTAAACATGCTCGTCTCCACTGCTGGTGGCAGGACGTATACTTACGACGAAATCAAGGCTTGCTTAGAACAGGCAGGATTTATTAAAGTCCATCTCCTCCAGAAAGGCGACCACATGGACGGATTGGTTGAGGCGTTCAGACCGTAGACGGCGGAGCCTCTCACTCCCAGCCCTCGGTTCCCAGCGCCTCGTGTAGTTGTTCGGGATGATGACGGCAGCGGTATTCAAGACGGCTCGATTCGGCGTGGGCCTTGTTATACGACCAGCCAGTGGCCATGCGATTCCGTTCATGAAGCTCATGCAAAAGCACGTAGGGCCTCTCCTTTTCTTCGATGTCGTTGTCGATCCAGACTTCATTCTCAGGCACGAATTCGTAAACATAGTCGTGGCCGCCTTCTGTAAAGTCGACATCAAAAACGCTCCGAACGAGACGACCGTTGACGATCCAGACGCTGACGCCATTTTCGAGTTTTTTCCATAGCCGCTCGTGAACTTCTTTGCCATCCGGCAGTTCCTTGCCATCATGCGTCAGGCGGCGTACGTCTCCCGCCCGCCTGCGCTCCGTGCGTTCGACTTTATCGGCTTCCACCAGAGCTTTGTCGTAGGGCACACCTTTCTCCATGAGACGGTGTTCCAAGAGAAGGTGGTCGATGAAAAAGCGTCTTTCGTCATTCTCCGCTTCCTGGTCAATCCAGAGTTCGTTTTTCGGAATGCAGGAGAAACTATAATGCTGACCGAAATTGGTAAATTCTTCATCTATGCGAGTCCGGACGTAACTGCCGTCGACAATCCATACTTGCAGATTACCTCGTTCATCGATCTTTTCCAGGTAAGGTGGCTTGAGTTTTGGCTCCTTGGCTTTACTCTTTCCGTTCTTTTCGATCTGCTTTCCCATATTTCCTCCCAATCATTGTAATCAGACAAAAAGTTATGAGGAAGATACTTTATTGAGTCGCCCCAAACCCGTCATCACAAACCTGGCTCAGGGTGGACAGTGACATCAGCATTCGGCATAAGCTTCTGGATGGTACGCTCGATTTCTTCCGTAAGGTTGTGGGCTTCCCTCAGAGTTTGATTGCCGTCAACGAGGACATGGATATCTACAAAAAGCTGGGGGCCAGAGTAGCGCACTCGCACATTATGGCAATCAGTCACACCCGGTAGGACTTTCACCGCAGATATGATTTTCCTCTCAATACCTGACGGGGCGACGTCCAGCAGCGCTTGGACGGTGCTTATCCCAAGCTTGATACTGATGTAAACCACAATCAATCCCACCACGATGGCTGCAAGCGAATCCGCTTGATGCAGGAACGCCAAACCCGGCACCCACTCGCTGACCTTCACACAAACCAGTCCCAAGATGACGACACCGGAGCTCCAGATGTCGGTACTGAAGTGAAGGGCATCCGCTTCAAGGGCCTGGCTGTGATACTTCTTGGCTGCCCGATAAAGGACGCGAGAGCGGGAGACGTCTACCACAATGGATGTAATCATGACAGCGAAAGACCAGAAGGTGACTTTTAAAGCAACCGGGTGAAAGAGAAGGCGGTGGGTGGCCTCGTAGATAATCCAAAAACAGGTCACCAGAAGAAGCAGGGTTTCAAAAAGGGCCGAGAGGTTTTCCGCCTTGCCGTGGCCGTAAAGGTGATTGCTGTCCGCCGGTTTGCCGGAAATTCTGACTGCCAGTAAAGTCATCGCCGCAGCCATGAGGTCAAGTCCGGAATGGGCAGCTTCGGCGAGAATGCCCAGACTCCCAGTGGTAAGCCCTATGATAATCTTAAAACCGGTCAGGCCCACCGCCGCAATGACAGAACTCATTGCTGCCCATCTTTTTTCATGTGCACCGTCTTGAGAAAAGTTGGCCATCACCATCTTTCCAATCCATTCCCGAAATATTGTAACTCGATTTGCATAAAGAGTTTCAATCTAAGGAAAAGAAATTTAGCATAGGGTCATCAAATTGGCAAAGCGGTCAGCCAAATCTGAGAATGGGATATATACCTGTTTTTGTATGCAATTTCAGTAAATATAACAGAATTGCCTCCTGGAAGGTAGGAGCTTGGAATAGTTTTGTATCACCGTTTCCTTCCTTCGCTAGCTCTTTGAGGTCCGATCCGTCTTCCCGATAAATTTTTGGATGGTGTTGAAATAATCCTTGAAGCCAACGAGCATGATGTCGTTATGCGTAGCCGAAGGGATGATGAGAAGTTTCTTTTCGCGTGTTCCGAGATGCTGGTAGATCGCCTTGGCATTTTCGAGGGGGACCAGGCTATCCTTCCCGCCATGAATGATCAGGCTGGGGAGGAATATCTTTTTAATCCTCTCCAGACATTCCTGGTCGATCTCTTCCCGACCCATCACCTGAGCGGGCATCCCAAGACGAAACATGATCCTCACCACGCTGGGAAAACCGCTCTCTATAATGAGCCCCTTCATCTTTTGTTGATGCTGAGAGGCCAGTTCCAGGGCAGCGATGCTCCCTAAGGACCTTCCCATCACCCACAGGTCTTTACGCAAGCTTCTTCCGGAGAGTTCCTCTCTGACATGTTTAAAGACGACATGGGCATCGTTGACGAGATCGGTGAGGGTAGGGGTCCCGGTACTGGCTCCGTAACCTCTATAGTCGGCCACGACCAGATTTATTTTCTTCTGGTGGTAAAAGGGGGAAATCTCGTCATAATCGCTTACCACCTCGCCATTCCCGTGGAAAAACAGAATCCACGGCCATTCGCTATTGCCCGTGTAAAAGCGGCAGGAGATGGAGACATTGTCCCCAACCGCAGCAGAGAGATCGAAGGCATTTTTTGGGCATGGGGCGAAATCCTTCCGGGGATAAAAAATGAATTGTAATAAGAATGGCTGGTCGAGTGAAGAATAATCAATCATTGCTAATGCCTCAGAAGGCGTGAAAAAATTGGCCTTCTTTTGTACTCGGCCTTTTCAGGAAGCGCGGATTCGCATCCACGCTGCCTTGATGTTATAATGCTTCTTATTTTTTGGCAATCTTTTTCGAAGGGAAAACAGGAGAAAGGAGTTTATCGATGGGAGAGAAAATGCCGACGCGCCAGGAGGCCATGGAGCTTTTGCATCAGTATAACGAAACTGAAAGCTTGCGCAAGCATGCCTACGCTGTCGAAGGGGTGATGCGCTACATTGCTAGAAAGCGCGGCGAGGACGAGGAGAAATGGGGAATCGTTGGCCTTATCCACGATCTCGACTATGAAAGGTTTCCCGATCAACATTGCTCCAAAACAGGGGAAATCCTCCGGGAGAGCGGGTGGCCGGAGGAATATATCCGGGCGGCTGTCTCTCACGGATGGGGGATATGCTCGGACATCATGCCGCAGACGGCGATGGAGAAGGTCCTTTACGCCATCGATGAGCTGACCGGGCTCGTTGGGACCACGGCCCTCATTCGCCCGTCCAAGAGTGTCCTGGATGTTCAGGTGAAATCGGTGAAGAACAAGTGGAAAGACAAACGATTTGCAGCGGGCGTGGATCGGTCGATCATCGAGAAAGGGGCGGCGCTGCTCGGAGTGGGATTAGATGAGCTGATTGAGGACACCATCAAGGGGATGCAGGGAGTGGCCGAGGCCATAGGACTCAAGGGCAATCCAGTCTCCTCATGATGTAATGCCTCACTGAGGCGTGGATCAGGTCTTCGGATCGGGCCCCGCGCCACGCGGGGTCTCTGAAAATCTTATGAAGCGGATGATCTGAAATTGTAGTTGGCAAAGGTAGCTTTCCTCCATGATAGCACAATCTTTTCAATGATCAGAGCATTCTTGTAGTTGAGGGACAAGCTGACGTATCCGCTATAAGATTTCCTTCGACCCCGCGTGGCGCGGGGCCCGATCCGGGTGAGTTTCCACGCTAGAATAAGGCGTTACTTGATGATAAAGATTGTGGAGGATAGTAATGGGAGAAATTCAATTTTTTAAAAAAGAGGTTCAATCTTTGTTCCTGGACCCCAAGGAGGGATTTTCGAGAAAATCTATTTCCCTTGAGATCAGAAGAGATGATTTGACCGGCCATCGTTCCCGGATTCTTCCCTACCGTCGAAAGTATCCTGAGGTCGTCGTCTCCCCGGAGATGCTGGGGGCTTCAAAAAAAATCTGTCCTTTCTGCGCAGACCAAATCTCCTCCTCCACTCCGAAGCTTTTGCCGGAGATCGCCTCCGAGGGGAGAATTCGCAGAGGAGCGGCATGGTTGTTTCCCAATGCATTTCCTTATGCCCGGTACAATTGGGTGATTGTCTTTTGCGAAGACCATTTCCTCTATCCCGATCAATTCTCCGTTGAGATGCTAAGGGATGGCTTTCTGGCGGCACAAGAAGGGATCCGAAGGATCGGAAAGAGCCAGCCCGAGTTTCAATACAGCTCCATCAACTGGAATTACCTTCCGTCGTCGGGAGCAGGATTATTTCATCCCCATATCCAGATCCTCGTTGAGGATGCCCCCACGGCCTCGCACAAAGAGGTGCTCGAGGGGATCCTCCGGTATCGGAATGAGGGTGTCCCTTCTTTCTGGGAAAGTTTTCTGTCGGAAGAGATCAAGAGGGGGGAAAGATACGTCGGACATCAAGGGGATGTTCATTTCTTGGCCGCTTTTTCACCCCGTGGCATATTCGGAGAGATCCTCATTCTCTTTTCCAATCGACCGACGATCGATGCGGTGAAGACCGAAGACTGGACCGATTTTTCTCAGGGCCTGCTCAGGGTCTTTCAATATTTGAAAAATCATATCCTCAGCTTCAATCTCTCTCTGTTTTCCGGAAATGGCGATGGGGCTCGGTCGTGGGTCTATGGAAGGCTTTGTCCCAGGATGACTATCCCTCCGTGGCTTACGAGCGATATTAACTATTTCGAGAAACTTCACGACGAAGTCATGTGTGTCATCTCTCCGGAGGAACTCTGTAGAGACGTCAAGCCCTTCTTTACCGGTCCTTGCCACCCCTAATTCAAAACAAGTTCTTGGCCATCCTTATTTCCTATACCACTTTTTAAGGGTCTCCGGCCTCGCTCCCAGAAGATAAAAAATCACCAGGATAATATTCATCAGTTGCTGGCGCAGGACGCCGTGCTCCAAGAATACCTCTGGCTTCGTTCAACGCAGGAATAATAACGGAGATTTTCATGGATCAACAAAGAAAAAATGACGCGGACCAGACATCGGGTGATGAGATTGCAGATGCGTCCATAACATCGGCCTGACGCGGAGTCTTCAATGGTTGCACTGAATGTTTCGACTTAGCCTCAGATAAAATCCTAATGCGATGAAGAGGGCGGCCAGGGATATGGCGTTTGCACCAATCACAATGAAGTCTTGGAGATGTATTCCATACAACATCCATAACGCAGACCCTGCACTAAATTGAAGTAGGGTCAATCCACTCACATCCTTGACCGAATGGGTTTTCCACATCTTGATGATCTGCGGGACAAACCCGAACATCGTCAACGAGGCGGCGGCGATACCTACGATCGTCCACGACATCTCTCTCTATTCCTTTCTTAGTCTATGGTTCTAAGATTCCTTTTCCCCAACTCAAGCCTCTCGCCCACTGCCATCTGAAACCTCGAATCTCTATCGGCGCCTCATTCTCCCCGGGACTTCCCTTAGTCGATAGAGGCCACTCCCTTGCGGCCATGACCAAATACACACCCTTCAGGGAGAACCCAAGTGGGAAGAAAGATTACAGATGATCACGGATGACCTTGACGAGCGTCTGGATCTCTTCCGCGCTAAGCTTGCCGTCTTTTCTGAAGATCAATCTCCCCTTTTTGTCAAAGGCGAGAACGTTACTGCTGTCGTCAGCAATCTTCCAGGCCTTCACCAACACTCTTTTGTAATCCCGCACATAAATGGTTCGGGGATAACGCTTCTGTTTATCTTTAAGGGCAGAAGAAATGGCAAAATTGGGAAGCCAGGTGGCGGCCATATTAATGATCCCAACGGATTGAAACTTATCGTCGGGAAACTTCTCTCTGTCTAGAGCTTCGCTGGCATCATTGTTCGTATCTTTTTCATCAGGGTCGACGTAAAAAAGGACATAGACCTTCCCCTGCAACTCCTCGCTGCTCCAGGGTTTTCCATCCAGACGTCCTCCTAGCTTTTCTTTTAACTCTATCTTTGGAGGAATTTCGCCTATCTCAAGGGCGTGGGCAACCTGGCTCGTTAGAAAGACGGCCAAGATAGGAATCAACCATTTCACGTGATGTTTCATCATCAGCCTCCTATTTCATGGCTTCTATACATCATATCGCAAAAAATGGAAATAGCAACCAGATACCTGTTCAAGCCGCATGTAACCATTATTCGTGTCGAACCGGTTTGGGAAGAGGCCAGAGCTTTGTGGAACAGATCAGGCGGGTGCAGCGGCGAAATCCGATGTTGACCGGGAGGTAGAAGAAAGGCCGGACGCGGGGCTTTGTCATAATTCTCCGCCATATGCTCCGCCATGAATAGATCTTTCTCCATGCGGATCTCATCCCCCGGTGGAGTTGCTCCGGAGTCATGTTCTTGGGGAAAAACGTCACCGATCCGTGATCGTAATCACGCCAGTCGCGGCTGAAGATCCGGCGCTGGGAGTCCATCTGTGCGTAGAGCGTGGTATCCGGGAGAGGAGTAAGAATCAGGGTAAAGGCAGTCTGAAGGCGATTTTCTGCGGCGAATTCGGCGATCTGATCGAAGACCGCGGGGGTGTCTTCATCAAACCCTACGATGAACGTACCCATGACGCCGATTTCGCGTTCTCGAAAGCGACGGATACAGTCGGCATATTCGGCCGTCCGGTTCGGAAACTTATGCATGGAGTCAATGGATGCTTGGAAGAGCGATTCGAAGCCGATGTTCACACCGATGCAGCCTGATTCTGCCATCAAGTCCAGCATGGACTCATCTCGTGTGAGGTTGAAGCTCGCGTGACCGTACCACCTAATGTCGCAGTCCTTGAACACCTGCAGAACGGCCCGGGCGTGACCCGGATCCGAAACGAAATTAGAGTCCATCACATAGAGGAGGCGCCTTTCGATAAAATAAGGGATGTCACGGTGCCAGTGCTGTGCGAGCCAGGTCTTCCATCGGGCCTGAGGGGGCCTTGGGCCGAAGAGGGCCATCACCTCTTTTCGAATGGCTTCCGGCCGCCGTCCTCGGTACCTTCTTCCGAAAAATCTCTGAACGCCGCAAAATGCGCATCCGACTGCACAACCGCGAGAAGTTTCTATGATTTCCCCGGGGTAGTAAAATTTCTTGTTGAAAAGGTCGCGCCTCATGACCGGAAGCCGGTCAAGATTTGTCTCCGGGCCGAGATATTTTTTCTTCAGGTCTTCTCGTTCAAAATCACCGAGAATCTCTTCCCATATGGCTTCGGCTTCTCCGAGGATTACGGAATCGGCATGTTGCAGGGCCTCCTCTGGCAGAGCGGTTACATGAAACCCGCCTAATATCACCTTCGTCCCTTCGGACCGCAGACGGTCGGCAATGCGATAGACGTTCGGTATATGGTGGGTGAGTCCGACAATTAAAGCCAGATGACATCCTTCCCCGTAAGGCACAGGCTCGTTGGCCTCATCAACGAGATGGACGTTGAATCGGTCTGGAGTGAGGGAAGCGATCGTCGCAAGACCCATGGCAGGATATCCGAGCAGGGGCAAGCGGATGCCGAATGCCTTGTTGCGCGCCCTCGAGCCCGTTGCAGCCGCTATGAGAAATAGGGTGGGACGGTCTACATGGCCGCCGGACAGAATGCCCGATTCTCCCCGGTCACCGCCACGCTCCCGTCTATTATGGCGATTCTTCAAATAACCTCTTGGTGTCGACAAGATGAAGAGGCTGATGATCACTGCTTCACGCAAGCGTGATATATTAAGGAATGATTGTCAAGAACGGGACACTTCTTGTCCTCCCCCCCCATTTTTCGCCCACGACCTGGGAAAATCCCTCTCCGAGCCTTCATAAGGCCCATACTTATTAGGAATGGCACAAAGACGCATCCAGAGCAGGAACTCCGGTATGGGCCGCCACCCGTGTGCCAGAACGGATAGAAGGTCGGGCCGATGAAGCCTCTCCGAGGGATCCCCCGAGGTGGGGGTTTACAGAAAAAATTTCCCCCTCTGTGTCAATACCTTTTCTGGGTTCTTCTTGTCTGTGGAAGAAGAAATGGCCGGAAAGGCAAGCAGGACGCTTGCCGGTCAAGCTTGTGATGGGCCGGAAGTCGATTCGATACCTTCGTAAAGGAAGGAACAATCAATGGCGGATCGGAGTTTTATCCATTATAATGCTTAAACTTTTATGCGCTTTATTCTCTTTATCAGTATCGTCCAATCGATCCTTTTTCTGGGACACTGGTTTTTTTACAAGACCCTAGTCCGCTTCTTTGGGGTGGCCGGTCCCGGCAAACTTTTAACCTTTAAAGCTGCCCTGGGTCTGCTATCCGTAAGCCTTGTCCTGACCTCCTTTCTCGCTTTCCGTTACTCCAATCCCCTGATACGGTGCGTTTACACGGCAGCGGCATTCTGGTTGGGGATTCTTTACCTTTTGATTCTCGCATCCGCGCTTTGCTGGATCTTCTACGGCCTGGCTAAAGTGATTCACCTTCCCCTGGATCAAAAAATATTGATCGAGATCCTGATCGGGATAGGCCTGGCGGCAGGGCTTTACGGATTCATTAACGCAGGAGTGATTCGGACAACCCGGGTCAACGTCGAGCTTCCCCACCTGCCTGGCCATTGGAAAGGGAAAACGGCTGTTTGGGTGAGCGATACACATTTGGGCCAGGTAAGAAACTACGGGTTTGCACGGCAGATTGCCGCCGAGGTGAAGAACTTGCATCCAGACATTGTTTTTATCGGCGGCGATCTCTATGACGGTGTGGCGGTCGACCTGAATAAGACGATCGAACCCTTTTCCAAGATCTTTGCTCCTTACGGCACCTATTTTATCACAGGCAATCATGAGGAGTTTTCTGACAACACCCCGTACCTCCGAGCTGTCCGTCTTGCCGGGATACATGTTTTATACAACGAGAAGATTGAGCTGGACGGCCTGCAGATTATTGGGGTCGATTACAGAGATTCGAGAAGGGAAGAAGATTTCAGAACGATTCTGAAGAAGATGGAAATAGACCCTCTTAAGCCCAGCATTTTATTGAAACACGCCCCTCTCAATCTACGCGTCGCCAGGGAGCAGGGAATTTCGCTCCAGCTTTCAGGCCACACTCACCAGGGCCAGGTTCTGCTCTTTCGATTGATCACCTCGAAAGTCTACCAGGGTTACGACTACGGGCTAAAATGGTTTGGCGATCTCTTGGTTTATACCTCCAGCGGGGCGGGTACCTGGGGGCCTCCCATGCGGATTGATACCAAACCCGAGATCGTCGTCATCACGTTTAAATAAGGTACATAGGGCATGCGAGAGTAATGTCTCACCGAAGCGTGGATCACGTCTTCCGATAGGGCAGGAATGTCCCTGAAAATCCTATTTGGCGGACGATCTGACATTGTAATTGGCAAGGGCAACTTTCGTCCCTCAGCGCATAGTCCATCCATGTGCAGGACATTCTTTTAATTGAGGGACAAAGCTGAGGGAATCCGCCATAAGATTTTCTCCGACCCCGCGTGGCGCGGGGCCCGATCTCGGCGAGTTTTCACGGTAGTGTGAGGCATTACGTACAAGCCTCGGTTTGCCCTTGACACACAGGTTTTTATTTTTGATACTTAGTCAAAACCCGGAAGGAAGGAGGAGCACATCAGAAATGGCGGATAAGAGTCTTTATCGTCAGCTGGCAGAAGCGGTTGGTGGAATGGAATCTCCCCTAATTCAGAAGATTTTTGAGGCCCTTGTCAAGGATGATGAGGCGAAGGTGTTGCTTGCGGCGGCGCCGTCGGCAACAGCGGAGGAACTCGGCCAGAAAACGGGATTCTCTACGGAAACGATCAAGGCCATGATGGAATCCCTTTTTAACAGGGGGCTTATCTTCAAATCGAAAAAGGGCGAGCAGATGAAGTACTATCGCGTGAAAAGCATTCCTCAGATGCATGATTCCACCGTCTTGACCCCCGGGATATCGCGGGAGGTCCTGGACTTGTGGAAAAAATATATGGAGACGGAATGGCGGGAATACGGCCGGAAAATGGTGGACCTCCTTCCCGGTCCCTTCGTGCGCGTGATTCCCGTGAACGAAGGC